>JABDFR010000080.1 GCA_013286465.1 Acidobacteriota bacterium | reverse complement strand
GATCCACCGCGTGGCGGTTCAACAAGAGTTGATAGTGATCCCAGCGGAGTCCGGCGCTGATGGTCCAGTTGCCAAGGCGGATCAAATCCTGCACGAACGCGGATTGCTCGAGGTCCGGGCGATTTCCCGCGAAAGCGAATGTGAGCGGAGTGCCCGGATCGAACTGGCTCGTATCCATCGGGATATTGGGAATGATGTAGTTGAAACTCTCGTGCAGGAAAGTGTTGTCCGATTCCACGCCCGCTTTCCATTCATGGCGCTCGTGATGAATGGTGATGCTGCCTTTGAAATATCCTTCGCGGATAGAATTGTGCTGAAAAACTAGAATCGGTGTGGAATCGGCGTTGGATTGAAAACTATTGGCATTGTCGCGCACCATTCCGCGCAGGCTGGCGACAATGTCCGGCGAAAAAGTGTGTTCGTAGGAGACGATGCCCATGGTTTCGATGTTCTGAGCATTTTGCAGTTGGCAGGGCGGCCCGGAATTTTCCCCCGGCGCAAGACACCAGGTCTGCTGCACTTGTTCGTTGGGCAGCTCGTAGCGCGAAAGATCGTGCCGCACGATCAAACTGATCCGGTCCTTGGATGTAAGATCGCGCTCGTAATGCGCGGAAAAATCGCCGGTCGTGCCCGTATTTGTAAAGTTCTGCGGCACCACGGGATTCAAATAGTGATCGGTCATGCTGCCGCTGGCGCTGCCGCCAAACGTATTCTTACCCCACACGTATTGGCCCTCCGCGAATGCCCCTGCGGAACCGAAACTGCCGCCGGAAAGAACTACTTGGCCGTGAAATCCCGGCTGCGGATCTTGAAGTGTGTTGACTTCGACGACTCCGCCCATTTTCCGGCCGTACTCCGCGGGAATTCCCGCCGTGTAGATGCTCATCGATTGCACATCGTCCGCGGCGATTTCCGGGCCGAAGCTGGGCGAGCGATTGTCGGTCAGCGGAATTCCATCCACCACGAACTGCGTCTGATATTCGGAGCCGCGCGGATGCAGCACGGCATTGCCCTCATAGAGCCAGCCCGGCTGCGAATTCACCAGATCCTGCAACGAGCGTCCCGGCACGGAGCCGACGCGATTTTGGATCAAGTCCGCGCCAATCTGACTCACCGCGCCGGCCTGATCGGGATCGATCAATGTATTTGGCGCAGTCACCGTTACAGTCTCGTTGGTCGATGAAATTTTGAGCTGGATCACGTATTCAGTTGGAATGGCGGAACGAATTTCGATCAACTCGGAATCGACCGCAAAGCCGGGCTGCTGAATCTCGACCTGATAGATTCCGAATGGCAGACGCTGCACCTGCAGCTTGCCTTGTTCGTTAGTCGGCAAAGAATTTCGATATTGATTCGCTGCGCTGATTAGCAGGACGGTGGTTCTCACGCCGAGTCCGGAAGGATCGGTCACTCGGAGACGCAATTCCCCACGATTGCTCTGGCCCAGCAGGGGTGCAACGCAGAGGAAAAAAAGCAGGCCGGCGCTTTGCGCGATACGTGGGGCCAAGCAAGTCACACGAAAAGGATATACCCTCGCGAAGAGATTCTGAACCATGACTCGACGCGCGAGTGCCCTTTTACCGTGTCACCGCGGGCGGGCTAGGCGTTGGCCCGCGGCTTGAACGCGAAGACTGCCACGACGATCGCCGCCAGGATGAGGACGTAGAGTCCCCAACTCGTCGAGATCGCATCCGACAGCGTTTGCTGCGCAGCCTTCGCCATTTCCGCGCCGAACTCGCCCATCTCTTTTGCGGATTGCCCGAGGGCGTGGCTGATTTCCCACTTAAATTTTAGAAATGCCAACACCATGTAAGCCAGCGGCGCGGCATTCAGGAATTTGGCCTTCGGATGCGGAACGAATGGCGCGACGAATGGCGCCAGGATCGCCAGAAATCCGAGGAAGCTGAAAAAACCGTGATCCACCGAGAAGCCGGCCATTGAATGTTCGAAATCAATGCCAAGAAATTCCCAATAGGTGAAGGATTTCGTATCGACGATCATATTTACGCTGAACGACGGCAGAAAAAACCATGCGAACCACACCACTGCCGCGGCAATCATGGGCACTTTTCCCATGCGCGCCGCCAGCGCGCCCACGCCCTGCTTGGCAATTGCCGCGGCTTGCTTGCCGCGCTCTTGCGCCACGCCGCTGAATTGATCGAGTTTCTCTTTGGCGAGCTGCTGCGAATCCACTGCGGAGAGGCCGACGATCCCGCCACTCGCGTCAGTCGCCACGTCGACGGTCATATTTACTACCGGCGCCACCGGCGATCGCCAGATGCCCTCGATCGTGAACGGCTTATGCTGACCGTTGTACGCCAGCAGGCCGGGGCTGGTATCCGGCACTTTGATTATGGTCCCTCTGACTCTCGCTGCACTTTCACCATTCATGACACACCTCCGGCTAGGCGAAAATTCTGATTCGAAAATTGGCCGAACTTCTGCGGAGATTCGCTTGCTATTTCTTTTTCAGCAGGCCGATCATCGCGCCTGCGGGCGGCGCGAGTGAGCCGTCGCTCTGTTTCGTGAAGGTCGTCGTTTCACCGTGGCAAGTGATGTCCACTTTGTCGCCGTCGGTCTTGTAAGTGCACGGCTCGGCCTGTCCCATGGCGCCAAGCGTGGCTTTCCCGCCGCTCTGCAGCTCGAGATTAATCATCCCGGTCTGATCCGAATATTTGCCTTCCACGCCGCAGCCCGCAAGCGTCAGGCCAATAAAAGCCAGCGATGATGCAAGAATAATTCCCCGAAGCAACGAAAGTTTCATGCCGCCCCCTAAGAAATGATTTAACTACTATCTGCGCGGCCGGCCTTCGTGTACTGCTGGCGTCCCTGCCGGCTTTTCGGGCACGATCATGCCAAAGGCAATCCTCACGCGCGGACTGAAAAACGCCTACATCCCCCGTCCCAGCCTACAGGAAACACAGCCAGGACGCGGTGTTTTGTTGCCCCCGCGCGAGAACGGATGCTACGATTCGGAGCCTGCTGCAAAGCGCCGTTCCTCACGTTCCCAAGACCCGTGAGCCGTGGCCGTCCACCAAGCAATGCGCGAAAGCGCGGGCAAAACCGTCATGCCGCCAGACAATAATCCGGCCCCAGGATTCGACGCCACCAATTTCGGAACCACGCCGGAGGAGCGGCGCGCGCTCGATCATCTCTTCAGCGAAACCTACGAAGAACTCCGCCGCCTAGCCTCCAGCGTCCGCCGCGGCGATCCGAGCGCCACGCTGAATCCCACCGCGCTGGTTAATGAGGCTTGGCTGAAGCTCGCGAATTCCCCCGAGATTGCTTCCACTTCGCGGCTGCATTTCAAGCGTATTGCCGCGCGCGCGATGCGCCAGGTGCTGGTGGAAGCGGCGCGGCGGCGGAATGCGCGCAAACGCGGGGGCCCAGAAGGAGTGATGGTCACTTTCGACGAAACGCTGGGAGACGGCGCGCAACTCGGCAATGATCTAGTCGCTCTCGATGCGGCGCTCGAAGAACTCGCGCGCGTGAATCCGCGACAGGCCACCATGGTCGAGTGTCGCTTTTTCGGCGGCCTGGATATTCCAGAAACCGCCGAGCTGCTGGAAATCTCCGAGGCCACAGTCCTGCGCGATTGGCGCGCAGTAAAAGCCTGGCTAGCAAACGAACTACATCGCGTGCGCTAGAATTCGGTGTGGGGTTGCAGAATCCTTGTTAGGGCACGGCTTCAGCCGTGCCGCTATCGCCGCGCAAGCCGTTCGGCTTTAGCCGCTGAGGTAAGTCGCGGAACTTTTCGCACTGCCGCAATTTGCTTTCGAATTCTTCACGCCATTCGCAAGGCCCGGAAATGGACAGCGCGCACTGGAAAAAAATCCAGGATCTATTTCACGCCGCGGCGGATCTTCCGCCGCAGGAGCAGCGCGCATTTCTGAAAAATGCCTGCGGCGATGACGATAAATTAGCCGCCGAGATTCTCACCCTTCTCGCGGAAGACTCCCAAGGTTCCTCTCTTCTCGATCGCGACGTAGCGCATATCGCCGGCCAAGTTTTCGATGAATCCGCCGCGACGTCACTCGCCTTCAAGGAATTCGGGCCGTACCGCATCAAGCAAATGTTGGGCGAAGGCGGCATGGGCGTCGTCTATCTCGCCGAACGCTCCGATCTAGGCACTCAAGTAGCAATCAAATTTCTGCGCGATGCCTGGCTTTCCCCCGCGCGACGCGAGCGTTTCGCCAGCGAACAGCGCACTCTCGCGCAACTGAATCACTCCTCGATCGCTCGCCTCTACGACGCGGACACGCTCGACGATGGCACTCCGTGGTTTGTGATGGAGTATGTCGAAGGCGTTGCGCTCACGGAATACTGCCGCCGCAATCAATGCTCGATCGAACGGCGCCTGCAATTATTTCGCGCCGTCTGCGAAGCGGTGCTCTACGCGCATCAGCATGCGGTGATTCACCGCGACTTGAAGCCTTCGAATATCCTCGTCAAGAACGATGGCTCGGTCCGCCTTCTCGATTTCGGCATCGCCAAGCAAATTGAAAATCTCGAAACGCCGGTGGAGCAAACCCGCGATGGCCTGCGGCTGATGACGCCGGCCTATGCCTCACCGGAGCAATTCCGCGGCGAGCGCGTGGGCATCCGCGCGGATGTCTATTCACTCGGCGTGATTCTCCACGAATTGCTCGCGGGACGCCTTCCATTCGATTTTTCCAATCGCAGCGCGGCCGAGGCGGAAAAAATCATCGCCGGGCAAGCTCCGGAGAAGCCCTCCGCGGTAGCCAACCGCGCGAAAGAATCGCAACTCGCGACCGATGCGCGCACTCCGTCCGCAAGCAAAACGGCGTGGGCGGATCTCGACGTGCTGTGCCTGACGGCCATGCACAAAGATGAAGCGCGGCGCTATCAATCCGTTGAAGCGCTCATTCGCGATATCGATCACTATTTGAAGGGCGAGCCTCTCGAAGCCCGTCTCGATTCGCTGCGCTATCGCGCCGGCAAATTCGTGCGGCGCAATCGCCGCTCGGTGATCGCGGCGGCGGCGGTGGTCACGGTGATTTTGGGCGTGGTGGTTTTCTTCACCGTGCGGCTGGCCATCGCGCGCAACGCCGCGCTTGCCGAATCGGCGCGTACGCAGCGCATCCAGCAATTCATGTCCAACTTATTTCAGGGCGGCGATGAGGCAGCCGGCCCGTCCGACGATCTGCGCGTGATCACCCTGCTCGATCGCGGCGTACAAGAAGCGCGCGCCCTCGATGCCGACCCAAAAGTTCAGTCTGAGTTGTATCAAACGCTTGGCGAGATTTACCAAAAGCTGGGGAAGCTCGATCAAGCGGACTCGTTGATGCACTCCGCTCTCGAAGAACGCAAGTCGATTTTCGGCGCGGACAGCCGCGAAGTCGCTGAAAGCCTCGTAGCACTCGGATTACTGCGCGCCGATCAAGCCAAACTCGATGATGCCGAGCGCCTGGTGCGCGAAGGCCTCGCGATGAGCAAGCGCCATTTGCCCGCCAATCATCCGGACGTCGCCAAGGGCACCGCCGCGCTCGGCAAAGTGCTCGAAGACCGCGGCGAATACGATCAAGCCATCCAAGTTTTGAATGAAGCGGTGCGCTTGCAATCCTCGGGCGCGGCGGACGCTACCGTCACGCCGGAACTGGCCTCGAGCCTTTCGGAATTGGCGAATACTCAGTTCTATGCGGGCCACTATGGCGCTTCGGAAGCTCTCAATGAACGCGTGCTGGGGATGAATCGGCAACTCTACGGCGAGCGGCATCCGCTGGTAGCCGACACGCTCATCAATCTCGGCGCGATTCAACTGGATTTGGGGCATTACAAAGAGGCGGAAGCGTTTGACCGGCAAGCGCTGGAAATCGATCGCGCATTTTATGGCAACGATCATCCCGAGACCGCCTCGGCGATGACGATTCTCGGCCGCGCACTCGTTTATGAACAGCGCTACGACGAGGCCGCCGATTTGCTGCAGCAGGCGCTGGCGATTCAGGAGCGCGTTTACGGCAAAGTACATCCGCGCGTAGCCACGGTGCTAAATGATTTGGGCACCGCGGCGCTGCACCAGGGCAAGCTCGACGATGCCGAAGCGGATTTTCAGCGCATGGCCGATATTTGCCGCCAGGTTTATGGCAACAAACATTATTTGGTCGCAACAGCGCTTTCGAATATTGCCAGCGTCGAGATGGAGCGGAAGCAATACGCGCAAGCCGAAGAAATTTATCGAGATGTCGTGCGTCGTTACACCGAGGCGCTTTCGCCCAACCATCCCAACACCGGCATAGCCAGAATCAAGTTGGGCCGCGCGTTACTTCGCCAGCAGCGCTACACCGAAGCCGAAGTAGAAAGCCGCGCCGGCTACGAAATCCTAATCAAGCAAACCAATCCAACAATTAGTTGGCTGCAAAACGCCCGCCAAGATCTAGCAGAAGAATACACCGCTCTAGGCCGTCCGGCCGACACCGCAAAATTCAAAGCCGAATTCGCGTTGAGCGGAAATGAACCAAAGTAGCGCCGGCGTCCCTGCCGGCATCTGACGACCAAAAATCCCGCCACAGACAACAATCACGGACGGACCCAGCAAGACAGTTCAATCCTTCGATTTAAAATCGCGGTCTGTCCAAGATCACGGTTGACGCAGACGCCGCGGTCGTAAGATGCCGGCAGGGACGCCGGCGCTACTCTGCACTTCGCAAGCATCGGTGCGCTGCTCTAAGAATCTGCGCTCCATCGCGTTGCGCGCTTGCTTTGTGGCGGCGCGAAAATGCGCGCGCGCGATTTCGCGATGCCCGCTGCGCAACTCCAGTTCGCCCAGCGCCGCGAAATAAAACGGATACGCATTCAGCCGCTCAACATCCGCAATCGCCCGGATTTCAGCCAAACCGCGCTCGGGCCCATCGCGCTGCGCAATGGCGATCGCGCGATTCAGCGCTACTACCGGCGAAGGCCGCAGCCTCATAAGCGTGTCATACAGCGCGATGATTTGCCCCCAATCCGTTTCTTCCACGCGCGCCGCCTCGGCATGTATTGCCGCAATGGCCGCTTCGACGTGATACTCACTCAGCTCTATTCCGCTGGCTGACTGGCCGAGCAGCTTCCGTCCCTCCGCGATCAGCTTCGCATTCCAACGCGAGCGATCCTGATCCGCGAGCGCGCTCAGATTTCCGGAAGCATCGAGGCGCGCGGGCAAGCGGGCTGCATGCAGACACATCATCGCGGAGAGCGCGAAAGTAGCGGGCGTTGCGGCGAGCGGATGATCGAAAAGCAGCGTGGCGAGGCGCATCGCTTCTTGGCAAAGCTCGACGCGCACCGCCGATTCGGCCGACGCGCCATGATAACCCTCATTGAAAAGCAGATAGAGCGCGCGATGTACGGCGGGCAGCCGCGCGGAAAAATCGGCCTCGTCGGCAATCTCGAAGAGCCGATTCGAGCCGGCGAGTACTTTCTTCGAGCGCGTAATGCGCTTCTCGATCGCCGCGTGCTTGCTCACAAATGCGCCGGCAATTTCATCCACGCTGAAGCCGCAGAGAATATGGAGCACCAGTGCGACCTGCGCCTCCTCAGGCAAACGAGGATGGCAGCAAGAAAACATCATGCGCAACTGATCGTCTTTGATGGCGTTGGGCGCGAAGAATTCTTCGACGGTGGGCCGCAGCGTCCATTCCGATTCAAGCCAACGGGTGAGCTCGGGAGCGAAAGTGAGCGCCGTACGCTCGCGCCGCAGAATATCAAGCGCCCGATTTTTCGCCGTGGCCATCAGCCACGCCGAAGGATTTTCCGGCGCGCCTCGAAATTTCCATACCTCCAGCGCGCGGCAGAAGGCGTCTTGCACCACGTCTTCTGCCAGCGTCAGATTTTGCACTCCGAAGATGCGCGTAAGCGTGGCCACCATGCGCCCCGCCTCGCGCCGGAAGAGATGCTCGTCGAGCTGCATCACATCTTCATGACCGGCCGCACTTCCACCATGCCTCCGCTTTCAAAAATCGGACAGCCCAGCGAAATTTCGACCGCCTGTGCAATATCGTTGGCCTCGACGAGCGAGTAACCGCCGATGATGTCCTTCGCCTCCGCAAAGGGCCCGTCAACAACAGTCTTCTGCTTGCCCTTCACCACTTTGCCAGTGCGCTCAAGCGGGTGACCGGCATTCTTCAGTTGGCCCTTCTCACCCATTTCCTTCATCCAGGCCATCCATTTCTGCATGGTCTGCTGCATTTGCTCCGGCGACGCCGGTGGCGCCCCAGTCAGTTCATTGCGATACAAAAAAACGAATTCGCTCATGTCAATTCCTCCCTCGATTTGCCTTTCAGATTTGCACTTCGAGGATAAGACGTTTGAGCGCCGTCGCACCGGACATTTTTCTTTAACAACGCGGACGACTGGAACTAAAACTGGCCGTCAGGCATGGGCGGCGTGGCTTAATTGCTGCAACTCCTTCTCGTCAAGCTTCAGCGCGGCTGCGGCGATATTTTCTTCGAGGTGCTTCACTTTGGAGGTTCCCGGGATTGGCAACATCACTGGAGATCGCGCCAGCAGCCACGCGAGAGCAACCTGTGAAGGCGTGGCTTTCAACTGCTCGGCCACTCGACGGACGGGGCTTTCTGCGCCCGACAATTTACCGGCCGCCAGCGGAAACCACGGAATGAAGGCAAGTTTTTCTTTTTCGCAATAGGCCAGGACATCATCCGACCCGCGATCTGCGAGGCTATAGCGATTCTGCACGCTGACGATGGGAACAATCGTCCGCGCATGCTGAATTTGCTTCACGCTCACTTCCGATAAGCCAATGTGCATGATTTTGCCTTCGGCCTGCAGCGATTTCAGAGTGCCAAGCTGATCGTCGGCAGGAACTTTCGGATCGATTCGATGCAATTGATAGAGATCGATGCGCTCGAGACGCAAGCGGCGCAAGCTGCCTTCGCACGTCGCGCGCAAGTGCTCCGGCTTTCCGTTTTCAACCCAACGGTTCGGACCCGGTCTCTCGTAGCCGCCTTTCGTCGCGATCACCAGATTCGCCGGGTAGGGGTGCAGCGCCTCAGCAATAACTTCTTCGCTCACCGCGGGGCCATACGAATCCGCGGTGTCGATGAAATCGATCCCCAATTCGACGGCCCGGCGCAGCACGCGAACACATTCTGCCCGGTCGGCCGGCGGTCCCCATATTCCATCTCCGGTGATGCGCATGGCGCCGAAGCCCAAACGCGTAACACGGAAATCATTTCCGTTTTGAATTTCGCCAGCCTGCGCCGCGAGTTGCTCCGCATCATGCGTTGAAGATTTTGTTTCGCTCATGTCCTTGCTCCCTCTTCGCGTGTGACGCCGGAAATCTGCAGAACGATTCGCCCGCTCAATTTGAATGCCAGCAAATCACATCGTCAACACGACGCGAAACTCCGCCTTCCCGCTCATCATCCGCGCGTAAGCGTCGGCAGCCTTCACGAACGGATATTTTTCGATCATCGCCCGCACGCCGGTCAGCTCCGCAAAGCGCAGCGTATCCTGCGAATCGGTGGGAAGCCCACTGGCCCAGCCTTTGATCGCTTTTTTGCCAAAAATGAGCTGGATCGGAGATACTTCGATTGGATCCATCGAGGCGCCCACTACAAGTAACGTGCCGTTCGCTCCCAGTCCGTTGATCAGCGCGGACATCGATTTTCCACTTGGGGCGGTCGCAAGTAT
>JABDFR010000079.1 GCA_013286465.1 Acidobacteriota bacterium | reverse complement strand
TGCAATACCGCCCGCTGAATAATCTTATTCGAGTCACGAATCAGCGCCGTGCGAGCCTCGCGCGGCCCTTTAATCGCCAACTGAATCCGCTGCACCACGTTCATTCCGGAAATTTTCTGGATCAAGGTGCGCCGCCGGTTCGCATCCATTTCCAGATTCTTAGCGGCCTCTTCGACGGCCTTCGCTTCGGGAAGTCCCGAATTCAATTCCGCAATCAAGTCGCGCTGCTCCGCCGTAGCATGAGGGCAACTCGCTAGCGCTTCGGCCAATTCCAAAGAAAGCGAAAGCCCGTTCAAATCATCTAGAATGGCCTGCACGCCAACGGAAGTAAGGTATTGCGCCGCGCGCGCGATCAGATCCCGCGGGCATTTGTGATTCTTCGCCAGTGCATCGGCGATTCCAGGCTGGTCGGCAATTTCGGAGGCGCAGTAATCGAAGAGGCGCTCGTCGGCATCGGGCTTGCTTACCGCCGCAGCAAAAGTTTGCGGCGTCACTCCCATTAGCGAGCGTGCCGCCCGCACTGAAATGTCGCCGTCGGCATCTTCGGCGAGAATCACCATCAATTCCGCGCGGTCTTCCGGCGAAAGAGTCAGGCTGCCCGAGCACACGGCAAGCTTGCGCTCTTTGCGTGCGCGGTTACCGCGTATTTCCGCGCGAACATCATCACCAGCTACTGTGCTAATGCGATCCTCCGGGGCTGTCTCGGAGATCCTTCCGAGTGAGGGTGGCATGGCCGGGACGCCCAGGCGTTCCCAGCGGCCCCATGGTTCGTCCATTCAATTCCATCAGGACTGCGGAAGAATCGCTAGTGGAGACTTTGAAGTCGTCGTGCGCAAAGTAACTCTGTGTTTCGCCCGCTTCGATCCATCCCGAATATTCCGGATGGCCGTCGGCGATCACGCGAATGTGCGCTTTCCGGCCCGCTTCAATTCGCAGCTCAAGTTTTTCCGACGCCGGCGCAAGCGCATTGACGGCAGGCACAACTGACGCAGAAGCGCGCTCAGTCTGAAACCGCGCGCGGCGCAGATGCCGCGCCGTTAGTTTGAACCGTAGGAGCATCGTCCGCTTTTCGCGCCGCAACCGGAGACGAACCAATCGCGTCCGAATCCACCGGCGTCGACCCCGCGGACGCGCCGGCCACCGGCTCAGAAACGGAATCGCTGTTCGGCTTCGCATTTACGTGCGCAATGCCGCCCCAGCGCTTCACCGCCAGCCATCCGCCCGCCGCAAGAATCGCAATGAGCGCAAGAATCAGCGCCGGAGGCACCCATTTCCGCGGCTGCTTCTCCAGATCGTGCACCCACACATTCACCGTAGGATGATCGTTCGTCACCAGCGCATACTCAGAAATCAATCCGTCTTCATTCAACCCCAAATAACGCGCCACGGTGCGAATAAATCCGCGCGTAAAGACGCCGCGAGGCAGTTGATCCCACTGCTCGTTCTCGAGCGCCTCAAGAAATTTGGTATTGATGCAGGTAGCGACAGAAACTTCGACAAGGGAAACGCCTCTTAACTCACGCTCGCGTTTCAGACGCTCGCCGAAAGGTGTAGGTGGCATCCGTTCGAATAAATTCTCTGCCAGAAAATATAGGCGCGCGCGCTGAACGTGTCAATGCGCAGCCGGTCGCGAATCGGTGCACCTCCCGGCTGTCCGCAAGTACAGGTGCCGTCGTGTGCCGCTCGTTCGACATGGTGTTTACGGCAAGAATCCCCGCGTTGGCGTTGCACGATTTCCGAAAGCTTCTCTATAATGGAAAAGTCTGGCTCAAATGCCCGTCCCTTCAGGGCTTTTATCGTCTGCGGTAGTGTGCGAATCGTGAGCGAATCGAAAACTTTCAGCGGCATCGAGCGCCGGCGCAATCCGGGAGGCGAAGTCGAACTCCCGAACGCCACCGAAGTCTCCATTTTCCACGAGTTGGGCAAAGCGCTCACCTCATCGCTGCAACTCGATCAAGTTCTCCGCACCATCATGGAGAAAATTAACGAATTTCTCCGCCCGGACACTTGGTCGCTTCTATTAATGGACCAGGACAAGAACGAACTCTATTTCCAAATCGCCACCGGCGCCGGAGCCGAAGCGTTGCGCGATGTCCGCATAAAAGTAGGGCAGGGAATCGCCGGCTGGGTAGCGCAAAGCGGTGAAGTGATCGTAGTCCCAGACACTAGCAAAGATTCGCGCTTCTTCGCCAAAGTCGACGAAAAAACCAAAATGGAGACGCGCTCGATCGTAGCCGTCCCCGTCCGTTTCCGCGATCAATGCCTCGGCGTAATCGAGCTGATTAATTGCATAGGCGAAGAAGGCTTCAGCCCGCGCGATCTAGCGCTGTTAGAAGCGCTGGCGGATTACGCAGCAATCGCGATTGAAAACGCCCGCCACGTCCATCGCATTCATGAGTTGACGATCAAGGACGATTGCACCTGCCTCTACAACGCGCGCCACCTAAATTTCATTCTCGATACCGAAATCTATCGCTCCAATCGCTACGCCTTCGAATTCTCGCTACTTTTCATCGATCTAGATCATTTCAAAGCCGTCAACGACACCCACGGCCACCTGGTAGGCTCGCGCCTTCTAGGCGAAGTAGGCGAGATGATCAAAAATAGCTGCCGCCAAATCGACATGGCCTTCCGCTACGGCGGCGACGAATTCGTAGTCCTGCTCCCGCAAACCTCAAAAGAAAACGCCATCCGAGTAGCCCATCGCCTGCACAAAAGAATCCGCGACACCATCTGGCTAACAGCCGCCGGCCTAGAAGTAAAAATCACAGCCAGCGTAGGGGTAGCGTCATATCCCGGCGATTCAAAAACCAAAGCCGACCTGCTACATCTAGCCGATGAAGCCATGTACAACGTAAAAAACACAACGCGCGACGCCGTCCTAGCCGCCACAGTAAACACCCTACCGATAGCCTAAACTCCGCCGCGCGAAAGCGCGGCCCTCCGAACGTAGGGCCCGCGCTTTATGCCGGGCCTCTTCGTGCAAGATTTCGTTAGAACTCGTCCTCGCGCACACCACCCCATCTAATTAATGAGACTCCTAGCCGAGCCGCAGTCAAGCCATGGATTTACATATTGCCTGGCCCGGCATAAAGCGCGGGCCCCACGGGATCGTGCGCCGCAAAAGCCGCGCGCGATTTCCATTGGACCTAGATTTAATTCCCCCAGCAACCATGCCGAACAGGAGTAAAATACCCACCCATAAACTCCAGGAGCCCCAAATGAGCACCGAATCCACCGGCAAGCGCATCGGCGACTACGAAATCCTAGGCGAACTCGGCAAAGGCGGCATGGGCCGCGTATATAAAGTCCGCAACGTAATCTCCGATCGCGTAGAAGCGATGAAAGTCCTGCTCCCCGACCTAGCCGGCCAGAAAGATCTAGCCGATCGTTTCCTCCGCGAAATCAAAATGCTAGCCAGCCTGGATCACCCCAATATCGCCGCCCTACGCACCGCCTTCACCGCAGAAAATCAATTAGTAATGATCATGGAATACGTAGAAGGCGAAACTCTAGCAGCCCGAGTAGAGCGAGGCCCAGTCCCAGTAGCCGACGCGCTCAAATACATGGACGACGCCCTCTCCGCCCTAAGCTACGCGCACAAACAAAACATCATCCACCGCGACGTAAAGCCCTCAAACATGATGGTCACCCCGCAAGGCCTCCTCAAGCTCATGGATTTCGGCATAGCCCGCTCTGGCAACGACAAAAATCTAACAGTAACCGGCACCGCGCTAGGCTCGCTGAATTACATGTCCCCAGAACAAATCCAAGGCGGCGCAGTAGACGCCCGCTCCGACATCTATTCCCTAGGAATCGCCCTCTATGAAATCGTAACCGGCAAGCAACCGTTCAAGCGCGACAGCGATTTCGCCATCATGGCCGCGCACATGAAAGAAATGCCCCAGCATCCCATCGAACTCCGCCCCGACATGCCGCAAGGCCTCAACGACATCATCCTGATGGCCATAGCAAAGGATCCCGCCCAGCGTTTCCAAACTGCCGAAGCCTTCCGCGGAGCAATCAACAGCGTCCGGGAAAACCTAAGCGGCCAACCAGTCGCGACGGCATCGATTGCCCCGCCAGCCTGGACGCCCACTCCAGCAGTAGCGCAACCAGCCGCCAGCGCCACTCCGCCAAAAATTCCCACGCAACAAATTCCCCCGCCGCAACCAACCGCCCATCAAATGCCGCCCACAGTAGTAGTCGCCGCACAACCAGCAAGCCATCGCGGCCTCTACATCACTCTAGGCGCAGTAATCGTCTTAGTAGTGCTAGTAGCAGCAGGCTTCACCGTCCCGCGCTATCTCAAAGCGCGCGCCAGCAGCGGACAATCTTCACTTCCGTCACAGCAAATGGCCAACCCGGCCCCAGCCGCTCCCGCGATGGCTCGACCGACCACCACGGAAATAAACCCAACTCCCGCTCCAGCACCCGCCGCCGAACCCGCCGCCGCAACTCCAACAATCGATCCAGCCGCCGCAGCCAAAGCCGCCGCCGCAGCCAAGCGCAAGCAAGAGCAAGCAGCGACCGCAGCAGCTGCCAATCAAGCCGCCGCCGATGCAAAAGCCCAAGCCGAAGCGCAAGCCCGCGCCGTAGAACAAGCCCGCCAAGCAGCCCTAGCCGAAGCCGAGCAGCAAATGGACCAACTCAATGGCCGCGCCGCCTCAGTAAAAGCCAGCCTAGCCACGCTAAAAAATTCCATGTCCCAACAAGGCCTAGGCCTAAGAGGCGACATGGTCGCCGCCGAAGCCCGTCTAGACACGGACATGCAAAAAGCCCAACAAGCCCTAGACGCCCAAAATCCAGACCGCGCCCAGCAATACATCAAGCAAGCCGACGGCGAAGTAGAAAAGCTAGAAAAATTCATGGGCCACTAGCGCCGGCGGCATCACGAGGGAGCATTGTCAGGGCATGACTTCAGTCATGCCGTTCGGGACCAAATCAGTACGGCTTCAGCCGCTGAGGGTGTGGATGCTATCTCGCGGGAACAAAATTATAAAAACAAACGGGTCCTCTTAAAAGGGATTCCTCCCGGATTCTCAGATGACGTTCCGCAAGAGGACCAGGAAGCCATCTCGAACGTCATCGGCAAATCAGTTTTGTTGGTCGGATACGATAAAGATGGGCGAGCTGAGCTCGAATTCACAGCTGGCGACGGAAATTTTCACACCATTTATGTGGATCCCAAATTCATAGATGCGGCTAAATCGGAACGGGCGCGTCAGTCACCTCGCCCAGCTTCGGACAGAGGCAAGCGTCGAAAGATAAGCTAGCCCATCGCCGTTTTCCTTATGTCCATGATCCGACTTCTGAGGCAACCGAGTCGCCGATAAGAGCACAAAGGCGAATCGTGTGCTCCCGAACCCGCTCTTCAAGGTGAGGGATCTGCATTTACTGTTTTCTTTTCTTCCGTACGGTCGCCGCTCGCTGCGGACCAGTTCCTAGTCTGCCGAGACAGAAGAATATATACTTTTCCGTGGTCAAAACTGTGGAAAGCCGCATCATGTATATCGAACGCAAGGGCGACGGGATCAGCGGACCCGCGCGCATCGGACGCGTGACCTTTTCTAAGTCCGGCAAATCCGTGTATTACAAAGGCCGCCGATTCCATACCCTTTCGGGTGGCGGATTCAAGGCCAACTATTATGACTGCGAGACCGGGGAACACTACTGGATTTCTGGTTGCAAGAAGCGCGGCGTCGATCGGCTCTATGCGGGCACGATAGATATCGATGATGATGTCCGAGACGAATATTGGATTGAAGTTCGCAGTTCACCGAAACGTAAAGACCAAAAGCTTATTCGTTGCCCCGGAAAGTACCGCTGATGCATTGCGTAGCATCAATTGTCGGGCGAAGAGTTCTTCTCGGGACCTTTCGCCCCCGTTTTCCTCATCTCCTTGATTCGACTTCCCCAGCGTGCTAGGCTGCGCTGGATTCCGCATAAGCTAAACTCAAGTCTCCGGCCAAGCGGCGCAAAGCATCCGCGCCCGGCCGTTAGCCCGATTCAGAGCAAGCACGCAGCAAGCGAGGACGAATGGCGAATGATGCGCTGGGAATGATCGAGACCAAAGGCCTGATCGGCTCCATCGAAGCCGCCGACGCCATGGTCAAAGCTGCCAACGTCGTGCTAATCGGCAAAGAATATATCGGCTCGGGCTACGTCACCGTAATGGTCCGCGGCGATGTAGGCGCCGTAAAAGCCGCCACCGACGCAGGAGCCGCAGCCGCCCGCCGCGTAGGCGAGCTGGTAGCCGTCCACGTAATCCCGCGCCCGCACGAACTGGTCGAGCAAATTCTCCCAGGCGGCTCGCACAGCGGCAGCGGCGTCAAGAAATAATTCTCCAGCAGCCGAAAGAGGTTTGGCCTTTTGAGTTTGCACGATACCGACCTCATTTCCATCCAGGAAGCCCGCGCCGCCGTAGAACGCGCGCATCAAGCCCAGCAAAAATTCGCAGAATTTTCGCAATCCGCCGTAGACGCGATCGTCGACGCCTGCGCCGCCGCAGCCACCGAAGCCGGCGAGCAGCTAGCCCGCATCGCGGTAGAAGAAACCGGCTACGGCAACGTAACCGACAAGACCGCAAAAAATCGCCTGGCCTCGGTCGAAGTCCATCAAGCCATCCGCGGAATGAAAACGGTCGGCATAGTCCGCGAAGACCGCGAAAAAGCCATCGTGGAAGTAGCCGAACCCTTCGGCGTAGTCGCCGCGATCATCCCCTGCACCAATCCCACGTCTACGGCGATCTATAAAACTTTGATCGCCCTAAAATCCCGAAATGCCATCGTGCTAAGCCCGCACCCCAGCGCCATGCGCTGCATCTGCGAAAGCGCTAGCGTCCTCGAGCGAGCCGCACTAAAAGCCAGCGCTCCCGAAGGAATCATCGTCTGCCTGCATCATCCAACGATGCAAGGCACGCAAGAACTAATGAAGCATCGCCGCACCGGCGTAATCCTAGCCACCGGCGGCACCGGCCTGGTCCGCGCCGCGTACAGTTCAGGCAAGCCAGCCTACGGCGTAGGCCCAGGCAATGTTCCAGCCCTGATCGAACGCACCGCCAATATCAAAAAAGCAGTAGCCGATATTTTCGCCGGCAAAACGTTCGACTATGGCACGATCTGCTCGTCCGAGCAGGCCATAGTCACCGAAGACGCCATCCGCGATAAAGTTTTAGAAGAATGCAGCAATCAAGGCGCACATTTCCTAAGCGAAGAAGAAATTCGCAAGGTCGGCGATCTGGTTTTTCGGCCAGGCACCGGCGTTCCGGATCCAAAGATCGTTGGCAAGCACGCCACAGTCCTCGCGGAACTAGCCGGAATCAAAGTGCCGCCGAACACGCGAGTGCTAATCGCCCGCCTCGAAGGCGTAGGCCGCGAATTTCCTCTCTCCGCCGAAAAACTTTCGCCCATCCTCGCATTTTATTCCGCCGCAAATTTCCCAGCCGCCACCGAAATCTGCCAAAAAATCCTCCGCCACGGCGGCGCAGGCCACACCGCCTCGATCCACACCCAAAGCGAAGCCGCCGCCCGCGAGTACGGCCAAAAAGTTCCAGCCTCGCGAGTCATCGTAAACACCTCCGCAGTACACGGCTCCGTCGGCTATTCCACAAATCTATTTCCCGCCATGACGCTAGGCTGCGGCTCCGCAGGCGGCAACATCACCTCCGACAATATCGGCCCGAAGCATCTGATGAATTTGAAAAGGATCGCGTGGGAATCCCGCCCAGTCGAGCACAAAACAGTTCCAGCAAATCAGAAGCTAGCAGGCGGCAGCGCGGTAGTCGCAACCTCGCCGGCGCCCTCAAGCCCGGCAACGATCGCAGCTGCGCAGCCAGAAAGCGCATCCGCAAAAATGCCCAGCGAAATTCCAGCCCCAGCATCGAGCCAAGCCATACCCGATCGCCAAACCATCGCCGAAATAGTAGAGAAAGTTTTCGCCGCCCGAGGAATCACCCGAGGCTCAGGCGCCAGCAACGCGCAGCAATCTACGCCAATCGAAAATCAACAAACGCCAGCCGAGGTAGCCGCCGCAGCAGTAGCCGAACGCTTCGCGCCCCAGTCGAAAAGCCCAACAACATCCGCAAATCCGCCAGCCCAGCCAAAGCCAACCCAACAATCCGTCACGTCACAATCAAGAGCCGAAGAGCCCCCATCTTCAAACCCAAAGCCGCCAACCCCAGAAATCAAAATCGTAGATTTCGTAAGCGAAAACGACATCCGCGTAGCCATGACCAAACAACAAAAAATCTTCATAGGTCCAAAAACAATCGTAACCCCAGCCGCCCGCGACCTAGGCGACTCCCACGAAGTCCTAATAATGACCGCCGCGTAAAGGCCCTGCCCTGTAGCGCTGGCGTCCCGCCGGCTCTTACGACCGAAAATTTGCGAAGGCCCGAACTCGAGGCCGTAGCGACCCGCAAATTAATGGCAACGATTCTTCAAGTAGCGCTGGCGTCCCCGCCGGCATCTTACGATCTCGATCTACGCAAGGCCCGCAATCAAGGCCGTAGCGAGCCGCAAATTAATTGCACGGATTGCTCCGTCGGTTCAGTCCTGCAAGTAGCGGCACTCCCGCTCGTAAGAGCCGGCGAGACGCCAGCGCTACGAAACCACGCACATTGCCCCGCGAAAACCCCTAACCTATACTCAGCTTCTAACTATTTCAGGACCCAAATATAAATGCGCAATGCCGAAGCCGCCCGTTACGCCCGCTGGGCCGCCGCAATCGCCCTCGTGATTGCAGCCACGGTTGCCGGTGTCTTCATCAGCCGTTCTCTACGCATCACCCGCGCGCAACGAAGCGCCCCCAAACCGGTCTCCGCAACCATCCAACAAGAATCCGCCGAATTCACTTATTCAAAAGTCGAACAAGAACGCACCATCTACACAGTAAAAGCCTCCCGCGCCACCCAATTCAAAGATCAAGACGCCAGCGAACTAGAAGACGTAACCATCACAGCCTTCGGCCGCGATTCCAGCCGCAACGACACGCTCCGCACCAACAAATGCACCTACGAAACCGGCTCAGGCAGCATCCGCTGCCAAGGCCCGGCACAAATCGAAATCGAATCCGCCGAATCCCCAGACCATCCTTCGAATCCGAAAGATCGCGCCATCTACGTAGAAACCAGCGACGTAACTTTCGATCGCAATTCCGGCGAAGCCGCCACCGCCGCCCCAGCCACATTCCATTTCCCCAATGGCGATGGCCACGCCACCGGCCTGACGTACAAATCAAATCCCGGCATGCTCCGCCTCGAGCACGACGTCCAAGCGCAAATTCATCCGCCGCACAATGCCGCGGGAATTCCCTCCACCATAACCGGCAGCCGCCTAATCTACGATCGCGACACTCACACCGCCCGCCTAGAAGGGCCCGCCCACGCGCACCAAGGCACGCGCGAATTATCCGCACAGGAAATGAATCTAGAACTTGATAAAGATTTGCACACGCGCCGCGCCTGGGCCCGCGGCAAACCGGAATTGCGCTCCACCGACCCCGCAGGCTCAGCCGTAGTAAGCGCCGATCAATTCGACGCCCGCCTAAATCCCGCCGGATGGATCGAAGGCATCACCGCCAGCGGCAACGTCCACGGAACAAAAACCACCCCCACGAGCTCCGACGAATTTTCCGCCGAGCAAGCCCAGGTTGCCATGGAGCCGAAAAATAATCAGCCGAAATCCATGCAGCTAACCGGCAATCCCGTGGACATCCGCACCAAAAGCCCTACCGGCACGCAACAAATCCAATCCGTCTCCATGGATTTGAAATTCGCCCCAGGCACCAGCCCATCGCAGCGACGCATCGAAACCGCCACCACGCAAGCTCCCGCCACCATCAAGCTGGTAAATCCCGATGGCGCCACCACTCTACGCACCGCCAAAACTCGCGCCGAATTCGACTCAACCAATCGCCTCCGCAAACTCCACGGCGACGCCGGCGTAGAAATCGAACGCCAATTCGCCGGCTCCGTCCCGCAAAAAACTACCGCCAGAAAAATGCTCGCAACATTCGCCAATGGCGGCGATTGGGACACCATCGATCTCGACGAAAAAGTCCACTTCACGCAAGCCGATCGCGCCGCCGACGCCCGTCACGCGACGATGCTCAAGACTTCCAACGCCAT
>JABDFR010000078.1:2552-10582 GCA_013286465.1 Acidobacteriota bacterium | reverse complement strand
GGAAAAGACGCAGGGGGCGGCTTGCTTGCGGGTCCGCAGACTGTTGCGTGATGCAAACCTAATCGGCCCAATTTTGGGGTTCATTTCGATTAGAAATACTTAACTGGTTTGTTTTGTGCGAGTTACAAGAAATTCTAATCGTTTTCATTTCGATTAGAACTTCGATTAGTTCGATTAGAGAGCGGCTGGATCGCTGGGGTAAGTTCGGTCGTGAGGCGGAGATGGTCGTTGTAGAGGGCGGGAGGCCGGCGGGGACGCCAGCGCTACTTGGGCTTATCATGAGCGGAGATGTTGGGCGGAATTGAACGTCGAATAGAGGATAGATAAAGCCATGGGCGGATTGCGGCGGGGGCTTGCGTTTTTTCTTGGCCTGGGACTAGGTGCGAATGCGGTTTGGATGTTGCTTAGTCCGCTGGGTTGGTACGCGGCTGTTCCGGGTGTCGCCGCGACAGGGCCCGCGAATATGCATTTTATTCGCGACATCGGTTGTGCTTATCTTGCAGTAGCGCTGAGTTTGTTTTGGCTGGGCTGGGCTCCTGGAGCAGCTTGGCCCGCGGCGTTGGTCGGCGGAGGCTTTCTGGTGCTGCACGCGCTCGTCCATCTTTGCGACGCCTTAGCCGGCCGCGAGCACGCGCAGCAGTTGCTCGGCGAACTGCCCAGCGTTTTTCTTCCGGGGATACTTGCCGTATGGCTGGCTTGGTCCGCGCGGCGCGCGGAAAAGGAGTGACGCTATGCTCGGTTGGCTGGTGAACAAGCGGCTTGCAGCATTCGAGAAGAATTTCGATTACGACGTGGATTACATGCGCGACATGTATTCTGCAAGCCCCAGGGCCTTTTGGAAGTTTTCGAAGATTTTGGGGATTTCGGAATATCGCCAGGACGTACCGCCGGTGGCTTGGTACGCCGCGAAAATCGCAGCAACGCTTGCCGAGGATTGCGGGCCGTGCACTCAGCTCGTGGTGACCATGGCGGAACGGGCGGGAGTGAACGCGGAGGTGCTGCGCGCGATTGTAGCCGGCGATGAAGCGCGCATGGGTGAAGATGCCGCACTGGGCTGGAGATTCGCGCGGTCAGTAATGGCGCGGGATATTGCGGGATCCGATGCGTTGCGCGAGAAAATCGTAGATCGCTGGGGGCGGAGAGGGTTGGTTTCGTTGGCGCTCACGATTGCCAGTTCGCGTGTTTATCCCGCGGTGAAATACGCGTTGGGGCATGGGCGGGCTTGCGTGCGTTTGAAAATTGGCGGGAACGAAATGGCCGTGCATGGCGAAGCTCGGGCGGCGAATCCGGGACATTGATTCAATAGACTGAGACGAACAAAAGTCAAAAAACGCCGGCAGGCTGCCCGCGCTACGGGGTTCGCTGCTATGGCTTGTGTTAGAATTCCTGTCTCGTGATACCTGTCCTTCAGCATCTTCTTGCGTTGCAGACTGTGGATGTTCGGCTTGCGGATGTGCGCGGGCGTCTTGCGGCTATTCCCAAAAAACTTGGCGAGGTGGATGCGCGCGTAGCGGCGGCGCGATTTGAGCTGGAGACGTCGAAGGCTGCTCATTTGACCGCGCTGAAAGATCGCAAGAGATACGAGTTGGACGTCGAGCAGTGGAAAGAGAAAGGCCGCAAATACCGGGATCAGGCCTATCAAGTAAAAACGAACGACGCGTTCAAGACTCTTCAGCACGAAGCTGCCAATGCCGATGCCGAGGCCGCCAACGCTGAAGACCGCTTGCTCGAGCAGATGGTGGCCGGCGAGGAATACGATAAGCGTATTAAGGCCTCCGAGAAAGTTTTGAAGGAAGTCGAGGAAGTTGCCAAGGGCGAGAAGGCGAAGATTGAAGCGGAGCGCGCGGTTGCTGAGAAAGATCGCGTGGCGCTTGAGGCGGAACGGGCTACTGCGATTGCGGCTGTGCCTGAGGATTTGCTGGATCATTATCACCGCATTGCGCGCAAGCATGGCGGGACGGCGCTGGCTGAGGTGCGCGAGGAGAAGTGCGGGACCTGCGGGATGCGCGTGCGGCCGCATGTGTTTCAGGAAATGCGGCGGGCTGGGAATGAGCAGATTTATCATTGCGAAACTTGCACGCGGATTTTGTATTACATCGAGCCGCCGACGCCCATTGGAGCGCCGACTGAGCCGGCGGTTGCTGCGCCTTCTGATCAGCCTAGCGAGGGGTAGCGAGATTTGTGCGGTTGCGCTACGGGAGTTTGTGGCGCGATCTTGCATGAAGAGGCCCGGCATAAAGCGCGGGCCCGACGGGGTTCGCGCGGTTTCCGCGCTGGCATGATTTACCATTTGCCTCGATCTAAATTCCTGATGAAGCGACTTCCCCGATGAAACGTGTTGGACGTGGTACGCCTCCGCCCCGCAGCGCGCAGCTTTTTGCCGCGCCTTCGGCTCCGTATTCGCCGGGCGGCGTTTATGTGGCTTACGTGGATGGCGCTTCGCGCGGAAATCCCGGCCCGGCTTCTTACGCTGTGATTATTGAGGGGCCTGACGGCGGGCGCGTTTTTGAGTTGGGGAAATATTTGGGGCGCGAGACGAATAATGTGGCGGAGTATCACGCTTTGATTGCCGCGCTGGATTATGCGACCAGCAGCAAGCTGAATCGCCTGCGCGTTTTGAGTGATTCGGAATTGCTGGTGCGCCAAATGCAGGGGCGTTACAAAGTGAAAAGCCCGGATTTGCGGCCACTCTATGAACGCGCATTGGGCATGTCTCGTACGCTGGATTACTTTGCCATCGATCACGTGCCGCGCGAGCGCAATCGCGACGCGGACAAGCTAGCCAACGAAGCTCTGGATCGCACGGGCCGGAATTCCGGCGAAAGCGTAGCGCCGAAGAACACGGCGGCGAAAGCGGTTCGCGTGCGCGCCCACTACGTGAAAGGCGTGCTAGTTCCAATGGAGCCTCTGGAACTAGAGGAAGGTGCTGAGGTTTTGTTGGATGTCCGTAAGTCATAGGTTGAAAGTGTGTTAGCGGCGCGCATTTCCTGCCTCGTTACTCGCCGCGCAAATTAGAATTTACTCATCTCGCCCCAATTTTTTATGAAACTGGTACTTCTGGTCCATTGAGACATTTCCTACGCGGCTGATACCTTCATTACTCCTCAGGACACAAGTTCTTGAGTTACCTATGCTAGATAAGCTGCCCACAATTTTGATTCTCGCCGTGCTGGTCGGAATTTTCCTGGCGCTACAACGGCATTCAACTACCACGCGCGTGCGGCTGTGGACGTACGCGTGGGCGTTGATTTTCGTTCACTTCGTAATTCAGATTTTCGAAGGGCCCAGCGGCCGGTTCGAGAGCATCTTCCAAGCGATCGACCTCGGAGCGCTGGAACTTTCGGGACTCGTGTTCGTTGTCTCGATGTCGCGGTCCGTGGAAGACCGCTTCTACCGGCGAGCAATGCTTATTTTCTTGTGCGTGCCGGCGATATTTCATGCGACGGCGGTGTCGCTCGACTGGCAGATGCGTTGGCCACTGGTGATTGCGCTGGTGATACTGACACTCGCCGGCGGAGCCGTCGTGCTACTGGAGGAAGGTTATCGTTCACCGGTCGCGTTGGTCCACGCAACGGTGATTTTGATCACCGGAGCGTGGGCTATCCGCGATCAGTGGCGAGGAAATTCCGCCCTCGCGTTCTTGGCGATACTGACGTTGGCGTTTGCAACCAGCGGAGTGTGGTTCTGGCGAGGCACGAAGCGCTGGTCGCCGGGAGTAGTTGCCGTGGCGGGCGGATTTTTGGCCTGGGGCGCGGTATTCCCGATGGCGGAGTTGGTCGGGCGATTCTTTCCTGATTCCGGAGTGACGCCGGAATTGTGGAACGTGCCGAAATACTTCGTGGCCATCGGCATGGTTTTGAATTTGTTGGAAGATAAGTCGCGGCTGGTGGAAGAAGCGCACGTGCGCGAGCACGCCGAGAATCGGCTGTTGCAGAAGACTTCGCAGATTAGTTCGCGGCTGCTCGCGAGCCGCGATCCCTTCGCGCTGTGTGGAGAAATTGCAGAGGGCATTACGAGCGCGAGCAGCTTCAACCGTGCGGCGCTATTCGTGGCCGGCGAAGATGGACGGCTGGCTCTCGCGAGCGCCAGGGGAGTTTCGGAGGCGGAAAAAAGCCGGCTCGATGTGGTGGCGGGAAAAGTAACTTGGGCGGCCTACCAGGAAGCGCTTAAAAGAGGAAAACGCTTGGGCAATAGCGCGGTATTGCTCGACACGCCGGAACTGGCGAAGCGGCGCGGCGTGCGAACGGAAGATATGCCCGCGGGATTCGTGGTGTTAATTCCACTGATCTCGGCGCGCTGCACGCTAGTCGGCGGAATTTGGCTGGCAAGCGATCGGCGCGTTCGCGAAGTCGATCCGGGCGAAATTGCCAAGCTTGAAATGTTGGCCGGGGATCTTGCGGTGACGCTCGAGAATACTCGGTTGCAGGGCCAGTTGGTGCGCACGGAGAAGCTCGCGGCGCTGGGGCAGCTGGTGGCCGGAGTGGCGCATGAACTGAATAATCCGCTGACGGGAATTTTGGGATATTCGGAATTGCTGGCGGAGGAAGTGAAGAAGGAATCGACGCTCAAACGCGTCGAGAAACTTGGCAACGAAGCGCGGCGGATGAAGCGCATCGTCGATGGACTGTTGCATTTTGCGCGGCAGAACACTTCGGCGGCGCGCTCGAGCGATTTGGGAGACGTGATTCGAGATGTAGTGCAGCTTCGCGAATATCATCTGCGAAAGCTGGGCATTCAGGTTGAAATGGAAATCGACCACGATTTGCCGGCGGTGGCGATCGGCGACGATCAGTTGCGTCAATTGATGATGAATCTTTTCGGCAATGCCATCGATGCGGTGGAAGACAGTAGGGAACGGAAGATTCGTGTGTTTGCGGCGGCGCGAGATGGGCGCGTGTGCGTGCGATTTGAAGATACCGGGCCGGGATTTTCGGAATTGAATCGGGCGCTCGATCCTTTTTATACCACCAAGCCTGTTGGCAAAGGCACTGGATTGGGACTGAGTATTTGTTATGGGATTTTGCAGGAATGCGGCGGAGAAATTATTTTGGCGAATAAGCCGCCCTATGGCGCGAGCGTGACGATTGAGATTCCGGTGAGCGTTTCTGCTACGGCCGTTTCCCCGATAAGAGCGTAGCCGGACGGCTGGCGCGGCAATCGGCGCCCCTGCAACGGAAGAGGCAAAACCTATTTACTGTTTTAGGAAATAGGTGCGGTAGAGCGTGTCGCGCTGGGCGGGAATGTAGCCCGCGTCGGTGATGATACGGCGAAGTTCGGCTTCGTTGGTGCGATTGCGGACGCCCGCTGCGTAAACCACATTTTCTTCGATCAGGATGCTCCCTACATCGTCGGCGCCGAACTGCAATCCGAGTTGGCAGATTTTGATTCCTGGAGTCAGCCAGCTCGATTGAATGTGGTCGATGTTGTCGAGGTACATGCGGCTGATCGCCAATGTCTTCAGATAATCCACTGCCGTGGCTTCCGGGACTTTCTTTCCTAGCGGAGTGTTTTCCGGTGCGAAAATCCAGGGAATGAAGGAGGTGAAGCCGCCGGTGTCTTCCTGCAAGCGGCGGACGCGCTCAAAATGATTTACGCGATGTTGATAATTTTCCCCGCACCCGAACATCATCGTCGCAGTGGTGCGCAGGCCGAGCGAGTGTGCCGATCGGTGAACTTCTTCCCATTCGTTCGAAGTGCATTTCAAGCGCGAGATTCGCGCCCGAATTTCGTCGTCCAAAATCTCGGCGCCGCCACCCGGAATCGATTCCAGGCCCGCGTCGCGCAGCCGCGCGATAGTGTCGCGGATGCTCAGCGACGAAATCTCCGCGATGCAGATAATTTCCGGCGCGGAAAAGCAGTGCAAATGCACGCGCGGGTACTTTTGCTTGAGCGAGCTAAGCAGATTCTCGTAGTAATCAAGTTTCAGTTCGGGGTTCAAGCCGCCTTGTAGCAGAACTCCGGTGCCGCCCAGCTCCAGCATTTCGTCGATCTTGTGGCAGATTTGCTCGAACGAGAGGATATAGCCTTCTTTCGAGCCCATAGGGCGATAGAAGGCGCAGAAGGAACAGTATTCCGTGCAGAAATTCGTGTAATTGATGTTGCGATCGATTTGATAAGTGGCCACGCGTGGATCGTTCTTCTTGCGGCGCACTTCGTTGGCGGCCATGCCGATGCCGACGAAGTCATCGGAGTTGAAAAGATCGAGCGCTTCTTGTTGTGAGATACCCATGGTCGTTTTTAGCGGCGCCTACCGCGCGGCGCCTGCGCGGCTCTCCCGCAAATTTGCTGCGTCCGCGAGTTCGAGCGGTTTTGCGTTCGGGATCAGCCCGAGTGCGGCGGCTTTCTTGTAATAAAGCTCTAGGCCCTCGAGATTTTCTGCGTCGAGCGAGAAATCGATATTGTCGGTGAGATATTTTTCCAGATCTTTTTCCGGCAGATCGAGTTCTTCTTCGGCGCCGTCGGCGATTTCGGCGATGCGCGCCAGCCCGAACTCCTTCGAAGCCTGGAAATCGGCGATCACTTCCGGCGTGATCGCTTCCCGGCGGCCGGCCCAGATGGCCAGCACGCACGGCTTGCCGGTCAGTTCCTGCCACTCGTACGCCACATCATAAGTGAAAATCGAATCGTAGCCGGGGACAGGCATATCTTTTGGATCACCCTGGCAACAGGATTTTCCGCTAGGAGCTTTTCCCGCGAGCTGATCCATTTTTACCGAGATGCGCAGCGCGGGATCGCCGATCACTAGCGCGGCGTCAGCGGTTTCCAACATTTGCGATGCATCGGGAGCAGCATCCACGAACTCCGGATCGATGCCCCACTTTTCCGCTGCCAGGATGCGTACCAGAGCGGCCGAGCTGCGCGAGCTGGTATCGAGAGCGATGCGCTTGGCCATTTCGATCGGCTTTTTCGCCAGCACCAGGATGCTGCGCACCGGATTTTTTGCCGCCACAGCCATTCCCGGCAATACCACCAGATTCTCGATGCGTTGATATTCGATCGCCGGAATGATGGCGATGTCAGCTTCATTGCGGCGCAGCGCTTCGGCGCACTGCGATGGCAGCGTGAAAGAAAGATCGTAGCGGCCGGCCAGCGGACCGTTGGTGAAGCCCCAGACCAGCGGGGCGGTGTTGAGATATTCGACGATGGATATTCGCAGCTTGGCCACTCGATCCTCAGTTCTGTGGGGACGCCTAAATTCTAGCACAGTGGCAGCGCAGGTCGAGTTTGGGCCCACTCGGTCTGAGATTTCAGCGCCGCTGAACTTTA
Source organism: Acidobacteriota bacterium (assembly GCA_013286465.1). Lineage (GTDB taxonomy): Bacteria > Acidobacteriota > Terriglobia > Acidiferrales > UBA7541 > Palsa-147. Next base: position 3,316 of record JABDFR010000078.1, on the reverse strand, counting down.
GGGGCGGGTCTTCGGGGCCGTCGGCGGAAGGCCCGCGCGGTTTCCGGCCATCAATTCGCCGCTTTCTACTCTCAGCGCCGGAATTGCACTTGCCATCCGTGTTAAAACCTAACACCCAAACCCACCCCGGGAGCGAGGTAAACCCGCTCCCCTACAAACGGCTGCTTTAGCAGCGGATCGTTTTTCGTTTTTTGCCCACTCGGTTTGCGGCTTCGATTTTTTGTATGTATGCGCTGGCTAGCGGGATGGTGCAGGCGGTTTCGCCCACATCTACTGAGACTTCGCCGATTTTTTTCGCTGCTGACTTCGCGCGTTTCAGCAGCGGCTTTACGTAGGCGCCGACGGCGATCACGAAACCGTTCATGGTGTAACGCGCGCGATTCGGCGCGTTGTGAATTTCCTTCTCGATGACGCTCAGAAGCTGCTCGATTTCTCGGAGGTCCAACGCGTCGTCGGATTTCGTAGCAAGTAGTCCGGAATAGGTGCACCAGCCTGACGCAGCCACATGCTCTTTCTTTGATTTCATCCATTTCTTGGCTAGCTCGCGGGCTTGCGGATGATCGACGGCGACCCACGCTACCGTGTATTCCGAAATCATTTGCGCGCCGGCCGCGCCTTCGGCCCAGTCGGTCAATTGTTTTTCTGACATCTGCGCGCCATCGGCGACCATCCCTGCCAAGTACATCGCGTCGACATTTCCTGTTTCATAGAGCCCGTGCGCCAGGGCTTGCTGGCCCTTGATTTTTTTGGCGATGGGCTTTAGG
>JABDFR010000078.1:0-2542 GCA_013286465.1 Acidobacteriota bacterium | reverse complement strand
GGTTCGCGATGCTCACGCCGAACATTTCTCTCGTCGCCATTCCGTGACGGGCGTAGATTTTCCGGGTCTGCTCGCTGCCTTTCTTTTTTAGTTCGGCCATTACGGATGCGACCCTGGTGGACATGATTTCTCCTCGTTGAGTTCCCTGCACACGTCGATATTTTGCATTACCGGCACGCGGGATGTCAGCATCCAAGAATGCTGATCCTGCCGGAAGTGGTAGACTGCGGCCGCTGTAACGCAGACGGTGAATTTGAGGTGAAACGCTGATGATCCCACGCATCTGCATCGTTCTAATTTTGAGTTTCGCCGCGGCGCAGGCGCAGCCCTCGATTCCGGATACTCCGGCGGGACATACATTCAAAGCTTGGATTGAAGCTTTCAACAGCGGGGACCAGGCACAGATGGATGCTTACTATCAAAAATATGAGCCCGGCAAAAAATGCGAGTCGCATGATGGATTTCCGGAAAAGGACGGGAGGATTCGATCTGCTGGCGATCGAGAATAGCGAGCCTCTCGAAGTGGAATTTCTGGTGAAGGAACGCAACAGCGACACGAAAGCCGTCGGCAAAATCGATGTGAAGGATGCCGCGTCAGGCGAAGTGACCAGCTTTATGCTGCGCGCGCTTCCTCCCGGAGCGAAAGAGTCCGATTTAAATTTTAAAATTGACGCTGCGGAGCGGACGCGAGTGATCGATGGAGCGATTGCGGATTTGAATGAGTTTTATGTGTTTCCGGAAACGGCCAAGAAAATGGAGGAGGCGGTGCGCGCGCGGCAGAAGAAGGGTGAATATGATTCGGTGGCCGATGGCGAGGCGTTCGCCATGATGCTTACCGACAATTTGCAAGAGGTGAGCCACGATAAGCATCTCCGCGTGAATTTCGGCCCCGTGCCCACGCCGGAGCAGCCGAACGACGCCCGCAATCCGGAGGATGACGCGCGCTACCGCAAAGAGCTCGAGCGGATGAACTGCGCATTTGAAAAAGTTGAGGTACTGCCGGGCAATGTGGGCTATTTGAAATTCAACTTGTTTGCTGAGCCGGATATTTGCGGGACTACGGCGGTCGCGGCGATGAATTTTCTGGGCAACGTGGACGCGATTATTTTTGATTTGCGGGATAACGGCGGCGGCGATCCGCAAATGATCGCGTTGATTTCGACGTACCTATTTTCCGAACCGACGCATTTGAACGATCTCTGGGAACGAAAGACAGACACGACCGAGCAGTATTGGACGTTGCCCTATGTGCCGGGAAAGCGATTGGACGGCAAGCCGGTTTTCGTACTGACCTCGAAGGACACTTTTTCCGGGGCCGAGGAATTCAGCTACAACCTCAAAAATCTGAAGCGCGCAACGATTGTCGGCGAGACCACCGGCGGCGGCGCGCACCCCGTCGCCGGCCACCGCATCGACGAGCATTTTTCGATTGGCGTGCCGTACGCGCGTGCGATCAATCCGATTTCAAAAACGAATTGGGAAGGCACTGGCGTGGAGCCCGACGTAAAAGTCGCCGCGGCTGACGCGCTTGATACCGCCAAAAAACTTGCCGCGGAAAAGTTGAGTTCGAAGCACGATGAAGCACCGCCCAAGTGACACCCGCTCGATCGCTCATTGCGCGATTGCCTGGCCTAACTCGCAGGCGTAAGATTCATGGGCTGTGGCGGACACTTCTTCTATTGTTGGGCGCTCTATCTCCCATTACGACGTCGTCGAGAAGCTCGGCGGCGGCGGGATGGGAGTGGTTTATAAGGCTAAGGATTCGCGGCTCGGCCGCAATGTGGCTCTGAAATTTCTTCCAGACGACATTTCGCAGGATGCGCAGGCCATCGAGCGATTCCGGCGCGAGGCGCGGGCTGCGTCTGCGCTGAATCATCCGAATATTTGCACGATTTATGATGTCGGCGAATTCGAAGGCCGGCCGTTTATCGCCATGGAGCTGCTCGAGGGGCAGACGCTGAAGCATCGGATCTCCGGGAGGCCCATCGAAATCGCCGAGCTGCTGGAGATCGGGATTCAGATTGCGAATGGCCTGGATGCCGCGCATGCCAAAGGCATTGTGCATCGCGATATCAAGCCGGCGAATATTTTCCTGGTCGAGCGCGCGCAGGCGAAGATTCTCGATTTCGGATTGGCGAAGCTCACTCCCACCTCGCGTCCCACGGACGAATCTGCGCGCGCCACTTCCATGCCCACGCAGGCGAATATCGTGAACCCCGAGCAATTGACCAGCCTGGGCAGCGCGATGGGCACGGTGGCCTACATGTCGCCGGAGCAAGCGCGCGGCGAACCATTGGACGCGCGCTCGGATTTGTTTTCACTCGGCGTGGTGCTCTACGAGATGGCCACCGGGGCGGTTCCATTTTCCGGGACGACGTCAGCGCTCGTTTTCGACGGGATCCTCCACTCGACCCCGGCGCCCGCGAAAGAACAAAATGCGCGGCTGCCGGTGGCGTTCGACGCGATTCTCGCGAAGGCACTCGAGAAGGACGCCGATCTGCGCTGCCAGACCGCCGCTGAACTTCGTGCGGATTTGAAGCGC
>JABDFR010000077.1 GCA_013286465.1 Acidobacteriota bacterium | reverse complement strand
TTCCGGTGTAATGCATGGCCGCGACGGCGAGGCCCATGAGCACGGCGCTGGCGAGCTTTCCGAGATTGAGGATTTTGTTGGCCTGCCGGAAACGGAAGGAAAGCAGCATCGCCACGGCGGAGACCACGATGGCAATTACCACGGATGCCGCGACGATCGACGAATCGTAATGACATTCGGCGGGCAGGCGCATGGCGGCCATGCCGATGTAATGCATTGCGGAAATTCCAGTGCCCATGGCGAGACTGGCGAGGACGATGGAGGGCACGCGCAACTGCTTGCCGCTTACGGCGTAGAGAGCGACGGCCGAGGCGCCTACCGCGGCCAGCAGTGACAGCAACACGGTGGGCAGATCGTAGAGCACCGGAACCGGGAGATTCAGCGCCAACATTCCCACGTAGTGCATCGACCAGATTCCCAGACCCATCGCCGCGGCACCGCCGGAGAGCCATGCGATGCGGACTTTTTCTTTGGCGGCGGCGGTGCGTCCGGCGAGATCGAGGGCGGTATGGGCGGCGAGAATGGCGATGAGAATGGAGAGAGCTACGAGGCGATAGTCGTAGGAATGAGGGAGCGCGTTGGCAATTTCGAGCATACGGAGCAATCCACGCAATCGAACTGAATTTGTGAATGCTCCCAGTAGAAGGGGGAATACGAACTGGGGTTACGACCAGAGCAGAGGCAATTATAACGCCGAAGGCGCTATTCGGGTGTGCGAAATCGCGTACGTATTTGCCACAACTAGTAACCAGCGGCGCTTGATGATTGAATGCGCAGCGGTATGGAGCGCTGAGAATTTCGAGTCGGAGATTTCAAATTTGAAATGAATTCGTCTGATAAATAATTTAAACGGCGGAACGGAGTGTCCTGAGGGGCTAAAGCCCAGGATTCTAAAGCCGATTTATAGACCGCGAAGGCCAACGCGTGGGCAGTAGGCCACGTCCTCGCTGGGAGGCTTGGCGGGTGAAAATACTGCCTTCTGTGACCTGCGTCACGGCAATCGAGCCAACAAGCGAATAGGGTGACGCAGGCGCTCGGAGGTGTTTGCGAGAGGTCTGACCGCAACTCAGGAGGACGCGAAGTAGGACAGCGTCGCCGGCGAATGCTGGCGGTTATTGCCGGCAGGAGTTCCGGAGGAGGGAAGGGGCGGCGGCTTCGTTTTTGGAAACTGTGCAGTTTTGAACAGTTCCGGCTATGTACGCCACCGTACGATTACACGTTTCTTAACAAGCTATTGGTAGCAACAACGGAACTCCGAGGGACGACTGGGAGCGCCGTAACTTCAAGTATCGACAGCACCATGAGACCGCTGGTGTGTCGCGGGCTGGCGCGGAGCGAATTCATGAAGTCTTACGACACGTGCGGAAACGCGGCGAAAGAGGTTGCGCTGACGGTGGTGGTTACGAACGGCGCGTCCTGTTGAGGAAGTAGGAGAGTGGATCCGATGAAGCTGGGCGGCTCGCAGGCTGTCAGCCAGAAGACTGGTGTTGTGCAATCCCGGATTTTGAAAGTGCTGGGAATGATGTCTGCGTTGTGCTGGCTAGCGGCGGGGGCTTGGGCATGTCCGCAGGCAAAGCCTGCCAGTGCGGCGCAAACGACGACATCGGAATACGTTGGGGCGGATACCTGCAAGACCTGCCACGAAGACATTTATAAGCATTGGGAAAATACGCCGCATTGGAAGACTACGCTCGACACGAAAGGCGGAGCGTCGCACCAGGGATGCGAGGGATGCCACGGGCCCGGGGGAGCGCACGTGGCGGGTGGCGGGGACGTCACCAAGATATTTGTCTTCAAGGATCATTCGGCGAAAGAGATCAACAGCCGCTGCCTGGAATGCCACGCGGGCGGTGCGCAGCACATGAATGCGATCAACTCGCTGCATAGCCAGAACGAAGTGAGTTGCACGTCCTGCCATTCGCCGCATCATGCCGAGACTAAGGAATTTCTGCTGATTAAAGCGCAACCGGACCTTTGCTATGGATGCCATTTGCAGCAGAAGGCGCAGTTCGCGATGCCCTTTCATCACCGGGTGAACGAAGGGCTGGTGAATTGCAGCGATTGCCACAACGTGCATGGGTCCACGAAACCGAAGCAGGTGCGCGTTTCGAACACTTCGAATACGGTTTGCTTTCAGTGCCATACGGAAAAGCAGGGGCCGTTTGTTTTTGAGCATCCGGCGGTGAAGATCGAGGGCTGCGAGTCGTGCCACGTACCGCACGGCGGAGCCAACGCGCACATGCTGAAGGTCAGCGATGTGAACTTGCTGTGCATTCAGTGCCATACGAATTCTAGTTTTAGCGGGGCGGGGAACACTCCTTCGTTCCACAATCAGCGGACTTATTTCCAGGCGTGTACTTTGTGCCATTCGCAGATTCACGGCTCGAATTTCGATCCGACCTTTTTTAAGTAGAGGCGGAGATGAGCGGGCACGGGCCTTCGATAGCGGCAGAGGTAGCGATTTGCGGTTTGCAGTTGCGCCAGTTCGCACTTGCGCGGGGAAAGTGATGAGCGACGGATTGAGATACCGCACTCTGGGTTTTGTGATTTTGATTGCAGCGCTGTTTTTTCCGGCGATCTGCCGGGCGCAAAGCGGGTCCGGTGGCAGCGCGGATGATGACGCGGGAGTGAACGCGGCGGGGTACAAGATCCGGCAATCGATTGAGGCGGGGTATCGCTCGAACTGGATCAGCGGAGATCAATCGACCTACGATACGTTTGTGAATTTGGGGCAGGGCGTGCGGCTGTTTGATTACACGCTGGATATGCGCTCGCTGGACCACAACGGGTTGTTTTTCGACAGCTTGAGCTTTACCAACTTCGGGTACGGCGGCGACCCGGATACGGTTAGCCGGCTGCGCATGGAGAAGAATAAATTGTATGACTTCCGGGTGCTGTTCCGGAGGGCCAAGGATTATTGGGATTGGAATTTGCTGGCGAATCCGCTGAATCCGGCCAGCTCGAATCCTGCGATACCGATTACTACATCGCCGCATTTTCTGGATACGGTGCGGCGCATGGAAGACTACGACTTGACGTTGCTGCCGCAGTCGCGCGTGCGCTTTCGCATCGGGTATTCGCGGAACCGCTATACGGGTCCCGGAGGCTATACCACGAATCTGCCGGACGACGGGGCGGGGAATGTGGCGCAGCTGAATGAGCTGTTCAACACCACAACCAATTCGTATCGCGCCGGGATCGATTTCCGCTTCGCGCCGCGCACCACGATTTCTTACGATCAATTCCTGACTTATTTCAAGCAGGACAGTTCGATGGCTGATCTGGCGTTGCTGAATGGCACGACGCCATTCGTTCTGCCGGGCGGGCAGCCTGTGGATTTGGGCCTGCCGCTCGACACGGGCAACGGTACTCCTTGTGCGGCGCCGATTTTGACGGCGCCGAACGTGGTGAATCCGAGTTGCGACGCTACGCTTTCGTATAGCCAGGTGGGGCGGCCGCGGACCTCTACACCGTTTGAACGGGTGCGCTTGCAGTCGAATTATTTCAAGAATTTCGAGACCTCGGCTTCGCTGGGGTACAGCCGCTCAGACAATGTGATTCCGGATTTCAACGAGCAAGCATTTGGATCGACGGCGCGCACCATTCAACGCGGCAGCACGACGGGAGGGCCGGCGGAAGCGAAACGCATTTCCGTGAATGCCGATTGGTCGGGCGCCTACGCGGTGACCGACAAATTCCGTATCCTCGATGAATTCCGGTTCGATGATTGGCGCTCGCCGGGCGTGTGGCAGTACAACGAGACGGCGCTATTCACCACCGGAGCCGGGCTGCTGGGCCCGATCTCGGCGATCCCGGGAACTTGCGTCACCACGCCATCCACTTGCCCGAATCACAATGCCAGTTCGCCCGCGGATATTTCGAACGGGCTTTTTTCGAATTTTCTCGCGCAGCGCCATAAGACCAATACATTTCAGTTGCAGTACGATCTGAACAAGAGAGTCAGCGGGCGGATTGGGTATTTGTATACGCAGCGGACCATTGCGTTTGACTCGCAGCAGTTTTTGACGCAGGAAGTATTCTTTCCGAACAATGCGGCGCGCGGGGATTGCACGGATCCGACGGCGTGCACGGCCGGGCCCGGCGGCGTGCTGACTTTTTCGGGGCCCAGTGCGGACAACGACACGGCGCGGAACCTTCAGGGAATCAACGAAGAGGCGCTGCTGTTGGGACTTACGCTGCGGCCGATCGATGCGCTGCGGATTAGCGCGGATGTTTCGCTGGGCTACAACGATTTTGCGTTTACACGCACTTCGCCGCGGCACGTGCAGGTGTATAAGATTCATGCCACGTACAAGCCGCGCCCGTGGATTAATTTCGATACGGCATTTGATCTGCACGAGAACAGCGACAATGTGGCCACCGTGAATGATACCGAGCATTCGCGGACGTATAGCTTCCTGGCCAGCTTGCTGCCGAACGCGCGGCTTACCTTTGATATCGGGTACAACTACTCGGACATTTATTCTGCGGCGAATATTTGCTACTTCTACGGATTCGCGCCGCCCATTCCGCCGACCGTGGCTTGCCCTACCGATTCCGCGGATTTTAATTCGCTGGGGGCGTTTGCGACGTATTCGAGCGAGCAGCATTTCGGTTATTTCGACGTGATGTGGAAGCCCATCAAGCGCGTCACGGTCAGCCTGGGGTATGCGGGGACGTTTGTGCGCGGGAGTGAAGTTTTGAGTAACGGCGGGGTGGTGGAACCGCCGCTCAATCCGCTGCAACCGGTGGGCACGCTGGCGTTCAATTATCAGAAGCCGTACGCCACGGTGATTTTCGATGTGTACAAGGGGTTGAGCTACCGCGTGAGCTGGAACTATTATGGATTTAATGGCAAGGGGCCATCGCCGAATAATGTCCCGGGCCTGGCGTTCGCCCCGAATCCCGTTGCGGGAGCGCCGAACGCATTCACCGCCGAAGATTTCAACGGCAGTACCGCAACGTTTGCGTTGCGGTATGCGTTCTGAGCGGACGGGGCGCACTGAGGCAGACGGCGGAAAAGGTCCGTAAAATGCAAGGAAGTGCGAAGGGATGCAGTTCAGTGGTTCAAAATGCACGTCGAGAGATATAGAAAGGATAACTATGATTAAAATTAACAAGGCGATTTGTGGCGCAGCAGGGGCGCTTGTGCTGGTGCTGGCACGCGGCCCGGCGGCGTGGGGCGACGGAGAGGCGACTTACAAGCAGAAGTGCACCCCTTGCCACGCGGCGGATGGCAGCGGGAGCAATGCGATGGGGAAGAAATTGAATATTCGGGATTTGCGTTCGGCGGACGTCCAGAAGCAATCGGACGCGGAATTGACCGAGATTATTACTAAGGGCAAGAACAAGATGCCTGCTTATGAGAAGACGCTGAAACCGGAGGATATTACCGGCCTGGTGGGGTATATCCGCTCGATCGCTGCGAAATAGCTGGGGAGAAAGGCAGAGGCGGAAGAGATTTCAGATTTCAGATGGAAGAAACAGCAAACGCAGATCCCTCATTCCTCTTCTCGCGCGGCCGAGAAGCGGCCGGCAAGGGGATTCGGGATGACGGCGCTTGGAACTATTTCAGCGGCGTAGCGCGGCGCAAACCGTGATGCGGAGATGACGGAGGTTCCAGCCAGCGGAAAAGGAAAGATGCCTAGGTATAAAGGCAAATTGAGCGACGATCAGATTAAAGGGTTGGTCGGATTTATGCGCTCGTTGAAGTCGTAGTCCCAGCGCGGGTCCGGCCGCAAACGGTGACGGCGCGAACCGTGGGGGCGCACACCCAGTGCCAAGGTGGGCAGGAGGTGAACCCCCGCCCCTACAATGAAAGGGAGGATCTGCCCTTTTTCTAACATGAGTGTATTTCAACGGGTTGCTTCGGGGTTCCGTCTGGCGGCATATCTTGGCCGCAATCCGTTGACTATGTTGGGAGCGGCGCTGACTACCAGTTCGGCGCTGACGTTGATCGGATTTTGGCTGTTTGATATCGCCTCGGGCGGCACGGTTCATCCTTACGTTGGCGTCATCTTCTTTCTGATCCTTCCGGGAATTTTCCTGATCGGACTTTTGATGATTCCCGTGGGAGCTTTGTGGCGACGGTTGCGCCTGGCGCGCAGCGGCCAGCTTCCTGCGAAATATCCGCCCGTGGATTTCTCCGTGCCGGCGATCCGCGAAGTGGTGGGCTGGATTGCGGGGCTTACCGTAGCGAACGTGCTGATATTGAGCGTGGCGTCGTATCGCGGCGTCGAGTACATGGACTCGGCGAAGTTCTGCGGGGCCACCTGCCATACGGTGATGCAGCCGGAATTTACCGCTTATCAGAATTCGCCGCACCAGCGCGTGGACTGCGTGCAATGCCATATCGGGCCGGGGGCTTCATGGTTTGTGCATTCGAAATTTTCCGGGCTGCGCCAAGTTTATGCGGTGACGTTTCATACCTATGACCGGCCGATTCCTACACCGGTGAAGCAGTTGCGGCCTTCGCGGGACACTTGCGAGCAGTGCCATTGGCCGCAGTCGTTCGCGGGAAATAAATTGATGGTGAAGCGGAAATTTTCGGATGACGAGAAAAACTCGGAATTAACCACCGTGCTGCTTTTGAAAATCGGCGGGCATACGTTTGACGGGGCGGTGGGAATTCACGGGCGGCACTTGGACACGGGATCGCCGATTGAATATATCGCCACGGACGGGAAGCGCCAGACGATTGCGCAGGTGAGTTACACGGATGGCGGCGGGAAGCGGCTGGTATTTGATTCCTCGGACGTGAAAGCAAGCGCGGCGCAACTGGCGGCCGGGGAACACCGCACCATGGACTGCCTCGATTGCCATAACCGCCCTGCACACAGTTTTCAGACGCCGGAGCGCGCGCTCGATGAGGCCATGACGCAGGGAAGCATTAGCGCGGAATTGCCGTTCATCAAGAAGCAGGCGTTAGAATTGATCAAGACGAAATATGCGGACCGCGATGCGGCGGCGCAGCAGATCGCGGCGAAGCTCGATGCTTTTTACCGCGGCGGCTATCCGGATTTGTATCGCGACAAACGGGCGTTGGTGGATTCGTCGATTGCGCAGGTGCAGGCTGTTTACTTGCGGAATGTTTTTCCGGCTATGAATGTCGGTTGGGGCACTTATCCGAATAATTTGGGGCATACGGATTTTCCCGGATGTTTCCGCTGCCATGATGGAAGCCATGCCACTGCGGATGGGCGCTCGATTCCGAACGATTGCGATACTTGCCACTCGATGTTGGCGATGGAAGAAGCCAATTCGAAAATATTGACCGATTTAGGATTGAAATAGCGGCTTGAGAATCGACGCGCCCGCCCAAGTAACTCGTGCGAATGAGTCGCCCATCGATCTACGCACGCGCCGATCCACCTCTCTCCGTTTCCATTTTTCCCGTAATTCATCTAGCCGCGCGAAATCTCATCCTGTAGCATCACAAATCCCGGAGGCCCCAAAAATCCATGCGCAACGCACAGACCATCGCGATCCGAATCATCGCGATCGCTCTATTAACCGCCGCGATCCACTGCGCCGCGACGCAGACAGCAAAAGCCCAATCCCCCCAGCGAGTAATCATCGACACCGACCCCGGCACCGACGACGCCCTGGCCATCCTGCTAGCCCTAAATTCCCCAGAACTAAAAGTCGAGGCCCTAACCATAGTCGCCGGAAACGTCACCGCCCCAATCGGCCTGGATAACGCACTAGCCATCACCGTACTAGCGAACCGCTGCGACCTCCCGGTAGCCCAAGGCGCCCAACTCCCCATCCACGGCAAACTAACCATCGAACCCTTCTGGAATGGCCCCAACGGACTAGGCGGCGCCCAGCTCCCCGCAAACCGCTGCAATGCCGACCCACGTTTCGGCCCGGACGTGATCATCGAGCTAGTCCACAAATACCCGCACGAAGTCACGCTGATTCCCATCGGTCCGGAAACTAACATCGCGCTCGCAGTCCTGAAAGATCCCACCATCGTGCCGCTGGTAAAGCGCGTCGTCCTAATGGGCGGCTCCATCTCCGGCGGCAACGTAAACGGCGCCGCCGAATTCAACGTCATGGCCGATCCCGAAGCTGCCAATATCGTCTTCAACGCCGGATGGCCCATCACCATGGTCGGCCTAGACGTAACCGAAATCACCCTGATGCAAAATTCCGACGTAGCCGAACTAGAAAAAAATGCCGGCCCCGAAGCGAAATTCGCCGCCGCAGTAGCCCGTTTCCAAATCGGCCTCTATCAAGGCACCGGCTTCGGCGGTGGCGCCATCCACGACGCACTAGCCGTAGGCGCCGTAATCGATCCAACTTTCCTGACCACCAAATCCCTGCGCGTAGACGTAGAAACCGAAGGCCGCTTCGCCCGCGGCGAAACCATCGCCAATCGCAACGGCACGATCGACAAAACAATCCCAGTAGGCGATCACTTCGAAACAGTAGGCGTAATCGAGGTAAAGCCAAACGTGGATGTAGCGACGAACATAGACGCCAAGAGCTTCCTAAATTTCTTCGTCAAGCGCCTGCAATCCAAGTAGCACAGGCACTCCTGCCTGTGCACCAAAGTAAGTCCCAACCAATCCCAAAATTAAAAGCGGACCATCCAAAAAAAACATCTGTGATACCGAATCCCCTTCAGGGGTAAGGGATCTGCATTCGCCGTCGTAGGGTCCGGGGTTTACGACCGGCCCGGTGTAGCTTTAGGTTTTCGCCTCTGATTTTGCCGTTGTACTCTTTAGGGGGTCGGAGCTTTAGCTCCGACATAAATTCGCCGATAGAATCTTGGGCTTTAGCCCCTGAGGACACTCCGATCCCCCGTTCAAACGATTTATGAGACGACTTCGTGAACGCTACGCGAAGACTTCATTCAAATCCCGCTTGCCATCCTATCCGGAAACAAGAAACATCTTTTCGCCAAGCCCGATGAAAGCGTCTCCTCGCGATAATATTTCTTCAAAATATTATTCTCCCAACTCAAAAGATCCGCATTCCCCTCCGCAAATTCCTTCCAACTCGACGCCACTCCGCCTCGCGCCATCCGCTCGCGAATCAAAAGCAGCAAAGCCCAGGTAATCGTCTCGTTGTAACGTTCCGGCTTCCCATTCGCCGCGGCAAATCGCGCCAGCCCAACCGAGCAACGTTCCATAGCTTCCAGCACCGGATACCGCGTCAAATAAAGAAATGCCATGCGCACATGCTCCGCATGGTGAAAGTCCGCCCCCGAAAGCGAACAATTCTCAAATCCCGCCAAAAATGCGTCGTCATTCATCGGCCGTTTTCCCAGCCCCAGCCTCCACCAGCCGGTGGCTCGCCCGCGAATCCAAATCCAGGCCATAAATTTTCTTCAATTCCCGAATGCGCCCCCGGCTCGCCGGCCCAAAAGCGCACTTCCCGTCAAATGCATGCAGCACGATCCCCTCCAGCAAATCCCCCAGCGTCAAATCGTGGTAATCCGCCAGAGCCCGCAACACCTTCAAGAGCCGCTTTTCCATCCGCACCCCGGTCTGCACGCGTTCCACAATATGTTTCCGCCCACCGGCCATAATTCCCTCCCGGTACCATGATACCAAGGTACCAAACAAATTTCTAGCCCAGACCGGCCTCCGAAGTACTACGTATTCTCACGGATGACAACGAAGCAACGGTCATGCTAGCGTCGACGTGAAATGCGCGCACAACGCACAACCTCGGCGACGAAACTGGCTCCCCCAGCACCAAACCGCACGTCAATTGGCGGAACATTTCTAATCGCTGCACCAAACTCATTAGAAATCGCCGTAACCCACAGAAAACAAACGACAGACCCCCATTTCTAATCGATACAAAAGGGCACCTTTGCAGGAGCAGCGAATAAGGCCCGCAGCCCCCGCAGAAATCAATTCAAAATCGCCGTAACCAACAGAAAACAAATGGTTAACTTCTCACCGAGGGCCTCCGGGCATCACCCAAACAAGCACAAATCAGCCAACAGCATCGAAACACCCGCCAACCCCAATCACTGTAGCGCCAGAACACACCGCCCCATCGTCACTCACCGCCCCGCGCCCACTTTTCGCTATGATGTGACTCAACCTCATGTCTGCAACTCTAAGCATGGTCGTTTTCGCGTCAGCGTCGCCTCTGCTCCTGGTGCTCGTACTCGCGTGCGCCGGCGTGGTAATCGCAGTCCCATACGCAGCCTCGCAAGGCCGCCTGCACATTCCCGGATACGCAGGCCTGGCGCTAGCATCTTTCATCGTAGCGTTCATCCTGGGACGAATCTCCGGCCACAATGGCGTGCGCGGCACTCATGCGGGCATGTTTCTAGCGATCGCTTGTTTCCTGCTGGCGGCCGTAGCGGTGGGATCGGTGCTGGCTATATTCTTTCACCGCGAGCGCCCGCAAGAGTAAATCGAAGGCCGGCGGCGGAACTGGCGAGCTACTGCTGCACTGGAATTGTGCAACCGTCGAGACCGGGCACAAATCACCAAGTTTTCAGATCAATGCGCAGCGCCGCCGGGCAGCGGCACATAAATATAAAACTGATCTTTCTCCCAGAGTTTTTCCGGAACCGGGACCTGCAGCGTGCCGCTCACTTCATAATTTTCCGCGATGGCCCGCCGCGCCGGCTGCTTTCGCGCAGAACGCTGCGGTGCAGTCCTATCTTCGGCAAAACTTTCCGGCGCACTCGCGGGCGCTGGGTTTTCGCGAGGGCGATTTGCTGCTGGCGGGATTGGATACGCCGTTTGCGGATCTGTTT
>JABDFR010000076.1 GCA_013286465.1 Acidobacteriota bacterium | reverse complement strand
CATCACAACGGCCAACTCCGCCAGCCAACTCGATTCCGCTCGTGCCAATGTGGAAAATGCGCGCGCCGGAGTTCTGGCCGCCGAGGGCCAGGCTTCCGCCGCGGTGGCGCAGTTGGCGCAAGCGGAAGCCAACGACAACAAGGCGCAGAGCGATGTGGTGCGTTACAAGCAGCTCGTCGACAAAAAAGAAATTTCGGATCAGCAGTATGAGCAGGCGCTCGATGCCGCGAAAGCCACAGCCGCGGGCGTAAACGCCGCAAAAGCTAACGCCAATGCCGCACAGGAACAAGTGCATCAGGCGCAGAGCCATTTGCTCGAAGCGCAGGCCTCGCTGCGCGCTGCGGGGACTGCGCCGCAGCAAATCAATGTAAGTAAGGCGCAATTTTCAAGCGCAGATGCATCGGTAGCACAGAAAAAAGCGGCGCTCGATCAGGCGCTGTTGAATCTACAGTACTGCACGATCGTCGCGCCGGTGGCTGGCGTGGTGAGCAAGAACGTGGAAGTGGGACTGAATGTTCAGCCCGGCCAGCAATTAATCTCCGTTGTGCCGCTAGACGATGTTTGGGTCACCGCCAACTTCAAAGAAACGCAACTGAAGCACATGCGCCCGGGACAATCAGCTGAAATCGAAGTGGATGCTTATGGCCGCAAGTACAAAGGGCACGTGGACAGCATCGCGGGCGCGAGCGGCGCTCGCTTCAGTTTGCTGCCGCCGGAAAATGCCACCGGCAATTACGTGAAGGTCGTTCAGCGCGTGCCGGTAAAAATTGTGCTCGAACAGGGCGAGAACAAAGATCATCTTCTGCGCCCGGGCATGTCCGTGGTTCCCAAGGTCAAGGTGAAATGAGCGCGGCTGCGGCCACATTATCGTTGGACCACTCGGAATGGCGCCCAGCCGTCAATCCGTGGATTATCGCGCTCACCGTGACGCTCGCGACGTTCATGGAAGTGCTCGATACGAGCATCGCCAACGTTGCGCTGCCGCATATTGCCGGAAGCCTTTCGGCGGGAACCGACGAAAGCACCTGGGTGCTCACTTCCTACCTCGTCTCGAACGCAATCGTGTTGCCGATGAGCGGCTGGCTCTCGTCGATTTTTGGCCGCAAGCGTTTTTACATGAGCTGCGTGGCGGTTTTTACCATCAGCTCGTTTTTGTGCGGCTTCGCGCCAAATCTCGGCATGTTGATTGTGTTCCGCATTTTGCAAGGAGCCGGCGGTGGCGGGCTGCAGCCGAGCGAGCAGGCCATTCTCGCGGATACATTTGCTCCAGCAAAGCGCGGTATGGCCTTCGCAGTTTACGGAATGGCAGTCGTGCTTGCGCCGGCGATCGGGCCGACCATCGGCGGTTACATCACCGACAATTTCAGTTGGCGCTGGATTTTTTACATCAATGTGCCGGTTGGAATTCTCTCGCTGGCATTAACTTATCGGCTGATCCAGGATCCGCCGTTTCTCAAGCAGCAAAAAAAGCCGTCCGGCGGAATCGATTATTTCGGCCTGGGACTCTTGGCCGTCGGCCTTGGCGCGCTGCAGATTTTGCTGGATAAGGGCCAGCGCGATGATTGGTTTCAATCCAACTTCATTACCACTCTGTCCGTAATCGCCGCAGTGGGCCTCATCGCGGTTGTCTTTTGGGAGTTGCATCACAAAAATCCGATTATCGATTTACGTTTGTTCAAGAACCGGTCATTCGCCGTCGGCAATGGAATGATGTTTATGCTCGGCGTGGCGCTTTATGGCACCACCGTGCTGCTGCCGCAATTTGTACAGACGCTGATGGGCTACACCGCGCAGGAGGCCGGTCTCGCTCTGATGCCCGGCGGATTCACCGTCATGTTGTTCATGCCGCTGGTCGGTTTTTTGCTCAGCAAGCGCGCGGACGCACGTTATCTCGTGGCCGGCGGGCTTTTTGTCTTGTCGTTATCGCTTTTCAATATGACGCGCTTCGATTTGCAGATTGATTTCTATACCGCGGTGATGGCGCGCGTGTATCAGGCTGCGGCGCTGGCGTTTTTGTTCGTGCCGATCAATACGCTGGTGTTCGCCTCGCTGCCTCGCGAGAAAAATAATGCGGCGTCGGGATTGATCAATTTATCGAGGAACATGGGCGGGAGTGTGGGTATTTCGTTCGTCGAAACTATGCTCGATCGGCGCTCGCAGGTTCATCAAAACGACTTATCAAAAAATCTCACCGCGGGAAATGTGGCCTTTCAGAGAATGATTCATGGCGCCACACAAGCATTGCAAGCCCACGGCTCAGCGCCGGCGTTGGCGAAGGAGCAAGCTTACGGCCTTCTCGCCGCGAATATTGGGCGGCAGGCGCTAGTTCTCTCCTACGTCGATACGTTCCGGGTCCTTGCCTTCGTGATTCTGTGTCTCGTCCCCATTGTCTTCATCATTAAGAAACCGTCAGCAGCCGGCGGTCCCATCCCGGTCCACTAGTATCGTTGCGGTCTTTTCCAAAACGACTATAATCCGGCCGAGGAGTGTCTGACCCCTCGGGCTTTGCGCCCGCATCACAAGGACGGGTGATGTCCATGCGAATCATTACCGTGGAACGCGAGTACGGCAGCGGCGGTGCGCGGATTGCCGAGAAGCTTGCGCGGCGCCTGGGCTGGAAACTCTGGGATACCGAACTCACCCAGGAAATTGCGCGGCGCGCGCATATCAATCCCGAAGCAGCCGCCCGGCACGATGAACGCGTCGATCCCCTTCTTTATCGGTTATTCAAAGTCTTCGCGCGCGGCAGCCATGAGCGCGCTCTACCGATCGGTGAAGGCCAATCTTTCGACACCGATAGCATGGTCAGGCTACTGGGGAGCGTCATCGAAGAAGTCGCCGCGAGCGGAAACTCGGTGATCGTCGGCCGCGGTTCTCCCTATATTCTTCGCAATCGCGCCGACGTCTTTCATATCTTCATATTTGCCCCGCTCGAAGAAAAAATCCGCCGTGTCCGCACGCTCGGCAAAAGCGACGCCGAAGCCCGCGAGTTGGTCGAGACCATCGACAAAGAGCGCGGACAATTCATCAAGCGCTATTTTGGCGCCGATTGGCCCTGTCGCCAACTCTACGACCTGATGATCAATTCCGACCGAGGCGACGAATACGTAATCGAAACAATCCTAAACGGCATCGCGCTAGCAGAAAAAATGGGCGCCGCGGTGGCGGCGTCCCAGTAGGGGAGGGTGCTTTAGCCCTCCCGCATTTCGGCCCTTGGATCATCGATATTCGCGCCCTCGTTCGGTGACCGTAATTCACCAGCCATCTGCGTTTTGGCTCCCACGCCCGTGATACTAAGCTTCGCGCGCTGCGCGATCTCAAAACATGGCCGAACTGCGGGAGGGCTAAAGCACCCTCCCCTACAAACCCATCCTTGGCTTGGCACATTTCCCAAAATCCCGTAGTGTGGATGACGCTGCGAAAGAGCTGCGGAAGGATTCTGCGTGGCGTGCCCACTTTGTGAATTGCGGAAGCCGAAACGCTATTGTCCGGCAAAAGCGGAGCTGATCTGCGCGGTTTGCTGCGGCGAAAAACGCGAAGTCACTATCGACTGCCCATCGGATTGTTCGTATTTAATCGCCTCGCGTCGATGGGAACGCGAGCATCGCAAGCCCATCACCGCCACCGAAATTCCCTTCCCTGATTTATCGATTCCGATGGACTTGATTCATGAGCGGCAGCCGATAGTTTCAGGGCTTGGTTACTCCGTCCTGACGGCGGCGGGCGAAGTTCCATCAGTTGA
Organism: Acidobacteriota bacterium; assembly: GCA_013286465.1. Taxonomy (GTDB): domain Bacteria; phylum Acidobacteriota; class Terriglobia; order Acidiferrales; family UBA7541; genus Palsa-147. The sequence goes on along the minus strand of JABDFR010000076.1, from coordinate 7,297 downwards.
TGATTCCGGGGCCATTGAGGCGCTCACTGCGCTTGCGGAAACGTATCGCACATTGGGCACTGGTCTTTACTATGAGCGTCCGCCGGACGGGCCCGCGGCACGCGCTGTCTACATGCACTTGAGCCAATTTATCGCCGAATTGAGGCAGAAGGAGCAGAAGCAGTCGGCGTTTGGCGGGGTCAAGGACTCCGAGATTTTCCGTCTAGTGGTTTTTCTGCTGCGCGTGGCGAAATACGAGACGAATGGACGTCCGCGCTCGCGTGCGTTCCTCGATTTCCTGCGTGCGCAATTTCCACGAATGGCCGAAGCCCAGGCCGAGCCTTCGCGGATTATTGTGCCGTAGCAAAATAGACTTGCGGATGTCGTGGCGAGGCTTTTTCCTGCCGTGGAGCATCTTTTCGCATGATCCGTTGCGGAGGTGAGGTTCGCTCCGCGGGGGCGCTGGCGATCGCCGCTGCCGGACCGGAGACGCCGATTTGCATGGCGGCGTAGGCTAGCGTGCCCATGAGCAGGATTAGCGAGCTTACGGATTTCAGTTTCATTTTTAGTTTCATTGCTTGCTTCTCCTTAGGCCTTCCTCATTGGCTCGCCGACTTCATTCTTCGCCCCGCTCTTCTCAAAATCGGGGCCGAAATGCGGGAGGGCTTCCTCTCCGCCTAGGCGGACTGGTGGAGAGGAAAGCACCCTTCCCTACTGGAGCGCCGGCATTCCGGGTAGATGTTTGAATTCCGGGTGCGCGGGCGCTGGCACTTTAGTCTCCTCCACTTGCGTCAATCCCAAACTCATTTGCGGCATTTCACCCGGGGGACGGATGGGCACAGACGGGCGCGAATTAATTCCGTACTTCTTGCGCAGTTCGGCGAAGCGTTGCGTGATTTCTTCGGTGTACGCTTGTGGGGCGCCGTTGTTGCGCCTGTACCACTCGTCGTACTGACGTGCCAAGCGCGGAAATTTTGCTTGAACGAAGGGCAGGAATTGTTTTTGGGCTGCGGGCATCAGGTACAGTACGCGCGCGCCCACCCATTGCGCGTCGGCATCGCGCGCGGACCGCACGAGCTCCTCGAGATCGCCTTGCGCGTCGGTAATTCCCGGCACAATCGGCATGGCCAACACTCCGGCCGAAATTCCCGCCGCTCTCAGTGCCTTTACGGCTCCCATGCGCAAGTCCGGCCGCGGTGCGCGCGGTTCGAGCAAGCGCGCCAGGCGCGTCCGCATTGTGGTGATCGATAGATTTACCGAAATCGACGACTTCTCCGCAATTCTCTTCAGCAAATCCAGATCGCGCAGCACCTGATCCGATTTCGTAGTGATGGAAACACTCAGCCCGGACCGTTCAGCCATTTTTTCGAGGATCGATCGCGTGACTCCGAATTCGCGCTCCGCTGGTTGATAAGGATCGGTGGCGGCACCAATGGCAATATGCTCGCCATCGAGCCGCGGGTTCTCCAAATCCCGAGCCACCAGCAACGCCGCATCGCGCTTGGCGTAAATCTTGGTTTCGAATTCGCTGCCGTCGAGCTCCATAAATTCATGGGTATAGCGCGCGTAGCAGTAGTGGCAGCCGAATTCGCATCCTCTATATGGGTTGATCGTGTAGTTGAAAGGCACTCGCGGCGAATCGCAACGGTTGATTATCGACCGGACCGGCAGAATGAAATATTCAGTTCCCCTCTTAGTATCCGCGCAGGGTGAGGAAGCGGCGAGGCGCGCGATGCCGACCAGTTCCGCTGCAGGCTTCGTTCCCCGGTTAGGCGCCGGGGTGGGCGCGGAAGCGCCGCAAGCGTTGTCATCGTTGCCGTGGCGAGCGGCATGGGGGAATAAGGAGAGACTGGTCTCCCTCGACCGGACAGGCCGAATCCGGGAAAGATCCGCTGCTGGTCGAAGAGTGTTTGTAGTGGCCATCGAAAGCCTCGCCGCACCAGGGCATACTATTCGCCTTTTGTTCGCCTTGTCAAGAACTATTTCGCTTTTTCTTCTCCTGTACGAAGGGACAGGGCCTGAAACAAAGGCTGTCCGAACGATCAATCAAGCCGGTGGAAACCAGGCCGATGAAAAGGACAGGGTTATAGGACTGCACTTTTATACTGACTGACGATGGCAAACCCCGAGAAAGCGAAGACCGCACCCGACGTTGGCATCCTTATATTGGATGCGACGCCGGCCAGCCAACAAGCTCTGCGGCTGTTGCTTAGCGCCGAAGGCTGGCACGTCCAGGTCGAAACCGACGCGCGGCAAACTTTGCAACAACTGCTCACCGGCGCGTGGCACTTGGTGATCGCCAATGTCGAACTTGCGCCGCCGAGCGGCCCGCTCTTCCCCATCCTGCGCGATCTGGCGCACGCCGAAGGCGTGACGCTTGAGTCCGAAGAAGCGCAGAAAGAAAACGAACGCACGGGAGCGAAGCGCAGTCCGGACCAGGTAACTGCGGTGCGCAAAAGGCGGCTTCGCGTGCTGTTCTTAGTCCCGCCGGGAAACGCTGCTGACGTGGTGATGGAACTGGAAGAGCAGGAACTGCCGTATTCGATTCTTCCCTATCACTTCCACGACTTCTTCGAAAAGATCACCGACCTGCTGATGGAAGCCGGAGCCATCGCGCGTTCCACGCGCACTTCGCGCTTCGATACACCTGGCCGCACACGCATGCAGCAGGCGGTGAAAGATCAGCGCGGGAATTCGATGTTTGCCTCGCGCGGGGAATATCAAATGACCGAAGAAGAAATCGCCGAATACGAAAAGCAAGAGGAAGAAGAGCGCCGCAAAAAAGGTAAGCGCGAAAAAGAAGAAGAGCGCGAAGTTTGGTAAACTTTTTTGCGGCGTTGGGGATTCGCGGTACGGGCAAAATGAACGCGACACCCAATGCCACACCGGGAGCGAGGTAAACCCGCTCGCCTACAATGACCGTCTGGAATCCTGAAACCTATCTCAAATATGCAGGCATTCGCTTTCGTCCTGCGCTGGATTTAATCGAGCGCATCCCGCTCGGTCACTGCGAACGTGTTTTCGATTTGGGTTGCGGAACTGGCCATCTTACTCAAGCGCTGCAGGAACGCTGGCCGGAAGCCCGCGTTACGGGCGTAGATTCTTCGGCCGAGATGCTTTCGCACGCGCGCGCGGAGTTTCCGAAACTCGATTGGCTGCAGGCCGATATCTTGCAATGGCACGCCGACGAGCCGGCTGATCTGCTTTTTTCGAATGCCACTTTTCAATGGGTAAGTGGCCACGAGCAGCTTTTTCCGTCGCTGCTCGCGCAGCTGCGCGCCGGCGGCTCGCTCGCGATTCAGATGCCGCGGCATACCGATGATCCCGGCCACGTCCTAATGCTCGAGACCGCCATGGATCCACGATGGCGCTCGCGCCTTGAGCCGCACACGAAACGGCTCGTCGTGCATGCGCCGGAAGAATATTGGCGCTGGCTTTCGCCGCATGCCGCGCGTCTGGATATTTGGGAGACGATTTACCAGCATGAACTGGAAGGCGAAAATCCAATCGTCGAATTTTTCCGGGGGACGCAATTGCGTCCTTACATTCAGGCGCTCCCCGAAGACGAAGCCAAGCAGTTCGTGAATGCCTACGCGGAGAAAATCGCCCGCGCTTATCCGAAAGAGTCGAATGGCAAGACGCTCTTCCCTTTTCGCCGCATTTTCATAATTGCCGAGCGCTGATGGAGACCGCTAGCCTGGATCCGCGGTTGAGGATGTGGCGCGAAAAAAGAGACGGCAGAAACGCCCGCGGTACACTTAAACGCGCGACGACATCGCCTCGGCAGTAACGCGATGCCGATACTCGAATAATTTTTCGAGCTTCCGGCGGACCATCGCGGCACCCAGCCATCGTCCCAGAAATCCAAATGGCAATTCAAACTCTATGCGATCCTCCAACCGGCAAGCCTCAATCCCATCCGGCGTGAACGAATGCGTATGCACCCAACTTTTGAACGGTCCGCGCATCTGCACGTCCTGAAACTGCCGCCCCTCAAGGTAATTGCGATGCTCGAATTCCCAGCGAATTCGCAGCGGCCCCATGCGCACGCGCAACGCCCCACGATCCCCATCGCGAATTCCCGGCGCAGCCTCAATCACCTCCACCGGCTCCCAAGGCGGAGACAAACGCAAAAGCGCCCCAGGCTCCGCATGCCACCGAAACACAACCTCAGCAGGCGCCGCAATCCGACAGGCGCAAATAAATATTTCGCTCATGACGGTTTTGCTTTTGTAGGGGAGGGTGCTTTAGCCCTCCCGCTTTTCGGCCCCGATTGTTCCGTGACTGCGCCATCGCCGCAGGCCGCGCCACTCCAACATCCGCATCTGGGAACGACCGGCAAACGATACATTTTGCGCCCGAGTCGTTGATCGCCGGGCCGAACGGCGGGAGGGCTAAAGCACCCTCCCCTACTGAACTACTCGGTGGTCAGCTTAGCCTTACCACCGCTGAAATCTACCAGCGACGGCGAGCGCAAATAAGTTTCCGCAGCTTCGCTGCTTTTCAAATACGCGTCCCAAAAAGCCGTGCTGGCCACTTCCACCGTTTCAAATAGTACGGCAGGCTCCGTCCCCGCTTTTGCGGGCATACCGGTGAACGTCATGTGGCTGCCGCGATCCAGCACGATGGCGTACTTGTGAACGCTGTGAACCAGTTCGTAGGGCTTGATGCGCATATCCGGATTCAAGCCGCCAACGCCCATGTCGCGCGTCCCTGTCATGAGCATCAGAGGCGCGGTGATATTTTCCCAGGAAGTTTCGGTGACGCCGTGCTGCCGCGGTCCCGCGCCTGAAAGAACTAATAATGCGGAAATGCGACGGTCGGCCAAACTTTCGGGCTTCGACGCGCCGGGTGGAGTGAACGTCAAGCCACCGAGCAACTCGGTGGTGAGCGCGCCGAAGGAGTGTCCGCCGGCGCCGATGCGCGCGCGATCCATTTTGCCGGCAGAGCCCGGAACGCGCCGTTCGATCTCATCGAGCGAATCGATGACGAAGGAAATATCGCGCGTGCGATTGCGCCAAGCCACCGGATCGGCAATATCTTCGCGCAAAGTCGAAAATCCCTGCATCACGCCGTGAATTTCGCCATTCTCTTTGCGTTGCGCGATCGAATCATCGTGCGTAGGCTGCAGAACGACGTAGCCGCGCGCCGCCCAATATTGCGTGAGCGAGGCGTAAGTATCCTTCGACCCGCCAAACCCATGCGAAAAAACGATCACCGGAAATTTCCCATCAGCTTTCGGATACGTCACCTTCACGTGCAGATCTTTGGTCCTCTGCGAGTCGTGCAACACGATGTCGGCGGCAGCATCGGTCTCGAAGGGACCGGCAACGGCTCTATAGGCCGATGATTCCACGCCTTTCGCCCCGTGATTTGCGGCGAAAATGTAGGCGCGATGCAGAACGACAGCTGCCACAATCGCAACCACGCACAGGATTACCATGCGGCGCCGAAATAGAAGGGTCATGGTCTCGCTGCCTCTACCTGGTTGAACCCGGCTCTCTCTCAAATGTCTCACGAAATCGGCCGGTTCGCGGATGGCGCATATTCTTTGAGGTACTCCCTCACGCGATGCTTGCGGGCTGTATTTTCCGAGCTCATATAGCGCACCGTGCCGAAAATTTCGCGCTCCGGGCCCCACGGCCGGTCGTAGCGGCCCAGACACCAGAAAATTCCGCTGTAGGAACTGGGATCGCGGCCGTCGAGCGCGTATCTGTTGTTGAGCTCGATCATCACGCGCAATGCTTCGCGCGGCGTCTTTGACCACTCGAGAATTTTCTTGCCCCACAACATGCGCAGATAATTGTGCAGGCGGCCGTCGCGCACGAGCTGCGTCTGCGCCGCGTTCCACAGCGGATCGTGCGTTTGCCCAGCCTTAAATTCCTCGAGCGTGTAGCGCCATTTTCGCCGGTCGCCCGCATGTTTCTCGAGAGTGGCGCGGGCCCACTCGGGCAGCGATTCATAGCGATCGGCATCGCCGCGATGCGCGCAGAAATTAAAGCCCAGTTCGCGCCAGGTAACGAGCTGATCGAGAAACGCTTCAGCGGCCTCGCTCATGCGCCACCAGCCGCTGCGGCTGCCGGTGGCGCGCAGCGCCAATCTTGCTTCGGTCCATTTTTCAGAGCGCGCCACCTCGGCGAAAATCTGATGCGAGGACATGTGGCCGAAATGCAGATAGGGCGAGAGCCCGCTGGCTCCCTCGAGTTCGGGCTCATTGCGGTCTTCGAGATAGCGGGCGAGCCGCCGCTTCAAAAAGCTCCGCCAGATTCGTTCCGCGGCGATCGACCCGCCGCGCGCCGATGCCGGCACCAAGGAATGATCGATTGGCAGCGCTGTCAGCGCATCGCCGGAAGCGTTCAGCAGTCCGGCGCTTGCCGCGGGCCAGCGCCGGAAAATTTTCGACGGCAGAGTTTTCAGGCGCGGCAATTGCGTTCGCGCTAACGCATCGCGCGCCGGCATCTCTTGGAGATGCTTTGGCAGCTCTTTTTGCAGAAAACGCCGAAAAGCAAATGCGGTGGGAAACGCGTGCGCTGCAGCTCGCAGCGGCAACAGTCCGTTCGAATCTACCGACTCAAGCCGGACAGAGCATTTTTTTGCAGCCGCGTCCATCATGCTCGGAAGAAAGAAGGCCGGGAAGTCGTCGGTGATCACGACGCAAGCCCGCTTGGCCACCGCCGCAAACAATCCCTTCGCCGCGCCGATCGACGGCTCGACGTACGGAAAATAAAACGCGCCGGCCGCGGCAAATTGCCGCGCGTTTGCCGCCATGCCTTCGAGCACGAAGCGGTGCAGCCGCTCGCTGGCCCACGGATAATCGCAGCGCAGCGCTTCGAAGATGACCATCGGTTTGCTCAGCTCGCGGCACCATTCCACCGCGCGATCCAGCGAAAAATTCCAGCGCGCCCGGCGGAACGCGATCATCCAGTAGAGGACGTAGTCGCCGCTTGCGTTGACGGGTGCTGGGTTGAGCGCGCGAATGCGCACGAGCGGAACAGCAGCCAAAATTTTCTCCGGAACGCCGCGGCGGCAAGCTCCGCGCGTTGCGATTTCATATTGCCGCGCGGCAGCGCACGCATGCAAGGAGTCGCCGGGAGTCGAGCTCGTGCGTCTGAGGATTTTTCGGGTGAGTCCGTCCGAGTGAATTCGGGGCCGAACTGTGGGAGGGCTAAAGCACCCTCCCCTGCGAAAACTTTAGCCGTGGCGCGAGGCTTTGATGGTTCCGTCGGCGGCGACTAGGGTGGCAAAATCGTCGGGATTGGCGAGTTCGACGCGGTTGCGGCCCAAGGCTTTGGCGCGATAGAGCGCGGCGTCCGCGGCC
>JABDFR010000075.1 GCA_013286465.1 Acidobacteriota bacterium | reverse complement strand
ATACGGCCGAATGGACGGACTTTGATGGAGGGTGTTTTTGCGCGAGTGGCTTCGACTTTGACTTATACGCAGTCGTTGTTTCTGCCGCGGCGGCCGATTTGGATTCATATGCTGTTTCGGAAGGATGGGGCTGGCGGAGCGAAGTAAGCTGCTTTGAATTCATCTGGCTTTGTTGACATCGGGGGCATTTCCGAGGCTGATGGAACGCGGAGAATGCCGGATCGCGTTACGACTGGGCAAATAGGCCACGTTTTTCGCGGGCGTTGCACGGGCGGGCGCAGCAAGCGGCGCCCCTACGGGGAGAAATTCGACGGCCTCGGAGTAAGTCAACAGAGCTGATTCATCTCACAAGTAAGCAAACCTATTCCTTCGGCGCTTCGAATCCATATTTCTTGAATACTTCTGTGGCTTGCAGGCCTGTCAGGAAATCCGCGAACTTTTTTGTCTCTTCCACATTTTTTGCATTTTTGATGATTGCCAGGGGATAGATTACCGGCGAGTGAGAATCTTTTGGGGCTGTGGCTACTACGGTTACGTCGGATGAGGTTTTGGCGTCTGTGGCGTAGACGATGCCGGCGTCGGCGTTTCCGGTGGCTACGTAGGTGAGGACTTGACGGACGTCTTTGCCTAGGACGAATTTCGGGGTGAGCTTTTCGTAGAGGCCGAAATGCGTGAGAATTTCTTGCGCGTATTTTCCGGCGGGAACGGTCTTTGGCTCTCCTACGGCTATAAATTTTACTCCCGGTGCGTCTAGATCTTGAAAGCTGGCTATGCCTTGCTTCCCTTTCGGGACGATTAGGACGACGCTGTTGCGGACCATGTCTTTGCGAGAGCCGGCTAGGAGTAAACCTTTGGACTCTAGCGCGTCCATTTGATCTGGCGAGGCGGAGATGAAGATATCTACTGGAGCGCCTTGCTCGATTTGTTGTTGGAGTGTGCCGGAGCCGCCTAGATTGAAGTGGATGGCGGTGTCCGGGGATTTCGCACGGTAGAGATGCGCGATTTCATCGAGAGCGTCTTTCAGGCTGACGGCCGCGGAGACGGTGATTTCTGTGTTGGGGGTTGGAGTTGCACGTGGTTTGCCGGATGCTGGGCCGGCTATGAGAGCGCTTATGAGCGCGACGAGGGTGAGGAGGAATATCCGGCGATTTTGCATCGTGGGGCTCCTTGGTGTGCTTTGCTGCGGGCTACGGATGGTAATTTTCTTTGTTGAGCTGGCGAATATATACGAGGCTAGTCGGGATGTCAAAGCGGGTTTATACGAATTTTGGATGGTGCGTAGGGATTTGAACGGGTTACTGGGGGAAAGGCGGGCTTCGGTTGGGTATTTCGCGCCGAACGCGTGGGTTGGGTGTAATTTACCGGCCGGTCGTAAGATGCCGGCAGGGACGCCGGCGCTACTTTCGGCCTACTAACTCCTCCGAGTCGGCGGATTTGTCGGATAGGGCGCCTTGATCGCTGCCGAACTTTGGGAAATAGGCGTTCATTACGTATTGGGAGACTACTCGCTGCGTGTTGAAGAAGGAACCGTTCAGCGCGATTGATGAGCGCATGACTTCGGCGAAGGCGCGGGAACGCGCGTAGTACAGTGGCAGCACCACTCGCTCGAGCTTGTCGTACAGCGACGCGACTTCTGCTTCTGGGGCTGAATCTTCATTTGTGCCTACGGACCAGCCGGTTACACCTTCGAGGTGGCCTTCGACCCACCAGCCGTCTAGGACGCTCAGGCTCGGGACTCCATTTAGCGCGGATTTCATGCCGCTGGTGCCGGAGGCTTCGTAGGGCCTGTGCGGGGTGTTGAGCCAGACATCTACGCCGGCGGTGAGCAGCTTGCCCCAGTGCATGTCGTAATTCTCGATATAAATTACCGGGATGGTTTTCTTCAGCGCGGCGGCGGCTTCGTGAATTTTGCGGATCAGAACTTGGCCTTCTTTGTCGCTGGGATGGGCTTTTCCGCCGTAGACGACCTGGAACGGGCCGTAGCGCTGGCGAATGGCGCGCAGGCGATCGAGATCGCTGAAGAGTAAATCGGCGCGTTTGTAGGCGGTGGCGCGGCGCGCGAAGCCCAGGATCATCGAAGTTTCGTTGAATTTTGCGCCGTTGGCGCGCTTGATTTCCGCGAGCATCAGGCGCTTGGCGGCTAGATGCGTTTCTTGGATTTCGTCCAGGCCGATGCCGATGGCGTGGCGCAGATAGAGATTGTCGCGGCGCCATTCGGGGATGCGGCGGTCGAATAGCTCCTGGAATGGTGGAGATGTCCAGGTGGCGGCGTGTACGCCGTTGGTGATGGCGTGGATCGGATATTTCGGGAACATTTGCTGCGACACTTTGCCGTGTTGCATGGCTACGCCGTTGGTGTAATGCGAGCAATCCAGGGCGAGCGAGACCAGATTCATTTTGCCGCGCGGGCAGCAATTGGTTTGCTCTAGCGCTGCTACGCGATCGGCGCCGAGAATTTTGGTGGCTAGTTCGATGGGAAATTCGTCGAAGGCGGCGGCTACTGGTGTGTGGGTAGTGAAAATGCATTGCTGGCGGACCGATTCGATATCGGCTTCGGTGACTGAGGCCAGAGTGCGATTCCCGACGCGTTCCTGGAGCAGGGCTAGAATCAGCAGCGAGGAATGGCATTCGTTCATGTGGAAGCGATTGATGCCATCGTGGCCCAGAGCGCGCAGCATCATCACGCCGCCGATGCCTAGGATCGCTTCCTGGCAGACGCGGTAATAGGGATCGCCGCCGTAGAGATTGTTTGTGAGCGTGCGCTCGAAGGAGCCGTTCTCGGGCAGGTCGGTATCTAGGAAATAGACGGGGACTTTGTGTCCCATGATGCCGTCGATCCAGTAGCGCCAGGCGCGGACTTTTACGGTGTTGCCATTCAATGCTAGGGAGACGATTGGTTGAAGCGGCTCGAGGACGGATTCCGGATGCCAATCTTCGGGCTTTTCGGTTTGCTTGCCTTTGGAATCCAGGATCTGGCGGAAGTAGCCCTGGCGATGGACTAACGTGACGCCGACGATGGGGATTCCTAGATCGGCGTTCGAGCGCAGCATATCGCCAGAGAGGACACCTAGGCCGCCCGCGTAGCTGGGGATGCGTTCGTCTACCGCGATCTCCATGGAAAAGTAGGCGATTCGCGCGTTGCGTTCCTCGGTCATAGTTCCGCCATTCTAGAAGGTGCCATAGGGCCCTAAGGTTATGAAATTCGGCAATTTTCGCTACAAGATGAGTCTACCTTGTTCGCAATCTAGACAAAATGCTAACGTCGCGCACGTGAGCGAGTCAGATACCGCCCGTTGGGGGGCACCACCGAACACCCAATGCCAAACCGGGCGGGTGGTGAACCCCCGCCCTTACGTACCGACTTGGCTGATCTGCGGCGAGGAGACCGATTGAATCAGCTCCTTGACCGGGAACAAGCTGGCCAACTGCTCGGCGAACGGCTGGCTAAATACGCCGACCGCGACGATGTTCTCATCTTGGCGCTGCCGCGAGGCGGAGTGCCGATCGCGCGGGAAATCGCGAAGCGGCTGCGAGCGGCTATGGATATTTTCGTGGTCCGGAAGCTTGGCGTTCCTGGATTCGAAGAATTGGCTATGGGTGCAATCGCTGCGGGCGGGGCGGAATATATTGACGAGAACGTGGTGGAATCGCTTGAGATTTCGAAAGAGGCGATTGATGGCGTGGTGCTGGCGGAACGAGCTGAGATGGCGCGGCGGGAAGCGGCTTATCGTGGGGCGCGCGGTGCGATTGATGTGCGGGGGCGGGTGGTGATTTTGGTGGATGACGGGATTGCTACCGGGTCGACGGTTCGCGTGGCGATTGCTGCGCTGCGGGGGCTCGGGCCGGCGCGGGTGATTGTGGCGACTGGAGTGGCTCCGGCTTCTACGGCGAAGATGCTGGCTGCGGAGGCGGATGAATTTGTCGCGCTGCTGACGCCGGTGGATTTTCGTGCGGTTGGGCAATTCTATGAAAACTTTCCGCAGCTAAGCGATGAGGACGTCCGAAAGTAGCGCCGGCGTCCCTGCCGGCATCTTGCGAGCGACGTCGCGCTACATGCTAAATACACGGGCGGAGCGATAAGCACGGCGAGACCCCGCTAACTTACGCGCGAGTCCGCCCGTGATTATAGCCATTGCGCGCTTTTGTTTTCGTAAGATGCCGGCGGGGACGCCAGCGCTACTTTCGGAGCGCCTCGATTGGCGCTGGGGGTGTTAGCTTTGAGCGGATTAGGGATTCTATGTGATCTAGCAGATTGGGATCGCATTCGATCTCGATGTGGGGATTCTCGAATAGGCGGGCGAACCAGGGGTAATTTTGGCATGTCACTGGATTTTTCGCGTAGTCGTATTGAAAGTTCCCGATGATTTGCGTGCGGCTGGTATCCGCGGCGCGAATTTTTGGGCGGCCGTGGACTAAGCCGCTTCGCTGGTAGAAATTCACCGCCTCTGCCACGTTTGCGGGAATCACTTCGTCGTTTTCGCCGAATTTGCCTACGCTATCTACCTGCACGGTCAGTAGGACGGGAACGCCGTCCTTCTCCAGGTTCCTTGCCAGCGCAACGGTTTCTGAACCGCCCCAGCTATGACCGTAAATGATGATTCGTGCGCTCTGCTTTTCCTTGGCGGAGAGCGTGCCATCGTGATCGATATCGAGAATGTGCAGAATTTCCTTGTGCGCCAAATCTTCGCGGTGATTTTCGAAAACCTTGACGTAGGTGCCGGAAGGATAGTCTTCGCGCAGGCGCGCGGCGAGCTTGACGCCGCCGTGCACCTCATTGTCGTGACTAAGAAAGCCGCCAAGGAAACCGATCACGATATTGGGAGGCGCGTTCGCATTCGGATTATTCGAAACGGCGTGTACCGACGCTTGTTGGGCCGCGGCGATATTGAGCAGAAGGAAGAAAGCGACGACAGGGCCCGCAATTCGGAAAGCCAACATGGCGATACAGGCATGGTATCAAAAGTCTGATGGGCCGGACACCCAAAGCCAAACCGGGCGGGTGGTGAACCCCCGCCCCTACTCGTTTCCGTTTACGATCGGGCTGGCATCGGGCGCGGTACTGGCGACCGGAATTGGTCGCGCGACTTGAGGAATGGACTTCGATCTCGCATCCTGCAGGATTTCCCAGTTTTCTTTGAAATTCAGCATGGTCTCGCGGCTGTGCTTTGGGGCGCTTAGGCTGCGCGCGGTGCGTGCGAGCATCACGCTATACGCCAATTGCGAATCCGTGCCTGGGTCGAGGATATTGCTCGCGCTTAAGCCTGCTTCTGAATGAGCATCCAGATCCGGCATGGTCACCCAAATTGCGCCGTTTTCATCTACGCGCAGCGCGCCTTTTTCTTCGATGCGCTTGAAGAGGCGTTTCAATTCCTGACTATTGGCGAGGGCTTCCTCGCGCAGCGCCTCCGCTACCAGCGCGTCGAGTTCGCTGCGATATACCTGCCACTCGTCGGGAGTGCCGGCGACGCGGGCGCGCTCCTTGCGTTCGGCGGCCTGAAGTTGCTTTACTCGCGGGCCATCACCTGCGGCTTTCGCTAGCGCGATCTGGTCCTTTAGTTCGCTGGCCTCGGTGGTTGGATACTTCTCCGATTCTTTTACGGGATTGAATCGTCCCGTCAGCACGTAAGTGCCTGCGGCTACCGCCAGCTCGTGCGGAGCATAAATCAACATTGGGATGGCCAGTTTTTTCGAGTGGTAGAGCTGCTCGGTGCCGGAACGGGCTTCGCTGCTGCGCTTGTAGGTTCCGGGAAGTTGCGCGAAATGCAGAACGCTCAAATCCATTTCCGGATGCTTGAGCGAATAGTGTTCGAAGGAGCGCGCGATGGCTTTCGGGCTGGTCATCGCAAAATCGTTGATGTAGTCGGGCTTGGCGGCTCCGGGGAAATAAATGTCCATGACCTTGCGGGTGAAATCGGCGCAATTGCGGGTCATGCCGTTGAAGTGATTTACATTTTCGGAGGAGTTGAGATCCTCGATTAGCGCTAGATCCTGCTCCTCGGTGGTTTTCACTACGAAAATGTAGAGGCTGCGGGAAATCGTGGCGGCGACCATTTCGCGCCATTCGGCTTTGTTGCTGGTGCGGCAGGATTCGGTGTCGCAATAGGCCGCTAGGAAATTGTCGCGGTAGCGTTCTTCTAGCAGATGCTTGATTTTCTGCGAGCCGATCAGCGGGCGATTGGCCGGGTCTTCCACGCCGTACAAAAATACGCTGAGCGGGACGATGTTCCACTCGTAGGGCTGGTCTTCGCCGAGCGTGGTGTAATTGCTGATTACCGAGCCTTGCTCACCGGGTGCGCACAGGCGCAATTTCACTGGCGATTCCGGGCAAATGCGGGAAACGTAAATTGCGCTGTGGCCTGAGCCGGTGATTCTGGCGACGCTGGTGTCCAGCGATTCATTTAGGATTACGCCGGCGTCGGCGCGGGCGCTCGGCATGGAAACGAACGCCGCAAGCAGCGCTATGACACACCACCGTGAAAACGCAGCGAGCGCTTTTCCGGCGGCTGATTTCGTGCCGATACACTTCGGCGCTGCTTTCGATCCGCGCAAAGGGATTGCTCTCCTTCGGTACTCGCTGCGGGCTGGGTGTTCAGCGTACTTCCCGGCCGCTGCCTAGGCGATCGGGGGGATGCCTTAGATCGGTGTAACGCTTACCTGTACTTCCGGCCAGCAGCGGGGAAAATCCACTAGGAAGAAAAATGATTGCCGCACTATTTTTGGCCCGCTCCGAGCTCACTAATTAGACTCGGGTAAGTGGCAGAGGGTTGCAAAGTAGCGGTGGCGTCCCGCCGGGATCCGACGAGCCGAAAAGCGGGCGAGGCGGACGATTGGCGACGGCGCGGGAGGAGAATTAGGGCCGATCTATTGGAGTTTTCCGGGCCGTCGGTGATTGCGGGCTTTGGCGGGAGTTGCGCTCGTTGGAGCCGGCGGGACGCCAGCGCTACGAAAGAAAGCGGCACGATTGAGATTTTTGCGTTCGCGGGTGAGAACTGCCTGTGGGGAGCAACAGTCAAAAGAGCCGGCAGGGACGCCGGCGCTACTTAGGGATTCGCGGGATCGTGAGCTGGGAGATGCGGGGTCAATTTGCGGACTACGAATTCTTGTAGGACGTTGACCGCGGCGGTGGCGCCGATTCCTATGAAGGCATTTTCGAAGGTGAGTGCGGCGCCGCGATCGGCGGCTGGGTAATAGGCGTTGGAGATGCCGCCGGCGGCGAGGCTGCCTAGAATATTGGAATAATTCGGTTGCCAGCGGCCGTTGTCGCCCTTGCAGATGACCGCGTTGGCCATGGCGTAGAGAACGCGCGAGTGCGTGCTGCCGGTGCCTTTGTAGAAGTAACGCGGATCCTGTTTCAGGATCGACGGGAGAAGGGCGCCGCCGATGAAAGTGCCGGTGACGAAGTCGGCATAACCCGCGCCGTAGCGCTTTCCGTAGCCCTGCGCACCCTGCCCGTATCCGCTGTAACTGTTGTCGGCCTGCTGAATGCCCGCGATGGCGCCGATGATGGCGAAGCTGTAGGGATTCACCGTAGTTTTCCAGGCCAATTCAAATTTTTGCTTGGAATCGAGCGGGATCGGATTGGGATCGTAGCTGACATAAAAATTCGGCATGAATCCGAGGACGCGTTGTTTTTCTTCCTGTTTGATTTGCTTTTCCGCTGCTTCGGTTTTGGTCATGCTGACGCGGACGACGGTGACGTTGGGGGCGATGGCCAGCTTGAATTGCGGGGTGGAGACGTTCTCGCCGGAATGTAGGGTGCCTGAAAAAGTCTGCGTGGTGAAACCATCTGCGGTGATGGTGAGATGAAAATCTCCGGGGAGAATATTCAAGAATAAAAATTGGCCGCCGTCGCCGGTCAAGGCTTCTTGAAATTTCGCGGGATCTTCGCGCGTGAGTCTGACGCGGGCCCCAACCACCGCCGCTCCGGTATCGTCGAGAACCGTTCCACTGATCGTCCCAGCTATTTCCGGATCGGGCTCGTGCGCGCTGGCTACGGCGGCCGTTCCGTTGGGATCGCTTTGCGCATGAGCCGGCAGTACGCAAATCAGAATGCCCAAGCCCAGCGCGAAAAATCTTGCGGCGGGGAATATTCTGCGCTGCAGGCCGCCGCGCACGGCGTCGCGCAAGCCTCGCTCAGCCAATCCTCTTGTCAAAGAGATCACCTTTATTAGATTTCATCATCTCCCGGGAGGGGTGGGCGACTTCGGAGAATGAGCACGCCGGTGTCCAAAGGAACAGACGTGAACTTTGATTCCTCCGCGCGAAGATTGGTTGACCGAGCCAAACCGGTAGGTTAGATGCAAGGAATCGCAGAAATGCAGCAAGGAAGTTTGCCGGGGCATGCGCCTATGGCGGAACAGTTCGTTGGCCCGAAATTCCGGGGTACCGCCCTAATTTCGAGATAGGGTTCCAAGGCGCCGACGGAAGCCGCGTCACGTGCGAGCATCGAAATTCTGCGCAACTGTGCTGTACAGCACATCTTTGCGCGCGGCGGGCGCGCACACTGAACTCGGCCGCGATTTCGGCATCGCATCTCCAGAGACCGCGGTCTGGAGGAGTTTCTCATATGAAAATTGCACATCGAATCGTTAGCGCACTATTTCTTACGGCGGCCCTTGCGGCCAGCGGGCCCATCCTGTCTGCGGCAACCCCGCAGGCTGTTTCGGTCCGAGTGTATGACTCGAATCATCACGACTATCACAACTGGGATGATCGCGAAGATCACGCTTACCGCGGTTACCTCGTCGAGCAGCATCGCGAGTATCGCCCGTACGCCAAGCAGAATCACCGGGACCAAAGAAATTATTGGAACTGGCGCCACAGCCACCCAGATTAAAAACGGCGTTTCGCTGGGTAAGAGAGCCGCAAGTCACGTCGTCCGTAGGCAGACTCTACAGCGGTGTGACGCTGTTCTCCGCGCGAAACAAGGTGAATGAAGCGGTGAACAGCGTGATTCGACCTACTGGCGTAACGATCATCGCGATCCTGACGTTTTTCGTGGCGGCGTTCCTGGCATTTGGCGGATTCGCATTCCTTTTTGTTGGCGTGATGGGTATGACTGGCGCGGATTCAGGCGAACCATTCTCTGTGGCGATTTCTGCGATGGGAGCCGCCGGAGGATTTTCTCTGTTGGTGCTTGCGGCGGTGGCTGGTTACGTGGCGATTGGCGTGTTGAAGCTGCAGGAATGGGCGCGCATCGTATCGATCGCATCCTTTGGCGTGGGAATTGTTTGCACGATCGTCAGCCTTTTCACCGTGATGGGATATCTGGTGATTCCGGCGGTTCCGATGATCCTTAGCCATCTGCTGGTGATGGCGGCGGCCGTTTGGATGCTGTCGTATCTGTTGCGGCCTACGGTGAAGCGGGCCTTTAGCGCGATACCTGCGTAGGACGCTGCCATTCCGCGCGGACTATTTTCGAAAAACCGCCGGTTAAATTCGACTACTACAGAATCGCCTTCACCACGCCCCCGTCAACTCGAATCGCCGAGCCGGTAGTGCCCGAAGCTCGCGGGCTGCTTAAATAAACGATCATAGTGGCCACTTCTTCGATCGTTTCGAATCGCTTCAATAGAGATGTAGGGCGCGCTGACTTAAAAAATTCCTTTTCAAACGCCGCGGTATCCCCGCCTCCCATCTGCGCAATGAATTTCTCCGCGCCCTCCGAGCGCGTGGGCCCAACCAACACGCTATTCACGGTAATTCCCGTCCCCGCCACGGTCTCCGCAATTCCGCGAGCTACCGCTACCTGCGCCGTCTTGGTCATGCCGTAATGAATCATCTCGGCGGGAATCTGCACTGCCGATTCGCTGGAGACGAATAAAATCCGGCCCCAATTTTTGGCGCGCATTCCCGGTAGGTAATGACGCGAGAGCCGCACTCCGCTCATTACATTGGCTTCAAAAATATTCAGCCAATCCTCGTCTGGAATTTTTTCGAAAGGAATGGGCTTGAAAATCCCCATGTTGTTGACCAGCACATCGACCTCGGGCACGGCCTCGGCGAGCATCTGGCAACCTGCCGCAGTGGAAACGTCGGTGGCCACGCCAGAAATTTTTGCGCCTGGATGTGATTTCCGAATATCCGCGATTGCCGCGTTTACACGTTCCTGCGTGCGCCCATTCACGACTACTGTCGCGCCCTCTGCTGCCAGCCCGCGCGCGGTGGCGAATCCAATTCCTGCGGTCGATCCGGTGACCAATGCTGCCTTGCCATTCAGTTGGAGATCCATATTGCCTTTCGTCAATCGAGAAGATGTTCTACGCGGATTTAGATGCAACGAATCACCACAAATCTTCAACCGACGCAGAACCGAAACGAACACCCAAAGCCAAACCGGGCGGGAGGTGAACCCCCGCCCCTACAAAGAGGAAACCGGGCCGCTGGCTCGCTTGCCGTTGCGCCTGGGGCGGGATAATATTTTCTCGAACACGAGAAGGCGATGGAGTTCGCCTGAACCGTCCTAGCCGGACTGATGACTCCTGCGTGCCGCGAGGCGCCCAGGAGTTTTTTGTTTTAGGGCGCGCGGCCGAAAGATTGGAGCGATTGTGCGTATCGTTCTGCTGATTGTGTTTGGCGCTGCGGGAACTTTGGCGCGTTATGGGCTCGATGGCCTGATTCAGCAGCGCGTGGGCGCGCGATTCCCTGCTGGAATTCTCGCAATTAATCTGATCGGATGCCTGCTCCTCGGGCTCATCGGGCAATTCAGTCTGAATCACATTTCCGTGCCGCCGGATTGGCGCATCGGCCTTACCGTGGGCCTGATGGGAGGCTTCACTACTTTTTCCACTTTCGGGTGGGACACGGTGCGCATGTTGAATGACGGCGAGTGGGTCAAAGCGCTCGCGTATGTCGCTGCGAGCGTGATCGGCGGCATTATCTGCATGATCGGCGGAATGCGCATCGGCAACGCGCTCTAGGGGGCGGCTATGGAACATGAGCGATTTGAAGGCGAGCGCACCTTGATGCGCATTCACATCGGCGAGTCCGACAAATGGCACGGCCGGCCGCTCTATGAAATTCTGGTGGAATTTTTCCGCAAGGAAGGCTTGAGCGGGGCCACGGTTTTGCGCGGCGTAGGCGGTTACGGCTCCACGAGCCGCATCCACACTGAAAAGGTAATGCGCCTGTCGCAGGACCTGCCA
>JABDFR010000074.1 GCA_013286465.1 Acidobacteriota bacterium | reverse complement strand
AGGAATTTCAGATTATCGATCCCGCGTCGGGAGAATTGCGCTCTCACGTTAGCCAGCTGATGGCCGCGAGTTCCCCGGACGTCGGCGAGCAGATCAAGCCCGAGCTGCACCAATCGATCGTCGAGATGGGGACTAACATTTGCAATGACGTCAGTGAATTGCGGGCGGAAATTTATCGCATGCGCCGGGAGCTGGTGGGCGCGGCGGACCGGGCGGGGTTATCGGTAGCTGCCGCAGGAACGCATCCGTTCTCAAGCTGGATCGACCAAGTGATTTCGCCCGGCGAGCGTTACAAAAATATCGTGGATGAATTGCAGCAGTTGGCGCGCTCTCTGCTGATTTTCGGAATTCACGTCCACGTGGCCATGCCGGACCCGACCACGACCATCGATTTGATGAATCAGGTGCGCTACTTTTTGCCACACCTTCTGGCGCTTTCGACCAGCTCGCCTTTTTGGATGGGGCGCGACACGGGATTGAAATCGTTTCGCACCACAATTTTCCGGCGATTCCCGCGAACGGGCGTGCCCGAGGATTTTGGATCCTGGAGCGAGTACGAAAATTACATCAAGCTGCTCGTGGATCTGAATTGCATCGATAACGCCAAAAAAATCTGGTGGGATGTGCGCCCGCATCCGATGTTCGGAACCCTCGAATTCCGGATTTGCGATGTGCCCACGAGCGCAGAAGACTCCATCACCCTCGCAGCTTTAACGCAGGCGCTGGTCGTGAAGCTGCATCGCTTGTACTCGAAAAATCAAGCATGGCGGACGTATCCGCGCGCTCTGATCGAAGAAAATAAATGGCGCGCGGTCCGTTGGGGCATCGACGGCAAATTGATCGATTTCGGCAAACGCATCGAAGTCCCGTTGCGCGATTTGGCCGTGGAGATTTTGGAATTCGTCGATGATGTGGTCGACGATCTCGGCAGCCGTCACGCCGTCGAAGGCGTTCACCGCATTCTGCGCGAAGGCACCAGCGCCGAACGCCAGTTGCAAATTTTCAAGGACACGGGTAGTTTGCAGGCCGTCGTAAAGCACCTGGTGGCAGAAACGCGGCGAGGCACAGAGCAGAGGCAGTCGGCGCCTTAGGGGGCGACGGCGGAGACGGAGATTAGTTCATGAAGATTGGGTTGATGTGCGGGCGCGAATTCAGTTTTCCTCCGGCTTTTTTGGAGCGCGTGAATCAAATGGGCAAGACCGAGGGCATCACCGCCGAATTCGTGAAGCTCGGCGGCACTCCCATGGGCGAGCCGGCGGAATATCGCGTGATCGTCGACCGCATTTCGCACGAGGTGGATTATTACCGCGGGTATTTGAAGCATGCGGTGCTGCAAGGGACCTACGTCATCAACAATCCTTTCTGGTGGACGGCGGACGATAAATTTTTCAATTACTCGGTGATGAGCAAGTTGGGCGTGGCGATTCCGAAGACGATTTTGCTGCCGCAAAAAGGCTACCCGGCGGATGTAGACATCAATTCGGAATCGTTGCGGAATTTGAAATATCCGATGGATTGGGATGGCTTGCTCGATTACGTCGGGCGGCCGGCGATTTTGAAGCCGTTCTCGGGCGGCGGATGGAAACACGTCTACAAAGTGAATAATCGCGAAGAATTGATATCCGCGTACGACGGCACTTCGCCCTACTGCATGACGCTGCAGCAATTCATTAATTTCGATCAGTACGTGCGCTGCTTCACATTCGGCAAAGCGGAAATCATTCCTGTCGCCTACGACCCGAAGGAAAGGAAATATCTCGTAATTCACGATTATCTTTCGGCGTCGCTGGGCGATCGGATCGTGCATGACGCGCGGACGATCAATCAGGCGCTCGGCTACGAGATGAACACCATCGAGTTTGCGGTGGAGAATGGAGTTCCGTACGCGATTGATTTTCTGAATCCCGCTCCGGATTTTGAGCGCGACCGCATCACCGAATTTTATTTCAACGAAGTGGTAGCGCAGATGGCCAAGCTGGTGATCGACCGCGCGCTGCATATGTCGCCGTCGAATCCGTGGCCGCATTGGGAGGAGATGCTAGGGATCGGCCGGCCGAACGGATTTATCGGATCGCCGGGGCCGGCGCCGGCTGGGGCTGCGGGGCACGGAGCGACCGCCGGGTCTGATGCAGCTTCGATGCAAGCGAAGGCTTGGGGCGCGTGACATCGCCCGGAATATCGCCGGGAGCCTCGCCGGGTGGCGCGGGGGCGGATGGGGCTACGGCGGTGGCGGTATGGAATTCGCTGCTGCGGCCGGATGTGGAATTGCAGCCGGCTTTTTGCGCAGAAGTTGCCGCGAAGATGCGCGCGCGCAAATTGACTTTCGGCGAGCGGATTCATTCGCCGTTTTTGCGGCCTTTCTTTTTAGACGAGCGCGATGATGCGCGCGTGCGAGTAGTGGCCGAAACGATTGCCGCGCTCGGCGAGCGTGTCGTCGAAGCCGCGATGAAATCGCGGGAGCTGCTGGCACAATTTGGGTTGCGGCCCGAGGAAGAACGGCTCGTGGCGATTGAGCCAGGATACTCGCGCGCCAGTACCGCGTCGCGGCTCGATGCTTTTCTCCTTCCCGATTCACTTCAATTCGCCGAGTACAACGCCGAATCGCCTGCCGGACTTGGCTATTCCGAAACGCTCGGCGAAGTTTTTGGGGAGATGCCGGCGATGGCTCGCTTCCGCGAAACTTTTCGAGTGCGAACCTATCCGCTGATGGCTTCGATTCTCGAAGCGCTGCTCGCGAGTTACCGCGGGTGGGGCGGCGTAGCGTCGCCGCCGCAGATTGCGATTGTAGATTGGCGCGGAGTGCCAACGTGGAGTGAATTTGAAATCCTGCAGGCGCGCTTTGACAAGCTGGGCGTGCCGACGCTGATCTGCGAGCCGAATGATTTGCTCTTTGACGGCAAAAGGCTGGCGGCGCAGGGCAAGAAAATTGATCTGGTTTACCGGCGCGTGCTGATCAACGACATTTTGGCGAAGCCTGCGGAGTGCGATGCGCTGGTGAAGGCGTATGCAGCGCGAGCGGTTTGTGTGGCAAATACTTTTCGCTGCAAGATTCCGCACAAAAAAGCATTTTTCGCGGTGCTGACAGACGATCGGAATCGCGATCTTTTTTCGGCGCAGGAACGCGAGTTGATTGCGCGGCACATTCCCTGGACGCGCGTGGTCGCGGATGCACGGACATCGCGGGTCGGCGAATCGATTGGACTGCTCGACTACGTGCGCGGGCAGCGCGAGAATTTCGTCCTCAAGCCGAATGATGAATATGGCGGCGCCGGAGTGATGCTGGGCTGGGAGATGGATGCGGGCGCGTGGGATGCGGCGCTCGATCGCGCCGTGGCTGCACCGGTTGGAACTTGGGTGGTGCAGGAAAAAATAGCTGTGCGGCGCGAGGTGTTCCCGTACGTCGAGGGCGGCAAAGTCACGATGCGCGACATGCTCGTGGATTTTGCTCCTTATCTTTTCTGCGGCAAGATGTGCGGATTTTTGACGCGCTTGAGTTCGACCGGGTTGGCGAATGTTACTTCGGGCGGGGGGCAGGTGCCTTCGTTTGTGGTGGAGCGATTGTCGGCGTGAAGGGCTCCGTTTGGTCCGCGGATTTGAAACGGTGGAAACTGCTGGGTCGACGGAAATAAATAATCGAAATAGAATGGTTACAGAATGTCAGCGATTGTCTTGGACCAAGTGAATCCGGAACTGATGGACGGCGCGCGGAACGCCATCGAGACGTGTCTCGCGGTGCAGCCGCGCGAGCGCGTGGCTTTGATTTTTGATGAGCCGAGCCGCGAAGTTGCCGCGAGCCTCGCGGCGGCGCTGGAGAATCGCGGCGCGGATTGGCAAGGATTTTGCGTGGAGGATTATTTGCCGCGGCCGCTGGAGGTTGCTCCTGCGCCGGCGCTTGCGGCGCTTGAGACGGCGGACGTGGGCATCCTTTGTTTCCAGCCCTTGATCGGCGAGCTTACGGCGCGGCGGCAGATTGTCGGCGTGGTGGAGCGGCGGCGGATCCGTTATGCGCATATGGTTTCGGTTACGCCGCAGATTATGCAGGAGGGCATGCGCGCGGATTATCGCAAGGTGGATCGGTTGAGCGATCGGTTGCGGGATCGCATGAAGTCGGCGAGTTTGTTGCGCGTTTCGACCAAGGGCGGCACTTCGATCACGGCTACATTCGATCGGTCGCTGGACTGGGTGAAAACTAGCGGATTGATTAGTACGCGCTACTGGTCGAATCTCCCCGCAGGCGAAGTTTTCACCACGCCGAAGAGCGTAGATGGAATTTTTGTTTGCGATGGGACGGCGGGCGATCACTTTAATGCGAAGTATGGCGATTTGAGTGGTTCGCCGATGGTGCTGGAGATTGCTGGGGCGCGATTGAAATCGGTGAAGTGCGAGCGGAAGGATTTGGAGCGGGAGTTTTGGGAGTATTGCCACACCGATTCGAACAGCGATCGCATCGGCGAACTAGCGTTCGGCACAAATTTGGGATTGAGTGAAATGATTGGCGTGCTTCTGCAGGACGAGAAATTGCCCGGGGTGCATTTGGCGTTCGGAGATCCTTATGGATCGCAGACGCATGCGGATTGGTCGTCGGTTACGCATGTGGATGTGCTGACGCGCGGATGCGATGTTTGGATCGATGAGGATTTGGTGATTCGCAAGGGGAAGTATGATTTGAGTTTGTTTGGGATGGAGTAGTTGGCGGTTCCGCGGGAAAAACCTCAGACAGAAGAAATTTCAAATTTCAGATTTGAGATTTCAGAGAAAAACGAAATCGAACTGCGGGGCCGAAAAGCCCCACCCTTCCCACAAACCGGGAAGAATGGGGCACCCAGATCTGAACCAAAGACCGAACACCAAAAACAGAATACAAAACCGAACGGAACACCCAGTGCCAGAACGGGCGGGAGGTGAACCCCCGCCCCTACCAACGGCTGATGTATTCGCGCATTTGATGTTTCCAGAACGGCCAGTCGTGGCCGCCTTGTTCTTGCCAATCGTCTAGGTGATTTGGGATTCCTTTGCTGCTTAGGATGCTGGCCATGCGGCGTGTTGGGCCGCTATTTTCCCAGGGGCCGTGGCCTGTGGCTAGGTGGATGTCGCAGGTGGCTAGATTGTTTAGCGTCCAGTGGTCGTTAAGATTTGGGACGTAGTCTACTGGGTTGTTGAAATAGAAATTATCGTCGTACATGCCGTTCATGAAGCTGCTCATGTCGTATTGGCCGGAGAGGCCGAAGGTGCGCTTGATTACGTCCGGGTGTTTTAGCAGCGTGTTGACCGCTTGATACGCGCCTAGCGATGCGCCGAACGTCGAGATGCCTATGTTTTGCGTTTTGCAGTTGTCCCAGATGAACGGGACTACTTCTTCGCGGATGTAGGAATCGAACATGGCTTGTACGTAGCTTCTGTGGAACGGGTGGGCGGATTTGTTGTAGATGCCTTCGCCGCTTACTGTGCCTGCGTTGAAGAGTTTTACTTTGCCTGCTTCGATTAGATCTGACAGCGCGCTTACCATGCCTTGATTTTCGTATTCCCATTCGTCGCCGCCGCTGGTGGGGAAGGAGAGTAGTGGTGGGCCCCAGTGGCCGTAAACGATTACGGCCATGTCGTGTCCTAGACGGTGAGAGAACCAGCGATGGTATTCGCGTTGTATGGGCATTTTGGGCGGACATATTAACCTGAAATTGGGATTTTTCGCATGGTGTTGCGCGATTGTTTTTTTCGGGGGGGAAAGGCCCAGCGCTGAAGCGCATCTTGAAAACGGCGATGTTTTTTCCGGAGCGCTGACGCGCTCCTTCCTCCGCATGAATGCGAGGGCTGCCACCGAAAACCCAACGCCAAACCGGGCCGGTCGTGAACCCCGGCCCCTACGACTCGGCGGCGAGCGCAACTCTCAGACTCCCCCGACAGCTTGCATAAAGAGGCCCGGCATAAAGCGCGGGCCCTACGTCGGAAACACCCACGGCTAGAGCGGGCGGGAGGTGAACCCCCGCCCCTACCTTTGTTGGGCTAGGGAGCCTTCCGTTAGCATGTCTACCGCGTCTTCGGGGTACGCTAACATTCCGAATTCTGGGACATCTAGGCCTTGTAGTTCTACTTCTTTGCTTACTCTCATCGACTTTACCGCGTTTACTGCTTTGAAGGTTATGAACGTGAATCCGAAGGCGTAGGCTGCTAGTAGAGTTGCGCCGCCTAGTTGCATCCAGAATTGGCTGGCGTCGCCGTGGAGTAGGCCGGTTACACCTTGGCCTGATTTGCCCAGATAGGTTAGTGCGCCTACGCCGTTCCAGCCGGAGCCGTAGGTGCCATCCGCGAAAATTCCTAGTGAGACTGCGCCTAGCCAGCCGCAGTAGCCATGGACGGAGATGGCGCCGCAGGGGTCGTCGATTTTTAGGACTCGCTCGTTGAAGAGGACGCCTGCGCAGACTACTACACCCGCTACTACTCCGATTATTACTGATGCGGTGGGGCCTACGAAGGCGCAGGGGGCGGTGATCGCTACCAGGCCCGCTAGCATGCCGTTGCAGGCCATGGTTATGTCTGGCTTTCCGAACAGGCGATACCAGAGGAGCATGGCGGCGGCTGAGCCTGCTACGGCGGCTAGGTTTGTGTTGACCGCTACTACGGCGATGCGTAGATCGGTGGCTCCTAGAGTGGAGCCTGGGTTGAAGCCCATCCAGCCGAATAGCAGGAGGAAGGTGCCGGTTACCACGAAGACTAGGTTTGATGCGGGGAAGGCGCGCGGCCTTCCTTGTTTATCGTATTTGCCTAAGCGCGGGCCTAGGATTATGGCCAGGGCCATGGCGCAGAAGCCGCCTACGCTGTGGACTACCGAGGATCCGGCGAAGTCTACGTAGCCGTGGCCTAGATGCATGCTAGTGCCAAGTTGGGACATCCAGCCGCCGCCCCACACCCAGCATCCCGAAATGGGATAGAGCAGACCGCCTACGAATAGCTCGCATAGTAGGAACGCCCAGAACGTGATGCGCTCGCAGATGGCGCCTACGATTATGTAGCCTGCGGTTTCCATGAAGACTACTTCGAAGAGGGTTAGGCAATTGCTGGACGCATCATAGGCTGGGCCGGTTAGGAAGAAGCCTTTGCCGCCCAGTAAGCCCCATTGGCCGCTGCCGATTAGGAAATGATTTAGGGTGGGGGTGCCGCCTAGATTTGTGGGCGCGGCGTTTATGGCTACGGCGCCGAATTGGAAGGCGTAGCCGATCGCGTAATAGGCTAGGAAGGCGAAAACGTAGGCGGCGAAATTTAGCATCATTAGGTGGCCGGCGTTCTTTTTTCTTACCAGGCCGCAGGTGAGCAGCGCAAAACCGGCTTGCATGAAGAGAACTAAATAACCCGTTAGTAGCGTCCAGGAGAAATTGGTGGCTATGCGGACGTGGCCTACGTCGTCGGCTAGTTTTACGGCTAGGGGCTCGCGGGTGGATTGGGATTGATAGTCATTGAAGGCTTTTTTCTTTTGCTGGTAATCGGGGGCGCTTTTGTCCGTGGGTTCGGGGACTACGAAGGGGTTGCCGGCGGCATCTGCGGCGGAATTTTTGTCGCCGGTGGCGGTGCCGGCGGGGTCGGGTTGTTGGGCTCGGGTGGGACGCGGAGCGACTAGCAGGATTTGCGCGATGGCTAGGATGGCCAGCGCTTCGATCGCGAATTTTTTTATCCGCTTGGCGCGCGTGATTGGCATTTTTTGGCTCCTGTGGCGATTGGAGTTAATTCGTATGGGAACAGCTATGGAACTTGGTGCGGGGCGATGAGTCAAATCGAAAAAATTGATGGGGTGTATTTGTTCGACCGAGGGCGAGGTGTGATTTGCGGCGATGTTTTTGGCTCCGCGGATGATGTGGATGGGGCCGATGGTTTGATTGTTAGCATCATTGCGGGGTCGGTGCAAGATGACGTGGGACAGAACACCCGGTGCCAAATCGGGCGGGTGGTGAACCCCCGGCCCTACGAACGGCAACGGCGGGGGAGATTTCAAATTTCAGATTTGAGATTTCAGATTGGGGAAACGGCAACGGCAACGGCAACGGCGGAGGCAAATACCGTTACGCGTAGCTCGTAGGCCACTCTTTCGTTCTCGTTACTCGGGCGGGCGCAGCGAGCCGGCGCCCCCACGAAGAAAATGCGGTTGCAAAGGAGAGTGAACGGAAGCGGCACGGAGTTGCGATTCGGGGCGCCCGCCTTTGTGATTGCGGATGGGGTGTAAATTTGTTGCGGGTTTTACGGACGTAGTTTTTGTGCTTGCTGCGGCAACTATATTGCTTTGAACTTGCTTGGAGTTCACTGACGCCTTATGCTACTGCGTTCGTTGGGTCGGGTGAGGGGAGACACGTTTTTTTGCGGGGCGTTGGTGCGCCCGTGTTGCAATTCCACCCTGATCGGTTCTGCGAATCGGCGGGGTTGCTGACGTGAAGTTTGCCGGCGGCTTACGCGGCGAGTGCGTGATTTCGATTTACCTATACCGGATCGAATTCATCTAAATTTTCGGCATCGGATGGAATCGCAACTTGGAACCTGAGGGGCTGCAACCAAACGCTGCGGATAGCCACGGGGCGCCGATATTGGGGCCTGGGTATACGGCCGGGAGCGTTACTGACAAGATCAGCTCAATCGTGCTGGGGCAGAGGCGCCGGCGCGGGTGGTTTTTTGGATTTGCCATTTCGTTTGCGCTATTGATGATGTTGATGTACGCGGTGACTTGGCTTTTGGTGGTGGGCGTTGGGATTTGGGGCATTAATATCCCCATTGGTTGGGGATTTGCGATTATTAATTTTGTTTGGTGGATTGGGATTGGGCACGCTGGGACGCTGATTTCCGCGATTCTTCTGCTTTTGCGCCAGAAGTGGCGCACCTCGATTAACCGTTTTGCTGAGGCTATGACGCTTTTTGCGGTTTCTTGCGCGGGGTTATTTCCGCTTTTGCATATGGGGCGGCCTTGGCTTGCCTATTGGCTTTTTCCTTATCCGAATGTGATGGGGACTTGGCCGCAATTTCGCAGTCCCTTGGTTTGGGATGTGTTTGCGGTTTCCACCTACGCTACGGTTTCGCTGCTGTTTTGGTTTGTGGGATTGATTCCGGACTTGGCCACTTTGCGGGATCGGTCTAAGAGCCGCATTAAACAAGTTATCTACGGGATTTTTGCCATGGGTTGGCGAGGATCGGCGGTGCATTGGCATCGCTATGAAACTGCTTCGTTGCTGCTCGCTGGATTGGCTACGCCCCTTGTTGTTTCCGTGCATACCGTCGTCAGTTTTGATTTTGCTGCTGCCGTAGTGCCTGGTTGGCATACGACCATTTTTCCGCCTTACTTTGTGGCCGGGGCGATTTATTCCGGGTTTGCGATGGTGATGACTTTGGCGATTCCCATTCGCAAATATTATGGGCTCGAAGATTTCATTACCATGCGGCATTTGGAGAATATGGCCAAGGTGATGCTGGCCACCGGATTGATTGTGGCTTATGGGTACATGATGGAGACGTTTACGGCATTTTATAGCGCGAATACTTATGAGCGGTATGCGTTTTTGAATCGCTTTGCGGGGCCTTACTGGCCGGCTTATTGGTCTTTGATTCTTTGCAATATTGCGCTGCCGCAATTGCTTTGGATTAAGAAGGTGCGGACTACGGTGTGGTCATTGTTTGTGATTTCTCTGATTGTGAATGTGGGGATGTGGTTGGAGCGGTTTGTGATTGTGGTGACTTCTTTGCATCGGGATTTTATTCCTTCTTCTTGGGGTATGTACTACCCGACGCGTTGGGATTACATGACTTTTGCCGGGACCATTGGTCTTTTCCTGACGCTTTTGTATTTGTTCATCCGGTATTTGCCGGTGATTTCGATTTCGGAGATGAGGATGTTGGTGGAGGAGGAGGACAAGAAGTGATGTTGGGGCGAGTTGGGGATTGGAGCGCGTTTTGGTTGTGGCGCGTGGTTGCTTGAAGAGGCCCGGCATAAAGCGCGGGCCCTACGGGGAAAAGGCTTCGGAAATTTCAAATTTCAGATTTGAAATTTCGGATTGACGTTCGATGGCGCAGATATTTCGACATAGTACGAATTTGATTTCGCGGATTAGCATTTATGGGGCCGCGTTCATTGTGGCTTTGCTTGGGTATGCCGTGTATGGGTTGACTGGGTCGCCTTATGTTACCGACGTGAATGTGGCTAAGGATCAGCCGGTGCCTTTTAGCCATAAGCATCATGTGGGGGAATTGGGGATTGATTGCCGGTATTGCCATACGTCTGTGGAGCAGTCTTCGTTCGCTGGGTTGCCGCCTACGCAGACTTGCATGACTTGCCATTCGCAGATTTGGACGAATGCCTCGATGCTGGAGCCGGTGCGGGCTTCTTACCGGGATAACAAATCGATTGCTTGGACGCGGGTGAATGCGCTGCCGGATTTTGTTTATTTTAATCACAGCATTCATGTGGCTAAGGGCGTGGGGTGCGTTACTTGCCATGGGCCGATGCAGGAGATGCCTTTGACTTGGGCGGCGAATACTTTGCAGATGTCTTGGTGTTTGGGCTGCCATCGGGAGCCGGAGAAGTATGTGCGGCCTAAGGAATATGTTTTTAGTACGACCTATGAGGTGCCGGCGAATCAGTTGGAGTTGGGTAGGAAATTGGTGAAGGAATATAAGATTCAGAGTTTGACGAATTGTTCCACGTGTCATCGGTGAGAGTTGAGATCGAAGGGGCCGGATTTATTGTGTTGTGTGGTCCGGTCGTGAGGGTGCCTGTGGCGGAAGTTTTGCTCGTCGGAGCCGGCGGGACGCCAGCGCTACGAAAAACATGAGCGACGTATTCAAGATTCTTGGCGAGCAGCAGCCGCGGAATGGCGGCGCGGCGAAGCGTGCTGTGCGTGGGACGCACGACGAGCATGAGGAGCAGCGCGTTCCGGTTGCGCCGGTCTCTCAGCGGCCTTTGGATTTTGCGGCTATGCGGGCGAAATTGGCGACCAGTAACGGCAAAAGATTTTGGCAGAGTTTGGAGGAATTGGCTGGGACGCGGGAATATGACGCGTTTGTGCAGCATGAGTTTCCTCATGATCCTGCTGACGACCTGGTGGCTGACGACGCTCGGGCTTCGAAACTTCCTCGGCGGGACATTTTGAAATTGATGGCGGCTTCGGCGGCACTTTCTGGGTTGAGCGCTTGTACGAAATTGCCGGTGGAGAAGATTGTTCCTTATGTGAAGGCGCCGGAGGAAATTATTCCCGGGAAGCCGCTTTTTTATGCGACTTCTATGCCGGATGCGCGCGGGGCTATGGGGC
>JABDFR010000073.1 GCA_013286465.1 Acidobacteriota bacterium | reverse complement strand
GCCGGCGGCCGCGTGGCTACGAGTTACCAGATCGCCGACGATTTCAGCTGGAACCATGGTGCGCACGCGCTCAAGTTTGGATTCAATTTCCTTCATGATTATTCGGACTATACGCTAGCGGGTGGCCGCGGAATCTTTTCCTTCACGGGAAGCCAGCTCGGGAACTTGCTGTCCCCGAATGACGGCGGAATTGCGGGCTTGGTAGATTTGCTCGCCGGCCTTCCTACCCCCGGCGCTGGTCTAACTTCGATCAATCGAGTCGGCAGCGGGCGTGCCAATATCAATCAGAACGTGATCAGCGGCTTTGGGATGGACACCTACAAAATCACGCCGCGGCTTACGCTGATCGCCGGCCTTCGCTACGACTTCTTTACCACCGTCAATGAATCGCGCGGACGGTTCTCGGCGTTCGATCCGAGCCTTGGACTGGTGGAAGCTTCGCAGTTGCCGGGCGGCAAGCTTTACAATGCACCGAAGGGTGACTTGGGTCCTCGCGTGTCATTGGCGTGGGCGCCACCGTTTACGGTCCTTCCCGGGCGTCAAACCGTCATTCGTTCCGGCTTCGGCATTTACTACGACACGATTCCACTCACCAACTTCGAGGAAGGACTGGCACAAAATCCCGTCGGCCCAACCGGCGGCTTCACCGTCGCGCCGTCCGCCCCGATTCCGTTTGGAGTCGGCATTCCGAGTTTCGGCACCGGCGCGCCAGTGCCCCCGTTCAACATCGCGAGCATTCAACACAATCTGAAAACACCGAACACTATCTTGTGGAATTTCAACATCCAGCAGGAATTGAACTCGAGGGTCGTGTTCCAGATTGGCTATGTTGGGAACCGCAGCGTTCATCAACTGCAAATTCTGGATATCAATCAGCCGCCTCTCGCATCGGGATATTATCCCGGATGTCATCCGAGTTATCCCTTTGGTGATCCCGTCTGCGAACAAGACAACCGTCCGTTCAACGCTGAGTTTCCGACTCTGTCGCAGATCAACACTCTGTCGTCGCCCGGATTCGCCACCTACCATTCACTGCAAGTTTTGCTGAAGTCCAACGACTGGCACGGCTTGACGACGCAATTTGCGTTTACTTGGTCGCACAACCTGGACACCGGCTCGGAAGTGGAAGATTTCGCCGGCACCAGCGGTTTCGTGCCTCAGGATTCATCGAACATCAAGGGTGGTTACGGAAATTCGGAATTCGATCAGCGCAGGGCGTTGATCATCACCTACGTTTATCGCCTGCCATATCCGAAAATCGACAACGCGTTTGGCTATGTGGTTAAGGATTGGCAGGTTTCCGGAACCACGACGTTGCGCGATGGACTGGCTACGCCTCTGCTGACTTTCTCGGATGAAAGCGGCGTGGGTAATTTCCACGAGCGATTCAACTGTATCGGTCCGGTTACCTATCAGTTGAAGGACTTCACCATGCCATACGCGTCCCAAAGCTCGTTCTCTGAACCTCTCGCTGGCACTTTCGGAACTTGCCCGCGCGATCCTATCGTGGCGCCGGGTTTGGATGCCTGGGACATCGCCATTCAGCGGACTTTCAGATTCAAGGAGCGATTCGGATTTGAGTTCCGGACCAGCTTCTTCAACGCGTTCAATCACCCGAACTTCGCGGAGCCTTCGCCCGATGGAAGCACGACCATCAGCGCTACTGCCGATGATGGCAGCTTTGATTCGCACTTTGGCGTGGGCGGGCCGCGTAACATTCAGTTTATGGGCAAATTTACCTGGTGAGGCATTACGGAAGTTCACCGCGTGAATAGATCGCCTTCGAATGGCTGCTCCGGGGCTACGGCTCCGGAGCAGTTTGTTTCAGAGGCCAATTAAAGTCTGAGTCCTTCGCCAGAGTCGTCGCTATCCGCATCAGGAGGCCGTATGACGAACGCAAACGGAACTCGCGCCGTGTGTTGCAGTCTGCTGTTCGCTGCGTGCTTTGCGCTCCTTGCCACGCCCGCGCGGGCGCAGAATCCGCCGCCCGGGCCGATTTCGATAGCCGTCGACGCCACCGATGCGCCTCGCCGCGTGCTTCATGCCAAATTGCAATTTCCGGTGAAGCCCGGTCCGCTAACGCTCTATTACCCGAAGTGGATGCCCGCTGATCATTCGCCTGATGGCCCCATCTGGAATCTCGCTGGTCTGCATTTCTCGGCCGGCGGGAAAGAACTTCCATGGCAGCAAGATTTGGTGGACATGTTCGCGTTCAATATCGACGTGCCGGCGGGCGTGAGTTCGCTCGACGCATCTCTCGATTTTCTTCTCTCGCCGCCAGGACCGACGATTGATTTCAGTGCGTCGGGCGCCGCGAAGCTTTTCATCTTGATGTGGAATCAGGTCACGCTGTATCCGAAGGGCTGGCCGGCTAACCAGATCACTTTCGTGCCCAGCCTGACGATCCCTGCCGGATGGAAATTCAATACGGCGCTGCCGGTGGCGAGTCACTCTGACAATTCCGTTAAGTTTTCGCCGGTAAAGCTCGATATCCTCATCGATTCGCCGGTGCAGGCCGGCGAATTCACGCGCGTCTATCAGCTCAATCCCGCGATCAAGCCGCCCCACGAGTTGGACGTGCTTTCTGATGATGCCTGGGCCGTCGATATTTCGCCCGAGCTCGTCGAGAAATATTCGCGGCTAGTCGCCGAAGCCGACGCGCTTTATCGCTCGCACCATTACCGCGATTATCATTTCCTCTTCACTCTTAGCGACAACGTCATGGGCCTCGGGCAGGAGCATCACGAGAGCAGCGACGACCGCGTTCCCCAGAACACGCTGATCGATCCCAATGCGCTGCTGCTCGAATCGGGGCTTTTTCCGCATGAGTTCACTCATTCCTGGAATGGTCAATTTCGCCGTCCCGAGGGATTAGCCACGGCGGATTTTCAGCAGCCGATGAAAGGTGAACTTCTGTGGACCTATGAAGGGTTGACGGAATTTCTCGGCGAGCTATTGACGGCGCGCAGCGGGCTCAACACGCCGGCGCAGGCTCGCGAGCAATTCGCTCAAATCGCCGGAATGCTCGAACGCCGCGCGGGGCGCAGATGGCGTTCGCTGCAGAACACCGCCAACGCCGCGCAAATTCTTTACTTCAGCGTTCCGCAGTGGACGTCGTACCGTCGCAGCGTAGATTTTTATCCGGAGAGCGTGCTGATCTGGCTCGATGTGGACGCGACGATCCGCAAGCTAACGAATGGCCGCCGCTCGATCGATGATTTCTGCCACATCTTCTACGCGCCGCCCGATGGCGAACCGGTCATCAAGACTTATACGTTCGATGATCTGGTCTCGACGCTCAATCAAGTCGCGCCGAATGATTGGCGCGCCTTTCTGCGCGAACGCCTCGATTCGACTGGTCCGAATGCGCCGCTCGGCGGCATTACCGGCGGTGGCTGGAAGTTGGTTTACAACGACGAGCCCAACGACTACATCGCGGCCGACGATAGCGTCTCGGGCGGCGCCGATTTCACTTCGTCGATCGGGCTGCGCGTGAAAGGCGATGGCACAGTAGTCGACGCGACTCCGGGCATGGCCGCATTTGAATCCGGCATCAGCCCCTATCTGAAAATCGTCGCCGTGAATGGACGCCAATTTTCCACAGACGAATTTAAGCGCGTCGTGCGCGAGTCGAAATCAAATCCCGCGGCGATCAAGCTCACCACCATGAACGCCGGCTCCCTCGAAACGCACGAAATCCAGTATCACGATGGCAATCGCTACCCGCACCTCGAGCGCGTCGAAGGCACCCCGGACTATATGGATGAAGCGTTGAAATCGCTGACGCCTGCGAGCGCACATTAGGCGCAAGCGTTTTGCAGTTGGAAATTGGCACGGAAGGGAATTACATTTCCGTTCTAGAGGCGATTAGCTGCGGCGTGCAGCAAATCCCGTCAGCCCGAGCACCTTATCCTTCGACTGGATGATGTGATCGTACATGTGCTGGCGCGCGGCCTCGGGATCGCGCTCTTCGATGGCCTTCAGAATTTCGCGATGCTCGCGCCCCGGCGCCTCGCCGTAATAATTGATATCAATCGCGGCAAACATGATGCGTTCCATCTGGCTGCGCGCCTCGCCCACCGCCTGCACCAGCATCTGATTGCGCGATAGCCGCGCGACCATCATGTGGAAAGCCGTGTCTGCTTCGATGAAGCGCACGCAGCTCTCGCGGTCGTCCGGGCT
Organism: Acidobacteriota bacterium; assembly: GCA_013286465.1. Taxonomy (GTDB): domain Bacteria; phylum Acidobacteriota; class Terriglobia; order Acidiferrales; family UBA7541; genus Palsa-147. The sequence continues at coordinate 7,250 of JABDFR010000073.1, read as the reverse complement.
GCACGTCACCAGCGACATTTCCGATAGCTTCCGCAGCGATTCCGGATCCACGCCCTTGGCCGCCGCCAGTTCCGCCGCGGCACATTCCACCGCGCAACGAAATTCGTAGATATCGTTCAGTACTTGCAAGGTAATCTGCGCAACGAAGTAGCCGCGATTCGGCACAATGCGCAGCAGCCGCTCATTCTGCAAGCGCACAGCCGCCTCACGCACCGGCGTGCGGCTGCCTTTGTAGCGATCGGCCAGCGCTTTTTCGCTGAGAGCTTCGCCGGGCTGATAGACGCTGTGAATGATGTCGCGCTTGAATGCGCGATACACTTTTTCGCTGAGCGTCGAGGCTGCGGCCATGGGCGCCGAGCCGGGTGACATTAAAGGGGAAACGGACGCTATGTGACGCCGGTGATTCTTACCGCGAGTTGCTGTTTTCGCCAAGATGCCTCCAGGGCACCGTTCCTGCGTTAAGACATTCTTGCTGAGTTCCGCGTCCGTGTCAAACGTATACCACTCGCATACAAGAACCATTCTCTTGACATGCCATGACCGCGCGGTATAGCTTTTGCCCTACGCTCATCTTCGCCGTCAGGGAAGAGCATCTGGCGGCATTGCGCGTCTCGCCAAACCGGAGCCTTGGAACCCATGCATACCACCCTCGGCGGCAAGCCGAAATCGGAAGCGCGGCCCAAATTCCCCGTGGAGTCGTTGCGCACTCAGTTTCCGGCGCTCAAGCACGCCGCGCCATTCATTTTTTTCGACAATGCGGCGGGGGCGCAAATCCCGCAGATTGTGTTCGATGCAATTAACCGCCATCTGCTCGAATGCAATGTCCAGCGCGGCGGGCGATATCCCCAGAGTATCGAAGTCGACGCGACCATCGATCGCGGCCGGCGCAGCGTGGCCGATCTTTTGGGCGCGCGCGATCCCAGCGAGGTTGCCTTCGGCATGAACGCTACCTCATTCATTCGCCTAGTGAGCCTCGCCATTGGGCAGTCGCTCGGCGCCCGCAACGAAATCATCGTCAGCGAAATGGACCACGAAGCGAACATCGCCACCTGGATGGCCCTCGAATCTTTCGGCGCGAAGTTCCACCTGTGGAAAATGCGCGACGACGGCAATTTGCACTCCGAGGATCTGTGGCCGTTGCTCTCGGCAAAAACGCGCCTTGTTGCCTGCACGGTAACCTCCAACGCGCTCGGTTCGATCGTGGACGTCCCGGCCGTCGCAAAATTCGCTCATGATGCCGGCGCGGAACTTTTTCTGGACTGCGTGCACTACGGCCCGCACGGATTAATCGATGTACAAGCCTGGGGCTGCGACTATCTGGCCTGCTCGGGTTACAAAATTTTCGCGCCGCATATGGGATTCATGTGGGGCAAGCGCGCTCTGCTCGAAAAATTGCCCACTTTTCGCGAAGATTTCATTCCGAATGAGCCGCCCGGGAAAATCGAAGCAGGCACTTTCGTTTATGAAAATGTGGCGGGGATGACAGCCGCGATCGAGTACCTCGAGTTGGTCGGAAAACAACTCAGCAGTAATGGCGGATCGAGTTCGCGGCGCGCAAATTTGATCACGGCGATGGCGGCCATTCGTGGGTACGAGGAAGAACTGTCGATCGAAGTTTTGGAGGCTCTCGAGAAATCTGGCGCCACGATTTACGGGATCCGCCCGAAAGAGCGCGTTGGCGAGCGCGTCCCGACTTTCTGCTTCAATCTTCCGCGAGTTTCGCCGCAGGTGGTCACCGAAGAAATGGCGCGCGCCGGCATCGGCATTCGTGACGGTCATATGTACGCGCCGCGCCTGATGAAACGCCTGTCGCTAAGCATGGACAGCGGCGCCGTTCGCGCTTCTCTGGTGCATTACAACACTTCCGAAGAGATTCAACGCTTCAGCGATGTCCTCCAAAAGCTGAGCAAAAATGGATAGCGCTCCGGACCCCGCCGCATCCGCAGAATTAGTCGGACCGGAGAGTGGATCCTCAGCGGCAGCGCCGCAAGAACTGCGGCGCCGGCTCAGCCAGCGTCAACTCACCATGCTGGCCATTGGCGGCGCGATCGGCGTCGGCCTGTTTCTAGGCAGCGGCGTCACGATACGGATTGCCGGTCCAGGGGTAATCATCAGCTATCTCTTGGGCGCAATCATCGCGCTGATCGTGGCCTATTCGTTGGCGGAAATGGCGGTGGTGCATCCCGACGCCGGTTCGTTCGGCGTTTACGCTGAAAAATATTTCAGCCGCTGGGCCGGCTTTGCGGTGCGTACCACTTATGGACTGGTGCAGATGATCGCGATCGGCGCGGAAGTCACAGCCGTCGCGATTTATTTTTCCTTCTGGTTTCCGACTGTGCCGCAGTGGATTTGGGTTTTGTCCGTCTCGATCGGACTGATTGCGCTCAACACGCTACATGTGGGCCGCTTCGGTGAAATCGAGTACTGGTTTGCACTAATCAAGGTCGTGGCAATACTGGTTTTTATCGGCGTGGGCGCCGCTCTAATCGTCGGTATCGGACCTCATCCAGCGATCGGTCTGAAGAATCTCACGGCGAATGGCGGATTTCTTCCGCACGGTTGGCTCGGCGTGTGGCTGGCTCTCACGCTCGTGGTCACGAGTTACATGGGAGTTGAAGTGATCGCGGTCACCGCCGGTGAAGCCGAAAGCCCTGAAAAATCCATCCCCAAGGCCATGCGCACGATCGTTTTCCGATTAATTTTCTTTTACGTTCTGGCGATTACGATCATGCTGGCCATGACGCCGTGGAATCAGACTGGTGCCGGCACGGGACTCACTGCTAGTCCGTTCGTTCGCGCGTTCTCGTCAGCGGGGATTCCCTTCGCCGCGACAATTATGAATATCGTAGTGATTACCGCGGCGCTCTCGAGCTGCAACACCGATTTGTATCTCACGACTCGCATGCTTTTTTCGCTCGCGCGCGGAAAGTATGTGCCCGCTTCGCTTTCGAAGCTGGCGAAGAACGGTGTTCCCCGTCGCGCGCTGGCCGTTTCTTCCGCCGGAATGGTGGCCGCGATTCTTCTCGCCATCTACGCGCCCGGAAAAGCATTTCTTGCGCTTTATGGTGTCGCGGTCGCGGGTATGTTTTTTGTCTGGATCGTGATCTTGCTCACCCACATCGCATTTCGCCGCGCACTTGGACCGGAGCGCGTCGCAAAACTTCCCATGCGCCTTCGCTTCTATCCTTACTCCACGTTCCTTGGCATCGCGGCTTTGCTTGGTATTACAATCAGCACGTTTTTCGTCGATGGTTTGCAATGGACGGTGCCGGGATTCGCTCCATTTCTCGTTCTCATCACCATGGTGTACTGGTTCACGCGCCGGCGATCGCAGGACAGCTCAACCTTGAACGCGGCTCCCAAGGGCGGAGCCTCAGAGTAACGTCTATCTCTGTGGGGTGAGGAGGTCACCGCCATGAAACACTTCCTTCTGGGAATCTTTCTCGTCATTTTTTCCTGCTCGGTTGTTTTTGCGCAGGGCGGCGCTACCGGAGCCATCAACGGCACCATTGAAGACAGCAGCGGGGCCTCCGTTCCCGGCGCCGAAATCCGGATCATCGATCAAGTTTCGGGCAATCAACTTCGCGCGCTGGCGACCGACGATCACGGAACTTTTACCGCGCTTCTGCTGCCGGTCGGTCGGTACACCATCGCAGTCGTCGCCAAGGGCTTTGCGGATCAGAAAGCTACCAACGTCGAGGTTCGCGTCACTGAGACGACGCGAATAAAGCTGACGCTGCAAGTCGGTACCGTGGCGCAGTCCGTCGAAGTGCATTCTGGCGCCGCCGCCGTCGAAACTACCACGGCCGCCACGGGCGAATCGATCGGCTCGCAAACTCTCGAAAATCTTCCGCTGCCCACTCGCAACGTGCAGCAGCTTCTTACCCTTTCGACCGGCGCTTCCTCCGATCTCACGGCCGCCGGTCAATTGGGCCGGGGCGATATTCGCATGAACGTGAATGGACAGCGCGAGGGTTACAACAACGTCCAGATCGAAGGGATCAGCGTCAGCGACTACAACGTCGGCGAACTAACCAACACGCCGCTTCCCAATCCCGACGTCATTGAAGAATTCAAGATGCAAACTAGTCTTTACGATGCGACGCAGGGCCGCAACGGCGGCGGCAACGTAAATGCGGTGTTGCGCGGGGGCACGCAGAATTTTCACGGGTCGGTGTACGAATATTTCCGCAATGACGCGCTCGACGCCAACGATTTCTTCGCCAACGCCGACGGCGAGCCGCGGGGCGTGGTCCATCAGAATATTTTCGGGGGCAGCCTGGGCGGACCGCTAGGCCCGCACGCGTCGCAGGGCTTTTTCTTCGTGAATTATCAGGGCACGCGCCAGGAAAATGGAATTTCACCGGGCACTTTCATCAGCACTTTCATTCCCACGATTCCGTCGCAGCGCGATGCCGCGAGCCTCGCCCAAATGCTGCCCACCGGCCTTCAGGATCCCGCACTTCTCGATCCGGTGGTCGTCAATCTTTTGCAATTCAAAAGCAATCAATTTGGCGGGGCCGGCGGCGGCTGGCTGATTCCTTCTTTGCCGCCCATCGATCCGACGCTTCCACTCAATGAGCAGCAGTCGCGCTTGTTCGTCAGCCATCCCGGAACTTTCAACGACGACCAGTTCACCACTAGCTGGGATCGCAATTTCAACGGAGGCTCGGACGTCCTGCGGGCTCGCTTTTTCTACTCGAACTTCCATTCGTTCTTGCCGTTTGGCGCGGGCGCGCTGGGTTCGCAGTTCGGCGCGGCCATCAGTCCGGGCGATCTCGACTTTCCGGTTTTCCTTCCCGTGCACAACCGCTTCGTGACCATTTCCGAAACGCACACCTTCTCGGCTCATCTCATCAACGACTTCAGGTTCGGGTTCGTGCGCATTGCCAATGACACGGACAATGTTCCGGTCGTCAGCATCAACGACATCGGCATCAATCGCCCCAACAGCAATGTGGACATCAATATTCCGCGCTTCGAGCTGGCCAGCTTTCAATTCGGACCCACGCCAGCCGCGAACGTGTCGTCGCGCCAAAGCAATTTCACTTTTCTAGACACGGTGGCTGAGAATCTCGGCCGCCATCTATTGCGCCTCGGTGGCCAAGCCGATCGCATCTATCTCGACAAGAATTATCCTCAACTCTTCAATGGTCTTTTGGTTTTCGTGCCGTTCCCGGGCGCTTTTACGGATTTTCAAAATGTGTTGCTGGGCCAGCCGGTGGTTACGGGGAGCGGCAGCGGCGTCTCGAATCACGAATACCGCATCAACAATTTTTCGCTTTTTGCGCAGGATGATTTCAAGATTCGCAAAAATGTGACTCTGAATCTCGGCGTTCGCTGGGAGCTCGACGGCGCCGTCTCTGACGCCACCAATCAGATCGCAAATCTCGTTCCTAGCCTCGTTGCCTCTGGACAGGAACCCTGGATTTTCCCCAAGGGCGTGAACAAACTGAACATTCCGGGCCTCGTTGGCACCGGTTCGCCGACGCTTCGCAGCAACGGATACGCCTCTGATTGGGGCCCGCGCATTGGCTTCGCGTGGGATCCGTTCAGTGACGGCAAAATGTCAGTCCGTGCGGGCTACGGTATTTACTACGAGCGCGAAGATAACGGCACCGTGGACAACTTTGGTTTCTCCTCGCCTTTCCTGGCAGGTTCGTTCGGCACTCCGCCTCCGGGCCAGCTCGCGAATCTTCCAGCGTTTTCGATCCTTCCACCCGCCGGGGTAATCAGCCCCGCGTTCGTGCCGCAGCTCGGTGTGTTCCAGGGATTTGTGAACGCGACTACCGGCGTTCCGACCACGGATACCACGCAAGTTCCCGTGTTCAGCGGCAACAGCGAGGAGCTCATCGCGCTCGAAGCGCCGCTGCATTTCCTGTCTCCCAGCGCGCAACAGTGGAACTTGACCGTTGAGCGAGAAATCGCCCGTGGGTGGGTTTTCAATGTCGGTTACGTCGGAACCAAAGGCACGCACTTACGCGAAGTGCGCACCACGATTCAGCCGTTCCTTGTCAGCCCGCAGGATCCCGTCGTGCTCACGAGTCCGACCGGCCAGACCTATACGATCACGCAGAACACCGTCGCGAATGCGCCGGCGCGCTCACGTGTTCTGGGGTTGAGTCCTGCTGGTATGCAGTGTTTCTGCAACGATGCCACTTCGACTTACAATTCGTTGCAAGCTTCGGTCACGCGCCGCTTTCGCGGTTTGTACTTCCAGGCCGCGTATACATTCTCGCGTTCCATCGACGAAGTCTCCAACGACACTACGGCTTTCAACACCGTCCTAAATGACCAAACCAATATCAGAGACTCGCGCGGTCTTTCCGACTTCGATCGCACGCATCGCTTCATCATCAGCTATGCCTATCAATTGCCGTTCTTTTTGAAGGAGACTGGTTTCAAGAAGGCTGCGCTTGCCGGCTGGAGCGTGGACGGCATCGTCACTTTCCAATCCGGCCGTCCATTCACTATTGTCGATTCGGCTGGCGGTTCCACGTTTACCCCGATTGGCCCCGATCAGTCGACGGCTAGTATCGCGCCTGGATTCAATGCCAGCTCCGCTTACACTTCGGGGAGTCTTGCGACCAAGCTCAATTCCTACGTGAATTTCAACGCGTTTCTTCCTGCGCCAGTCGTCGGGCCGGATGGTTCAACGGGCTATGGCAATCTCGGCCGCAATATTTTCCGCGGCCCGTTCGAGCAAAATTGGGATTTCTCGATCGGCAAGACTTTTGCATTCACCGAAAATCAGAGGCTTGAGTTTCGATCCGAGTTTTTCAACCTCTGGAATCACCCAAATTTCAATAATCCGTCGTTCGTGGACGTGAGCGGCCCCGAGTTTGGCGCCATCACTACGATGGCCGGCACTCCACGCGTAATTCAATTCATGCTGCGCTACGGTTTTTAATCAGATGCTTAGCGGAAAGAAGTGTTTGATGTGGGAGTGTCCAGTTCTTGCGGGTGCGGCCGCGCTTATTTGGACCGTGTTGGCGTCGTCGCCAGCAGGCGCACAAGCCCAGCCGCTTCCGGGCCCCGACGTAAGGGCAATCTACGACCGGCTCCTCCCGCAAATCGAAGCGATCCGCGCGTTCGACAACCACGGTCATCCCGGCTACGCGAACGATTCGGATGTGGACGCCATGTCTATCCCGCCTGACAGCTCCGCTCCGCTGCGGTTGCGCGACGAAAACACTGAAATTCTCGACGCGGTGAAATTTCTCTTCAACTATCCCTATGCCGATTTTTCG
>JABDFR010000072.1 GCA_013286465.1 Acidobacteriota bacterium | reverse complement strand
GGCGATGCCGGATTGCTTTTTCATCGGCAAAGGTAAAACAACGGGGTGCAGCGTTGCGAAAACGGCCTGAGAGCTATTATTACGAGCCGATCCGCGAGTATCTTCAGCAGAAAATGGGCTGCGTAACGGAGAGCGTTCTCAAGAACGGCTCAGTTCTGCCATTTACCGGGCGCGGTTGGGGCCGTCAGATCGTAGATGTTTACGGTATCAGGGGCATAAAGGGCAATGCGGCCCGACATCTTGAGGGAATCGCTGTCGAGGTGAAACCCAGCCGGTCCAGAACGTCGCTCAGGAACCTGCTTCAAGCCAGCCAGTATTCACGGCTTGCCCACAAATGTTACTTGGCACAGCCGCGAGAATTTGATGCAAGAACGATAGGCGAAGCTGCAACCCTTGGAATCGGGCTTCTGCAAATCAAGGCCACAAGAATTATACCGATCACGCATTCGAGACCGTTCGATCCAAATCCAGAGACGTTTGAGGTTTTTCTCTACAAGTCATTGCGAATTGTTAAGTGCGCGCTGTGCGATTGCCATCAGTTTCGGTACAGGCGGGGCAAACGACACATCAACGCAAGAGGGCATTGGGTTCTTGACCAGTTCTCGCCATCCGCAAATGGCAACAAGTTCAATAAGAAAATGTATTTGTGCTCGAAGTGCGAGGGGATCGTAACCGGAATCGCGGAAGACCGAGCCCTCAGGAAATCGGTCAAAGAACTGGAGCGCCAAGTTCGAAAACTTCAGTCGGTCGTGAGAAATGCTTAGAACCAGGTAGCGTTACGAGACTATACAAGCAGCGTTTTAGCAGAGTAGCGAGCCGCGGCACGATACTGGAGTTCATCGGGTGATTGCGATATGACCACGGAGATTATTCCCTTCGTTCCAGAGCCCTGGCCTTATGTTCCGGCGCAGCTACGTGAGATTGCGAACCAGGTCGCACAGGATGAGAACCCAAGTTTCACTGTCCGCGAACTCTTATCATGGTTCTATGGCAGCCAGCGGCGAGGTCGCTGGATAGTTTCCGTAATCCGTGATGCCTTCGACGAACTTAACCTAATGACGGAACCTGATTTCGACGCTACGTACCTCGATGCCTTCGTCATGTTCATGCACAAGACCGAAGTGAAGCAATCGACTGCAACTACACCGTCACCATCCGAGGCTGTCACTCCTGTCTCCGCCGCGGCCACGAACCGGGTTATTACTACCCTGCCTACGACGAAGGCACAAGTTGATCCGACATACCGCATAGGCCGACTAGCTCTGGCAAACCGGCCTCCTGTGACGGCTTCCCCGGATACAACAATAGAGCATGCGGTGACAATCATGTTCATGAATGACTTCTCACAGCTTCCCGTTATGACTGGCGAGCGGGATGTAAAGGGAGTGTTCAGTTGGAAATCCGTAGGGAGCCTTTGGTCTCAGGGGCATAAATTCTCACGCGTCGGGGACGCGATGGACCAGCACGCGGAGATAGGCACCGAAGCTTCAATCTTCGCCGTCGTGAATCTTTTGCGACAACACGATTGTGTCCTTGTGCGGGACCGGACGACGAACAAGATAAGTGGAATCATCACGTCTTATGACATTAGCGTTACATTTGGCGACCTTTCTGAGCCTTTTCTCATTCTCGATGAAATTGAGAATCACATCAGAAGCCTGATCGAAGGCAATTTCTCCAATGAGGAGCTCGTCCAGGCCCGCGATCCGGGAGATTCCGAACGACAAGTCGCCGGCGTGAAGGATTTAACGTTCGGCGAGTACATGAGGCTCCTAGAAAATCCGGCAGGCTGGGGCAAGCTCGGATTGCAAATCGATCGGGCGCTGTTTATCAAGGGTCTAGATGACGTTCGCCGAATCCGCAACGACGTTATGCACTTCGATCCCGAAGGCACAGATAAGAGCGACATCAAGAAACTAAGAGGGTTCGTTGAGTTTCTACAACGCCTTCAGAGAATAGGGTCTATCGAGCTCAAGCGATGATTAAGTCCTAGCCTCTCCGTACCATTGACACACCCACAAAGTAATTTCACAATAACCACGCAGTTACTCGCAATTCCGGCGCGAGGGCGGCCCACCTGAGCTGCCCACATGCCCTGATCCCGCGATGGCGGGAAGGGCACCGCGCCAAATCGTTTAGAGGAGCAGATGAAACCACCCGGCACAAACGCCGGCAGCGACAGCATTTCCCGATTAGCCCCGCAGTTCGCCGATCGCCGCCCCAGAATCCCGCGCCCCAGCCTCCCGAACGCCCCAAAAGCTCAAAATTCTAATCGGGAATCACTACGATTAGAAACCGTCGTAACCCAAAGAAAAGAAAGAACGCAGGCAAGTTCTAATCGGGAAAAAGAAGCATGTTTTTTCGGCCCCAGTAGGGGAGGGTCTTTCCTTTCAGACCCTCCCGCCGTTCAACCGCGCTTTCGCCGCCGGGTGAACCCGGCGAAAGTTCAAATCCCCCCAAGTCCAGTGCATCGAAATTCTAATCGGGAATCACTACGATTAGAAACCGTCGTAACCCATAGAAAAGAAAGAAGGCGGACCAGTTCTAATCGGGAAGTAGCAGCACTTTTTTCAACGGCGAAACGCCTCCAAATCACGATTCCAGCTGATCGCGGCCGTCCCAACCGCCCTGCCCTTTATCACCAAAAAGGCGAACAAAACTCTAATCGGGAATCACTCCTCCTGATCACTTCTAATCGGGAAAAAGGAGCCTACTTCTCACCGGCGATGCGCACCCAGCGACGAAAACCGAATTCACCACCCCCCACTTTTGTAGCGATTAGAAAAAATTATTTCATTGGTTCCATTCGACTTAAGGAGGTTTTTTAATCTCACCATGTAGCGATTAAGACAAATTGCAAAGCGAAGAAAAATCAAAGGCCGCGCTGAGCCGGGCGATTTGCACAGGAGGACTGAATTTCACAGACCTCGACGCGTTGACGTCCCGGCCTCGGTCGCGCAGACTCAGTCTTCGAATTGCAATCCCAGCCAATCAGAAATTCGGCACATGGGTTTGTGGCGCGATCGTGCACGAAGAGGCCCGGCATAAAGCGCGGGCCCTACGGGAAGAGATACCCATTGCGTAGAAATACGGACTGCGGGACACTGGGGCGAATACAAAGCGAAACCTATGGCGATTGACGTCAACCTCGAACGGCCACTGCCGCACAATCTGGATGCGGAGCGCAGCATTCTTGGCGCGATTTTGCTCGACAATCATGCTTTGAATCCGGCTGTTGAGAAACTTAAGACGGATGACTTCTTTCTTGATCCGCACCGGCGGATTTTCGAGCGGATGATTGCGCTGGCTGAGGCGCAGCATGCGATTGATTTGGTTACCTTGACTGAGGATTTGCATCGTAGCGGGGAACTGGAGGCGGCGGGCGGGGCTGCTTATTTGGCGCAGCTTGTGGATGGGGTGCCGCGGATATCGAATGTGGAGCATTATGCGCGCATCGTTAAAGAGAAATCGATGCTGCGGAATTTGGCGCATGTGGCGCTGGCGATTCAGGAACGGGCGCTGGCGGCTGACGATGACGCTGACGCGATTCTCGACAACGCCGAGTCGAGCATCTTCGAGCTGGCTGACGACCGGATTCGGGCTGGCTTGATTGGCGTTAAGGATCTGGTGCGCGACAACTGGACGCGCATCGAGAAAGTTTTTACCGGCGGGCGGCAGATTACCGGGTTGGCTACCGGTTATCCGGAATTGGATCGCGAGACGGCCGGGTTGCAGCCTTCGGAATTGATTATTTTGGCGGCGCGGCCGTCGATGGGGAAGACGGCGCTGGCTTTGAATATCGCGGAGAACGTGGCGGTGCGGAATCGCGAGACGGTGGCGGTGTTTAGCCTGGAAATGTCGAAGGAATCGCTGCTGCTGCGCTTGCTGGCGTCGCATGCGCATGTGGACGCGCATAAATTCCGCACCGGCTATGTGAAACATGATGACTGGAAGAAAGTTTCGGAATCTTTGAGCGAATTGGCGGATGCGCCGCTGTGGATTGATGATTCGGCTTCGGCTAGCGTGTTGGAGATGGCGGCTAAGGCGCGTCGATTGGCGCGGGATAAAAATTTGGCCTTGGTGGTGGTGGATTATTTGCAGCTGGTTACGGCGCGCGGGCGATTTGGGAATCGCAATGAGGAAGTTTCGAGTATTTCGCGGGCTTTGAAGGCTATGGCTAAGGAATTGAAGGTGCCGGTTTTGGTGCTTAGCCAGCTTACTCGTGGACCGGAGAAAGATAAACGCGATCCGCAGCTTGCTGATTTGCGCGAGTCGGGGGCTATTGAGCAGGATGCTGATGTGGTGCTGTTCATCAATCGACCGGATTTTTTTAATAAGGATGCGCCGGAGGAAGATCGCAACAAGACGAAATTGATTATCGGCAAGCAGCGCAATGGGCCGACTGGCGTGTTGCAATTCGTGTTCAACAGCCGCTGGACGCGGTTTGAAGTGGCGGCGCCGGATGAGTTTAGTGGGGATAGTTTTCAGGAGTCCGGTGGGTAGGGTTTTGTAGTACAGCCACTCTTGGCTGTGTTTCGGATGGGCTGAATTTGACTGGTTGCGCCGTCCGTGATTTCGGTCGTAGCGAACTGGTTGCTCGTAAGAGCCGGCGGGACGCCAGCGCTACGTTGGTTGGCCGGCGCTCGGCGGCTCGATTGTTTCTTGGCGGCACGGTTGTGTTGGTGTTTCCACGATGGTTCTTGATTGGTGCTGGGTGGCGGATTTTCGATTCCTCTCGTTGTCCTTGTAACTTATTCTAAATAGTGGCTTACGGGCTGGCTCGCGCGATTTTTTGAGTCGGCTGGACTTGGCATCATTTGTGCTTGGATTCCATTGCCATGCCTACACTGTTGACTGACTCACCGACGATTGATGCGCCGGCTGCCGAAACGGGCGGGGCGGCGGGATACTCTCACTTGCCGGATGCTGCGGCGATTGCCATGAAGCGCAAAATCAAATTCGAGGGGCGGCCGGTTTGGGCTGAGATTTCTTTGGCCGACATTTTGCACAATTTGAAGGTGATTCGCGGGCATGTGGGGGCGCGGCGGAAGATTTTGGCGGTGGTGAAGGCGAATGCTTATGGGCTGGGGTCGGTGCCGATTTCTAAGGCGCTGGCTCGGGCTGGGGCGGAATGGCTGGGCGTTACGTGCTCGAGTGAGGGGATTGAGTTGCGCGAGGCGGGGATTCGCAAGCGGATTCTGGTGCTTACGGGATTTTGGGCCGGCGAGGAAGAGATTTTATTGCGGCATGATTTGACGCCGACGGTTACGCGTCTCGAGCAGTTGCGGCAATTGGAGCGGGCGGCTGGGCGGCGGGCTCGGCGCGTGCGGAATTTTCGGGCGCGTTTTCATTTGAAAATTAATACGGGGATGAACCGGCTGGGGATTGAGCCGGGCGAGGTGGACGCGTTTGCGGCGGAATTGGCGCGCTGCCCGCATCTTTTGCTGGAGGGGACTTACACGCATTTTGCTTCGGCGGAGGATTTCACCAGCGATCAGACGGCGGGGCAGGAGCGGAAGTTTTTTGCGGCGCTCGAACGATTGCGGGGGCTGGGCGTTTCGCCGGGATTAGTGCATTTGGCGAATAGCGGGGCGATTTGCGCGCGGCCTTCTACCTGGGGGGATTTGGTGCGGCCTGGGGCGATTCTTTATGGCTATCACCAGGGATTTGATCCGCCGGAGAAGAAGGCGGAGGTGATGGCGGAGATGGATTTGCGGCCTTGTCTTTCGCTGCGGGCGCGGATTATTTCGCTGCGGGATGTTGCGGCGGGCGAGGGCGTTGGGTATGGGGCGCGATTTGTGACCGCGCGGCCTTCGCGGATTGCGGTGATTGCTGCTGGTTATGCCGATGGATTGGTGCGGGCGCGGACGAATCGCGGGTCGGCGCTTTTGCGCGGGAAGCGCGTGCCGTTGGTGGGCACGATTTCTATGGATTTGGCTACCGTGGATGCCACGGAAGTTCGCGACGCGGCAGTCGGCGATATCGTTACGATTTACGGCAGCGATGGGGCTGATGCGATCGAAGTTTCCGATGCGGCGCGCGAGATTGGCACGGTGACGTCGGATTTATTGTGCGCGCTCGGCCGGCGGGTGCGCCGCTTCTATCTCTCCTGATTTCCTGCCGCCGCGGCAATTCCGATTACGGCACAGTTCGCAAAATTCTCTACGTTGATTTCGCCGATCCGCCGGCTCATCCGCGCGCCCGCGAGTAGTTTTTCAGACTCTCCGGCACGCCGATCCCCTCCGGCAATTTCGGATCTGCAACGGGCGCCCCTGCCGTCAATTTCAGAGGCAGTACGCCGGCCCAAATCGGCAACTCATAATCTTCGGCTTCATCCTTGGGCGGGCCGACGCGAACTTTCGCCGAAACTTCCCGCAATAAAATCTTCAAAACCGACGTCGCCTTTAGCTCCGAATCGCGCACTTCGCGAACCGCATCCCAACGCCCCGGCACGACATGATTTGTGAACGCCGATAGGGCCAGCAATTTTTCCGCTCGATCCTCGACCGCATGCGCGCGCCCTAGTATCACTACCGAGCGGTAATTCATGGAATGATGAAAAGCGGAGCGCGCCAAAACGAGCCCGTCCACAAGCGTCACGGTTACGCACACTTGCACCCCGCCGGCCAAAGTCCGCAGCATCCGGCTGGCGGCCGATCCATGCAAATAAACGCAGTCATCGACGCGCGCATAACCGGTGGGAATAACGAAAGGCTGGCCATCGACTACAAACCCGACGTGGCACAAAAATCCCTCGTCAAGAATGCGATGAACAGTTTCGGAATCGTAATGCCCGCGATCGGGCAGGCGGCGCACCTGCGTGCGCGGTGTAGGAGTGTATTCGCTCATGCGCCCAGCCTAAGAGCGGACAGCTCAGCACACAAGAGCCAATCTGGTGCGATCCCAATCGGTTACTTCGATTTCGGCGCGCCGCGAATGACGCGAAATCCGGTGTAATCGCCCTCGGCACCGCGGTACCGCGCTTTCGAATCCGACGGACGATCCGCGCTGCCGCCCAGCGTCTTGCCCGATCCATCCGCAGCAATCACCCACTCGGCCGCATTGCCGCCCAGATCAAAAATCAATTCCTCGGTTTCATCGCCTTGCCCGGAGAAACTGCCGACTTCCTTCAAGAGCGGTGCATTCCCGGCAAGCAGCTTGATTTTGTCTTCCAGCCGTTGGGCATCCTCAGGATTGATCGTGTATCCAGCCCAGTAATCGAGAGTGTTCTCGCCCGGCCGGTCTTTGTAGAGTTCTGTGACTTCAGATTCATTCGGCAAGCGATAGGTCTGATTCGAAACGCCGCTGAGCCACAAGCAGTAAGCTTTGGCACGATCGAACGTAATTCCATTCGCCGGATAATTTTCCGTGCCAGGTTCAAATTTGTAGTTGGTGTCAAAAGCAGCGTACTGCGCGCGAGTAACTTCAAATCGTCCAATTTCAATCTCGCCGCGCTTCACCACTTCAGGAATTACCGTAGGCGGCGCCGGAGTGTTCGAAGTCGTCCTCGCGACAGTCAACTCCACGCCATAAATCGTTCCGGTCTTGGCCACGAATCGGCGGCGCAACGCAGTAGCCAGCGGCGAATCTTTCTTGAACGCCTCATTCTCCGGCGGATTCGCATTGAAAAGATACTTGTCGAACCACGCCATCTCCTCGGTCACCTTTCGCATCTGGTGCGAAAGTTTGCGCGGCCCATGCGGCTCGCCGGGGAAAAGCAAAAATCGCACCGGCACTTTGCCGAGAGTGTAGAGCGTCCGGTAATGCGTCCAACCTTCTTCAGTCGGCACCTGGCGATCAATGGTTCCAAAGAAAATCAAGGTAGGCGTTTTCACACGATCCATTTTGAATATGGGCGATTTGCGGAGATAAAGCTCCGGATCCTGCAGCGGCGACTTCCCGAAATAATAGTCGTCAAACGCCTCGCCGAAATCCACGTTCGCCCAATCGCTGATCCATTCCACATCGCCAGCGCCCACAGCCGCCGCCTTATAGCGATCCGGATCAACAATCATCAATTGGATCGAAAGAATCGATCCATTCGACCAACCCAAAGCCCCAACGCGATCCGGATCCACCAGCCCCTTGGCAATCAGCGCGTCCACGCCCTTTTCAATGTCCGGAATCTCCAGCTCGTAATATTTCCCGCAGCAAATCGATTCCACCCATTTCAATCCGTAGCTGTTGCTGCCGTGATAGTTCGTCTTCAAAATAAAAGCCCCGCGCTGGTTCAATAAATTATTCGAGTAAGCCCACGATTCGCTCCACTCATCGTGATCCGCGCCCGAAGGGCCGCCATGCGTCGCGGTAATCAACGGATATTTCTTCCCCGGCTCATAATTCAACGGGTAGTAAAGAATTCCCTCCACATCATCGTCATTCGCACCTTTCCAATGCAGCACCTCAGTCTTCGCGATCGTCCGTTCCTTGAAATGCGGATTCAGCTCAGTGAATTGCACGCTGCCGCTGACTTTCGCCCCGTCGAGCCGCGCCCGGAACCACTGCGAAGGCGTGCTAGCCGTGCTGTATTCGTAGACCAACGAATGATCATCGTCGCCAACGGCGAAGCTGAACCAATTCCGAGCCTGCTCCCCTCCAATCCATTCGCGCGACCACGTTGCACCATGCCGCGTATAACGCGCCGGCTTCGAATAAACGCCGTCCGCCAAAAACGCGATGAATCCATCGCTGGTGATTTCGAAATCGAATCCCATCGAGCGTTCCCAATCGAGATTCACTTCCGTATTCGTTCCGGTAGCGACATCGTAAAAATAAATTTTCGTAATCGTAGCGGTAAAAAATCGCGGATCGCTCGAATAAGGCGCCAGCACATAAAATCCCGAATTGTCCCGTGCCCATCGCACTTGATACGGTCGAATCTTCCCATCGGGATAAATTTCCGTGCGCTTCCCGCTCGAAAGGTCGATCAAATAAGTAGCCGGCGCAACTTTCTGATCCCAGGCATAACTCAACTCGCGGGAAGCCACAGCCACAGCCCATTTGCCGTCGCGCGATACATCGAAATCCCCAATCCAGTCCGAATTATCGGTAACCCGCGCGACTTTCTTGTCCTTGATCGAAAATTTGTAAAGCCGCACCGCCGATTCGTGGGCCGAGTCATCGACCACCGTAGTGTCGTCCTTGCGTTCCTTGGTATTCCGCTCGAAAAGAGAAGCATCCTCCTCCGCGCTAAAAAGAATCGTGTCGTTATCAATCCACTCAAACGATTTGATCCCTTTCTCAAATTCAGTAACGGACCAAGCCTCGCCCCCACGCGAATTAATCAGCCAAAGCTGCAGCGGCGCAAAATCCGGCTTGGGCTTAGGCAACGCCCGAGTACTCAAAAACGCAATCGTCTCCCCTGACGGCGACCAACGAGCCCCCGAAATAGTATCGGTGCCACGAGTAAGCTGAATCTCTTTCTTCTCGGTAAGGCTAGAAAGAAAAAGATTGCTGACGCGCGCATCCTTATCCTTGTCCGCCGTACCCTTCACCCAAACCACCCATTTACCATCCGGCGAAATCCGAAATCCGCCGGCCGAATCCGTAAAAATCACGTCCTCAGGCTTCCAAGGAGATTTCTTCGCAGGCGCGGCGGCAGGCTTAGCATCATTCGCTTGCGCAAACACACGCGGCGTAGCTATCGACGCAGCGAAAAACAACATTGCCCCGAATGCCCGCCAAAATCGACTAGTCATTTGACAAAATCCTCCGCCTCACGGGTTATACCGTCCCAACCAATCCGCCACTTCCTTAAAAACATCCCGCCGCTGCTCGCCCAAAATCGGAAAATGCGGGGACCCGGGATAAGTCACCATGCGCGCCGTCTTGCCGCGCTCCGCCAGCAAAACAAAATACTCCCGTCCCTGAAATGTAGGCACACGCAAATCTGCTTCGCCATGCAATATCAAAAGCGGCGTAGTCACGGCATCCGCAAACATCACCGCCGAGAATTTCAAGAATGGCGAAGGATCCTTCTCCTGCCAGCGCGCGTCATAATCCACCTGCGAGATATCGCTCGTAGGGATAAAGCTCAGCCAATCGGTGATCCCCGCGCCTTCAATCGCGGCCTTATAACGATGCGTCTGGGTCACCGTCCAAGAAGTCATGAATCCGCCAGCGCTCCATCCAAATATTGCCAAGCGATTCGGATCGGCCCAGCCCTGCGCAATTGCAAAATCCGTAGCGGAATCCACATCGCTATAAGCCCGGTCGCCAAAGTGCTGGTAAATCGCCTGAAGAAACTCCGAGCCGTATCCGGTCGACCCGCGATATTGCGGCTGTATGACTACGTACCCAAGCCCCGCCACCAATCGCGAAAAGAAATCGAATTCCAGAGCATCGTTGGCCTCAGGGCCGCCGTGCGGCAAATTCAAAAACGGATATTTCTTCGCCGCATCGTAGCCCGGCGGAAATGTAACGATGCCATCGAGCTTCGTGCCATCCTTCGCCGTCCAATGCACCACCCGCACATCCCCCAGCGACACCGAAGCCAACGTATCGTCGCCTTCCTGAGTGATCTTCACCAACTTCCCATCGCGCGCCACCGCAACATTTGGAGAATGCAGGGGATCGCCAACATTAAATACCGGCCCATCCGGCGAGCCAGAAAACGAAGTATTCACCGGCGCGCTCAAAATCACGCCGTCCGTCCAGCGAAACGCCGGCACCAGCTTCCCATCGCGAAACGCATCGCAATCCGTAATCACGCCGCGATGCGTCAGCACCCACACATTGCCATGCATATCCGAAGTAAGCGTCTCAACAGAGCCTGCAAGATCCGGCGTGCGATCCGTCAATTTCCCGCCGCTGGCGGCGACCGTATACACATGATCCGGCGTTAGCACGTCGAGGCTGGTACTCGTCACCGCAATTTCGCGCCCGCCATCGGCCCAAGCCAGCCCCGCCGTCGAATTCGCAATATCCGCCACGCGCCGCGCCCCCGCCGCATTGCAAATATCAATGTACGAATGCACATCGTGATGTCCGATCTTCGGCAGTCCAGTCACCACCGCAATTTCCTGCCCATCGTCAGACCACGAAATATCGCTGATGCTATCGAGCGCCGGGCACCACCAAGCCCCATTCTCCCCATGCAAGCCAACCACGTAGAGCGATGTCCGCTGGTTCTCGGCCACATGCCGCACTTCTGCAAGTGGATCCTTCGGCGCCGGATCAGCAAGCAAGGCAAAGCGCGTCCCATCGGGCGAAATGAACGCAGAATGAATTCCAGATGGCAGCGCCAGATTCTGCTTCAACTTTCCAGCCGCCAGTGGCACGATTGAGAACTGGTCTTTCTTGTCAATCTCTTCGATGCCGAACAGCGCGTCGCCCTCTTTCGTAAATCCAGACGGAGTGAAATGCTCGGGAAGATCAAGCTTGCGCGAATTTCCGCCGGCTACGCCGATCAAGCGCCATTCATGCGCGCGCGGCCCCTTAGTCCCAGCCCATGAAACATCGTAAAGAACGGTTTTGCCGTCCGGGGAAACCGCGATGGCGCGCGCCCGCCGCAGCGCCGAATCATCGTCAATGCCGAACGGATGCTTGTCCGCCGCGCGAGCTCCCGCGCTAAGCGTCAAGGCCAAAATCGCCGCGCACCAAACCCGCGCAATTCCAAACTTCGCACTCATCAAGCGCCTCCAAAATAAATTGAATTAATCGCCGGGGCCCGGCGCACTGACAGAATCGCGCGACGCTCACTCGCCCCAGGGAGGCCGCCCGCAGATTCGCCGAAAGAAGCTATCACACACCCCGC
>JABDFR010000071.1:1515-11886 GCA_013286465.1 Acidobacteriota bacterium | reverse complement strand
GTAAGGGGCGACGAGGGGCGAAAATAGCGGCTTCAGATTCCCGATTAGAAATTGGAGGCGGGGTGTGATCTTTGGGGGCGAGTTGTGGGAGTGTGATCATTGGCCTGGGTGTCTCGAGTTTCTTTTCGTCTTGGCTCCGTGTGGTCACAAGATGCTGGGCGGAAGCCCACCGCTACGTTGTGTGCTCGGCCTGTTGGAGAGGGCCGGGGATAGAATCGCGCTGGGTATTTAGTTAGTCAATGGTAAAGTGACGGGAAAAGCGACGGAACGGCGATTGTTTGGAATTTAGTTGGGGGAAGGGGTTTGGAGTGGGTAACGCGCTTCCTGATTTGGGTCATTTTGTAACAGAGTGAGGGTGAGGGCGTTGGCGGGTGCGGGCTTTTGAGGTTTGGGGTGTGGGCATCAACGATAGTCGGCGCGGTTGGAAGGGTTTCTGGCGGGCAAGGCGGGATTGGGAATTTGCTGATTTTCGCGGTGATCGTTCGCGGCGCAAACGCCGCTGCTCGTGCCCAGCGCCAAAGCGCGTTCGAAGTGGGCGGGGCGATTCGTCGTGCTTAAGCGCTCCTCCCCCCGTTAAAGCGGGAGGCTGCCACGGTATTGCTGGCACTCTTGCATTTGAATTTCCCCTCGGCATTGGTGGCGATCTTGATTTTGATATTCCGCTGTGGTGCGTTAGAAATTGCTAAATCAATGGGTTTTGTTGACGTGGTGTGCAGTTAGGTGAAGATTGAAACCGGAAGATGGCGGATCGCGTTACGCTGAGGCGAATAGGCTGCGTTTTCGCTGGGGTTACACGGGCGGGCGCAGCAAGCGGCGCCCCTACGGAAAAAAATCGACTGCGGCGGACGCGGCGTGGACCCGGCGTAAGAATCAGTACCAATATTTCGTTTTGGCCGTGAACGGATCGTCAGGATAATTTTCGTGTAGAAAAACGAAGGCTTTGCGCGAAAGGTTTGAGGAATCGGCGTCGGTGCAGCCGAAGCGTGTTGCGCGTACCGCCCAGTACAACGCTTCTGGTAAACGCGGATCGTCATGCTGTGCTTTGGCCCAGGCCAAGGTTTCCTTTACCAAGTAATTCGGGGCGGTGTCGATGGCTCGCAGGGTGGCTAACTCGTTTTCGGCTTTTGCCTTTTCTGCTGCGGGTAAAAATCGCGGAGTTCCTGCCCCGCGATCCGGGTAAATCGTGAGCAGAGGATCCGCAGGCCGGGGATTGACACGATCAATCTCAGTCGGCGCGCCCGGCTGCCCGACCGTGACCGACAATCCGCACCACCAATTGTCGCGGTAACTATCCGTGCGCGCGACGCCTTCGCGCAGAAGACCCGGGGTGACGTAAGGCCGCAGCCCTGGATTTCGCAGAAGGATCCAGATTGCGGCGGATTGTTGCTCGTCGGCGCTCTGCGCCTTTAGGAAGTCCTGCATGGCGGGACGCAAGTCCGCGTCGACGTCCGCGAGAATGGCGGCAAACTTTTTCGCAGAATCATCGCGCCGCAATACGGCACGCGTCCATCCGGCGCGCGCGACTTCGATGCGCAGCGCGGGCGGCAATTTCGTGCTCGCGGCAGCATCCGCAATGATGCTTAACGGCAATTCGCGATCCAGCACTTGCGCTGCATCCCGATCGAAATAAGGATTCGGGGCATTGAGTTTTTTATTGGTTTCGACGTTGCCTATTCCTTCGTCTTCGGTCGAGGGAATCTCCAGTTCATCGAAGCCGTTGCTCACGGCGCTGGGAACGCGCGGCGCGTAACGCAGAAAATCATCGAGGCTGGCGGACGTTTTCATGCGCAGCGCCAGGAAAAGATTGCGGGATGATTTCGGCAGTTCGATTTTGGCGTTGTCGAGGACGCCGTCGAGTTCTTTCGCTGCAGCATCCGGTGCGGTCGCGGCCTGCAGGCGCAGGCGGCCAAAAGTTGCGGCCAAATAGGCTGGGGAATCGGCCGGTAGCTTTTGAGCGGCGGCCATCAGCTCGCGCGCTCCGGGATCTTGCGGCGACGCCTTCGCGAGCGAAGAAACCAGCCACGGGACACTCTGCGTTTTTTGCCATTGCTCGGATGCGTGATGAGCGGCGGCGGGCGATCCATCTTCGTAATTCAGGATCCAATCGGTAATGTCATCCCGCCGCGGAAGCCGCCCTGCGCTGCTCGCTGCTACCGCGTCCTTTGTGAGACGCGCCTCGGCGCCATCCGGAATTTCGCCTCGCACTTCGTCGAGCAGCGCGCTGTAATCCGACAGGTTTTGGCCGAAACCGGCTGGATCGCGCGAATCTGTGATTCGGGCGGCAAGCTCGTGTAGCTGCTCGTCCGGATGAATTCTGAACTCCACAAAATCGAGCAGCCGCCCGGCGCCGGCGTGGACTTCTCGGAGCGATGGGTCCGATTTGATTTTGCGCAATTGCGCGTCTGCGGCACGGAGATGCGCTGCGGCTTGATCGGCGCCGCCGGTGGCAAGCGTCGCGAGGCGGATTTCGCAGCGCGCTACCATCAACGCCGCAATCGCGCGCCAGGCAGACTCGCGATCTTCCGAGATCGTGCGGAACGCCGCTTCTGCATCCTCGAAGCGGGCTCCATAAAATTCCGCGGCGGCGATTTGGTAGGCGCGATCCGCGCGCAGCAAAACTGGTGCCGATGCCGGTGCGGGATCCGGGATATGAATGGCCGCCTTCGCTTGCTCCGGCCCCGACGGAAAGCCGCCGCAATTTGAAAAGACGGTATCCTGCCCGCGCACCCAGTCCGCGAGTTCCGGCGCCTCTGCCCCCCATTTTGCCGCGAGATCTCGAAGCGTCGCGGCTGCGGTCGCGAATCCATCCGCCAGGCAATTCCTGTACTGCACGTAATACCCAGGTACGTTGTCGATCGGTTCGTACTTGTCCGCGAATTCTCGAATTTCCGCGGGCGCGGAAATCTTCACGATTTTCGCCCGCTCATTCAGCCAGACCCGCGAGACCTGCGGCGGCTGGGATGCCATTTCGCGCGTCGCGGACAATCGATCGTTCCAAAGTTTCAGCGCCGCTGTTTGCTCGTCGGCGTTCAATGGCTTGCCGCTGAAATAACGATAGGCCACCACCAGGTACGAGCGCGCGTACGTGGGGAGCACGATTCCAACTTTGCCCGCGGCGTAAGGCTGCAACGGATAGTCGGGTAGCCTTGACGTTATGAAGTACGTTTGCGGAAAGAATGGCCCGCAGCCCGAGGTGGGGCTGGACAGATAAAGAAAAGTGGCGAGCAAGCCTGCGGCGCAATACTTTTTCCATCGTTTCATTGCCATTTCTCCGCCTCCTGCTCCGCCTTTGCAATTGACTTGGCATCCCAGGCTTTCGGGCTGAACATCCAGATTCGCCGGCCCTGCGGTAAAACTCGGCGCGATTCGTCCGTGGATAGGCCCAGACTTTCCCGGCATGCGCTGGCACGGAAGTCGCGGCCCTCGGCCAAATAAGTCCCAATGTTTCGGTCGTCCACGCCCATGCGAAAAAGCATCGGTACGGCGTCGTCGATTGGTAGGCCTTCGATCCAATCGTCGCCGATGCACCATGACGCGCCGGCGGTGATCGTGAGCGATAGGTTGGGAGTGATTCGTTTGCGGAGGTCGAGGAGTAGCGCGCGGTAGAATTCGCGTTCCGATGCGCGTGCGTCGAAATCGATTTGTACTCCGCGGAGGCCGGGAATATGGGCTGCTTCTGCGACGGCATCGGTTGTTGCTTTGCGCTGTTGGGCGGAGTACGTCGGGGGCTTGCCTTGCGTTGTGTCGATCCGCACTACGGCGACGAGCGCTGTGGTGGTGGCGACGTGCAATGGCTGGAAGCGTGGGCGAACTCCCACGCTGTCGGCTGATAGATACAAGGTGCGGGCTAAGAATGCGACGCCTGCTGCTTGCGGATCAATGGCGCGTAAATCTTCGGGACGCTCCCAAGCCCAGAGCATCAGGCGGGGTAATTCTGGGCTTCCAGAAACGCTTGCCGCTCTGTGATTTGCGGAGACGACCGTTGCGAGGGTGGCTGCGCACGTTAGGGTGGCTAGGCCGAGCGCAAATCGCTTGGAATTTCGCGTTGGTGCGGATTTTGTCATGGCGTTGTAGGGTGCATGATGGTTGCCATTATCGTCAGGGTGGTGCGAATGCGCTAGAGCGGCGATGGGGCGATTGCGAGGGTGAAAGTGCGCGGAGGAGGTCGGATCGCGTTACGTGGAGAGCAATAGGGCGCATTTTCGCGGGCGTTACATCGGCGGGCGCAGCGAGCGGCGCCCCTACGGGAAAAGACTCGATCGCGGCGGGGCAGCGGCACGCCGGCCGCCGACTTGCGTTTTTCCTGTCGGCGCGGCTATACTGGGGCGTTTCCAGTTAGGCCGAAGGACTCAGTGGGCGCGAGCCCACTTTTTTGTTGCGCGGGAAACGCGCCGGGCGGGGCGCCTGCGCGGCACATACGGTCGGGGTGCCTCTCGACCCCGGAATGACGACCCGGGAACGACGACCATGGTGGATTTGGAGAAGATTCGCGCGGCGGCGGAGCGGGTGGCCCGTTCGGAAGGGCTTGAGATTTTCGATCTCGAGTGGAAGGTCGGTAAGGAGCGCTTTTTGCGCGTCTATCTTGACCGGTTGCCCACTGAGGCCGATCCGCAGGGCGGCAAGATTACGCATCAGGATTGCGAGCAAGTGAGCAAGCAGTTGAGCGTAATTCTGGATGTTGAGGATTTGGTGCCGGGGCCGGCTTACGTTTTGGAAGTGAGTTCGCCGGGGCTGGATCGCAAGCTCTTGAAGCCTGCGGATTATGCGAGGTTCACTGGCCGCTTGGCGAAAATTTGGTTGAACGAGCCGGTGGAGAACGCCAAGTTTTACGAGGGGCGCTTGGCTGGTTATGCGGAAGGCAACGTAAAGTTGGCGGTGAGCGACAAAGAAGTAGCGGTGCCGTTCGCCGGGATTCGCAAGGCGAACTTGGTAGTGGAGATTTGAGACGGCGGTCTGCCGCCGGTTTTGTAGCGGCGCCCTTTGGGGCGGCGGGATTTTTTAGCGCGACATTTTTCGGTGCAACATTTTTTAGTGCAATCCGGCCCAGTGAATGGAGCAGCAGAAATGGCAAGTTTGCTGTACCAGACAATCGAGCAGATCAGCCGCGAGAAGCACATCGAGCCCGATGTGATCGTGGCGGCGATCGAAGACGCGATGGTTGTCGCGGCGCGCAAGTATTACAAGACTGAGGAAGATCTCCGCTCAAAATTCAACGCTGAAACTGGCCACGTAGACGTCTTTGCTGTCCGCACCGTAGTGGAAGAAGTTGCCGATCCGCTGCGCGAAATTTCGCTTGCCGATGCGCGCAAACAGCAGCCTGCTATCGAGACTGGCGGGGAAATTTTCCAGAATAAGCCTACCGAAGTGCTTGGGCGCATCGCTGCGCAGACTGCCAAGCAGGTGATCCTGCAGAAGGTGCGCGAGGCTGAGCGCGATACGATTTACAACGAGTACCACACTCGCGTGGGCGAATTGGTGAACGGCATTGTGAAGCGCGTGGAAGGGCCCGATGTGATCGTGGACATGGGGCGTACTGAAGCGCGCATGCCGAAGCGCGAGCAATCTCGCTTGGAGACTTACAATGTTGGCGAACGCTTGCGCGTCACTATCCGCGCTGTGGAGCGTGCTGCCAAGGGCCCGCAAGTGATCGTTTCGCGCGCTGATCCAGCTCTAGTTCAACGATTGTTCGAAATGGAAGTGCCGGAAATTTACGACGGTACGGTGCAGATCCGCGCTGTGGCTCGCGAGGCCGGCGAGCGGACCAAGATCGCTGTCGAGAGCCGCGATAAGGAAGTTGATCCTGTGGGCGCTTGCGTGGGGATGAAGGGCATGCGCGTGCAGTCGATCATTCGTGAGTTGCGCGGCGAGAAGATCGACATCATTCCTTACAACGAAGATACGCTGACGTTTGCGCAGAAGTCGCTTAGTCCCGCGAAAGTTACGCGCGTGCAGGTTGTCGATGTCGAAGAGAAGCGGCTTGAGGTGATTGTCGAGGATACGCAGCTTTCGCTTGCGATTGGCAAGAAGGGGCAGAACGTTCGGCTGGCTAGCAAGTTGATTGGTTGGAATATCGACATCAAGAGCGAGGAAGAGAAGCGGCGCGAGATTGAAGATCAGATGACTGCGCTGACTTCGCCTGGCACTCCTTTGACGGAGCTTGCGGGTGTGGGGCCGAAGACTGTCGAGAAGCTTGAGGCGCACGGCGTTACTTCGATTGAGAAGCTGGCTGATATGACGCCCGAGCAGTTGGTGGAAATTCCGGGCATCGGTGAGAAAATGGTGGAGAAGATCCGCCAGTCTGTGGGCACTTATTTCGAGGAACTTGAAGCGCGACAGGCTGCTGAGGCTGTCGCTGCTGCGGAAGCGGAAGCAATCGCTGCTGCCGCGCCGCCGGCGGTGGAAGAAGCTCCGGCTGAGCCTGTTCCGGCGGAAGAAGAATCCGCGGCTGCGATTGAGACGACGGAAGAAGAAGCCGTTGCCGACGAGCCGTCTGTCGACGACGAAGAAACTACTGAGATTGCAGCAGTGGTCGACGAACCTGCGGCTGCGAGCGAAGAAAAATCCGAAGGCGCGGACTCGGCGGCGACAGAATCAACGGAACAGCCGGAAGTTTCGCCCGACGCGCACGCGCCTGGCGGCAACGAAGAAGAAAACCCTGAGAACAGCGACAAGAAAGAATAAACGGAGGCTATGTCGGACCCGAATCAAATTCGAATTAACGAGCTCGCGCGCGAGTTGGAGATCAAAGCGAAAGTTCTGATCGACTTTCTCCCCGAGATCGGCGTTACGGAAAAGAAAACGCACTCGAGTTCTCTGGATCTTGATCACGCGGAATTGGTGCGCAAGCATTTCCAGGGGCTAGCTGACGCTGAAGCCGCCGCGGAAGCCGATAAGGCTGCCAAAGCTGCGGCTGCGAAAGCCCGGCCTGCCGCGAAGCCTGCGGCTGCTGCACCGCCGCCGGCAGCTCCGCGTCCCGCTGCCGCGCCAGCGCCGACACCGTCGGCAGCTCCCGCAGCTCCAGTTGCCGCTAAGCCTGCCGTAGCTCCGCCGGTCGCCGCCGCGCCGGCTTCACCGGCACCGCCGATCGCCGCAATGCCGACGGGGCCGCGTCCGCCGCTTCCTGCGCGCCCGCCGATTTCTGTTCCACCGACGCCGACTCCGGCCGCGCCGCGCCCGAGCGCTGTGCCGCCGACAACGCATCCAGTTGCTGCGAAGCCTGCGGCCGCTGCGCCACCGGCCGCGCCTGCTTCGCGCCCGGCATCTACGATTCCGTCACGAACTCCGATTGGTGCGCGGCCCGGAGCATCAGCTTCGCCTGCCGGCGCAACATCCTCGGCTCGACCGGCGCCTCCACCGAAGCCTGTGCTTGGCCCGATGCCGAAAATTCCGCAACGGCCGATGATTCAGGCGCCGCCGAGTTCGCAGCGCGAGTCGCCTTCGGGGATGCGTCCGGCTGCGGCGGGACGTCCTGGCTCGGCGCAAGGCGAGCGGCCGGGAGCGTCGCGTTTTCCGGCGCGTCCGGGTGGACGGCCTGGTGGCGGCGGTATACGGCCCACTTCTGGCGGTCCCGGCGCGAAGCCATCGGGGGGCGCCGCTCCTGCGGGTAAAGCTGAACCGGGCAAGCCGCTTTATGCGCGTAAACCTACGCCTTCGCGCGGACGCCCGCTGATCGAGAAGCGATTTGCTGAGGGCGAGCGCAAACTGCATCCGGTGCGCACGCGTCCTGGCGTTGGAGCTGGCCGCACTGCGCAGGCTGAGGCCATGCCCGCGCCGGTGCAGCGCGAGCCACGCGCTGTGGTCGTGACCGAAGGCATTACTGTCCGCGAGCTTGCTGAGAAACTCGACGTGCGCGCCAAGGAATTGTTGAAGTCGCTGATGGACAAGGGCATGTTTGCCAGTATCAATCAGGCGCTGGATGTGCAGACCGCTACGCAGCTCGCCGAGTCGTTTAACGGCATTGTGGAAGTAGTTTCCTTCGAGCAGCAGATGGTGCAGGAAGAAACTAAGCACGAAGAGGCTACCGGCAATCTCACGCCGCGGGCGCCTGTCGTCACGGTCATGGGGCACGTCGATCACGGCAAGACTAGTTTGCTCGACGCCATTCGTGAAACTGATGTGGCGGCTGGGGAATCTGGTGGGATCACGCAGCACATTGGCGCGTATGAAGTGCGCATCAATGATCGGCGCATCGTTTTCATCGACACGCCGGGCCACGAAGCGTTTACTCGCATGCGTGCGCGTGGTGCCAAAGTTACCGACATCGTTGTTCTTGTCGTGGGAGCGGATGACGGCGTGATGCCGCAGACCGAAGAAGCGATTGATCACGCGCGCGCGGCGAAAGTTCCGATCATCGTGGCTATCAATAAGATTGATATTCCTGACGCGCAGCCTGAGCGGGTGAAGCGGCAGCTTGCCGATCGCAATTTGATGCCTGAAGAGTGGGGCGGCGATACGGTGATGGTGGAAGTTTCCGCGAAGACCAAGAAGAATATTCCGCGCCTGCTGGAAATGATTTTGCTGGTGGGCGATTTGCGCGAGTTGAAGGCGAATGTTGATGCTGCTGCTGCGGGGACGGTTCTCGAATCTCGCGTGGACAAGGGCCGTGGGCCCGTCGCTACCGTGCTTGTGCAAAATGGGACGCTGCATGTGGGCGACTTTTTCGTTTGCGGCGCGGTTTATGGGAAGGTTCGCGCTCTGTTTAATGATCGCGGGCAGCCTGTGAAGGAAGCTGGGCCTGCTACGCCGGTGGAAGTTCTCGGGTTGCAGGGCGTGCCGGATGCGGGCGATCAGTTCCAGGTGGCTGACGAAGCTAAGGCGCGGCACATTGTCGAGTACCGGCAGGGCAAACTGCGCGAAGCTACTTTGGCGAAATCGTCGAGCAGCCGGCTGACTCTCGATCAGTTGCACGAGCAGTTGCGCAGCGGCGAAGTGAAGGAATTGCCGATCGTGCTTAAGGCCGACGTGCAAGGTTCGGTGGAAGTTTTGAGCGAAATGCTTCCGAAACTTTCGACCGACCAGGTGAAGCTCAAGATCATTCACGCCAGCGTCGGCGCCGTTTCAGAAACGGACGTGCTGCTGGCTTCTGCGTCCAGCGCCATCATTATTGGATTTGGTGTTCGCCCGGAACGTAAGGCTGCCGATCTGGCGCAGCAAGAGGGCGTTGATATTCGGCTGCACACGATTATTTACGAGCTGAGCGACGAGTTGAAGAAGGCTATGACTGGGTTGCTCACGCCGGTGGTTAAGGAAGTTTACTTGGGCCGGGCGGAAGTGCGGAATACCTTCCGCATCAAGGGCTCTGGAATGATTGCCGGGTCGTACGTGCAAGATGGCATTATCAAACGCGATGCGGAAGTGCGCGTGCTGCGCGATAACGCTGTCGTTTACACCGGCAGGATTGTTTCGCTGAAGCGCTTTAAGGACGACGCAAACGAAGTTCGCAGCGGGTTTGAGTGCGGCATCAGCATCTCGAATTTCGCGGACGTGAAAGTTGGCGACGTTTTGGAATGTTTCACGCTGGACCGCTCCGCCGCAGCGGCGTCGTAGTTTTTGATTTCGTGCTGTGAATTCGTGGCGGTGGGCGTTGGACGCTTAGATCCTTAGCTTCGCTCAGGATGACAGTCTCAAGAGCTTTGCTCGGGACGATAGCGTTGGGAGCTTCGCTCAGGATAACGGGCATTTGCGCGGTCAAACGCGCCTGTAAGAATCGCTCAGGAGCATCAGCCCGGAGCGCAACATGCCAATCGGCCTTCTCACCCTGGAAATTTACATTCCCGACGCGCGATCGCTGAAGGATAAACGCCAGGTGCTGCGCAGCTTGAAAGATAAGTTGCGGCATCATTTTAATGTAGCTGTGGCGGAGCTTGATCATCAGGATGTTTGGCAGCGCTCGGTGATCGGCGTGGTTAGCATTTCCAACGACGATAAGCATCTTGAGCAATCGATGCGGGCTGTCGCGGATGAATCCGAGCGATTGCTGGGCCGCGATTTGGTTGGGCAGGAATTTGAAATACTTTAAGGAGCGCATATGACGATTGCTGGTCATCGCCCCGAGCGTATTGCTGAAGAGATGCGTAATGAAATTGGTTTGATGCTGGCCGGTGAATTGAAGGATCCGCGGCTGGCTGTGCCATTGGTGGTCAGTGAGGTGCGCCTTTCGCCGGACATGCGGCATGCGCGTGTGTACGTCGGCATTATGTCCGACCCGAGCGAACGCGCTGTGGTTCTGAAGGGACTGGCCGCCGCTTCCGGCTACGTGCGGCATGAATTGGTCGAGCGCCTGCAACTTCGACGTGCGCCCGAAATCGTTTTTGTGCCTGATGAGTCCGACGAATACGGCCAGCGCATCGAGGATCTTCTGCGCAAGAGCAA
>JABDFR010000071.1:0-1505 GCA_013286465.1 Acidobacteriota bacterium | reverse complement strand
AGCCGGAGCCGTTCGGGCGGACGACGGATTTGGATTTTGATGTTTGATCCCGTCGCCTGGACCGCGCGATTTCGGTAAGACACACCAAAACCCAGGGCCACATCGGGCGGGTGTAAACCCCCGCCCCTACAAAAACATGCCGCGAACTCCAGTGCCTGCGCCGATTGATGGGGCGCTTGTTATTAACAAGCCGCGAGGGAAGACCTCGCATGACATTGTGGAATCTGTGCGCCGTATTGCTGGATTCCGGCAGATTGGGCATCTGGGGACGCTTGATCCGTTGGCTACCGGCGTGTTGGTTTTGCTGCTTGGGCGGGCTACTCGATTGATGCGTTTTTATGCCAGCCGGCGGAAGCGGTATACCTGCGCGGCGCGATTTGGATTTGCTACTGATACTTATGACGCTGAGGGCGAGGCGCTGGAGCCCGACACTGCGCCGACTCTTGACCGTGAGAAAATCGAATTGCTTGCTGCGGAATTCAGGGGACGGATTCGGCAGATGCCGCCGGCATTTTCGGCGAAGAAGATTCATGGGCGGCCGGCGCACGAATTGGCGCGGAAGAATAAGCCGGTGGAATTGAAGGCCGTCGAAGTGGAAGTTTTTGAATTTCAACTGACGGCGATTGAAGGATCTGTGGCGCGATTTTCTGTGGAGTGCGGGTCGGGTACTTACATTCGTTCGCTGGCTCACGACTTGGGGCAGCGGTATGGAACTGGGGCGCATCTTGCTGAAATTGTGCGTACCGCTGTCGGGGAATTTACTTTGGATCAGGCTTCGACGCTTGAGGAGTTGCAGGAGGCTGGGAGGGCGGGGAAGTTTGCTGAGCGCGTGATCCGGTTGGAAGGGATGTTGCCGGAATTGCCCCGGGCTACGGTGTTGCCGATTGTGGAGCGGCGGATTCAGCATGGGGCGAAATTTACTTTGCCTTTGGCGCAGATTCACGCGGGGCAAGTGGTGTCGGCGCAGGGGGCTCCGGCGGAGTTGAATGCCGGCGAATGGCAGCCGGCGCGGTTGCGTGTATTTAATCAGCAACAGCAGTTGATTGCGATTGCGGAGGCGGTGGTGCCTCGGACTTACCAGCCGGTTTTGGTTTTGGACGTGAAAGCTTGAGGAGATCGGCGCATTTTAGTTCTGCATTCCCATCTGACGCAGCAGAGCTCGGAAACGGGGGTCGGAGCGCAGGGGGTCTAGCTCGGGGTCGTCGATTGTTAACGTCATGAACATGCTGCGATCTGCGTAGCCTTTTTCTAAGGACTTTAGGGCTTGTTCTTTCTGGCCTAGACCGGCGTAGACTGTCGCGAAGAAATAGGGGGAGACGTAGCGCTTCTCTGAGCGACGGGTTAGTTCTTGGAGGACTTGTTCGGCGTCGCTTTTTCGGCCTAGGCGCGCGTACAAGTAGCCCTGCTGAGCGAGAGGCCACGGCATTTCCGTTTCCAGCTTGTTCGCTTTTTGAAGCTCTTCGACTGCGCCGGGGAGGTTGCCTTGCTGTTCGTAGGTCATCCCC
>JABDFR010000070.1 GCA_013286465.1 Acidobacteriota bacterium | reverse complement strand
GTGTTCTCAGCGTCACGCGCAAGGATGCTCTCAAACCATTCGAGCTGCGCTTTATCGAATTGATCGGCGGTGGCATTGTCCATGTTAATGAAATCCGCCCCGGCCATAATCCAGTGGTAGTAAGTCTTCAGCCGAAAATCGCGCGGATCATCGCGAAGGCGCTGTTCGCGAAGCAAGGGAGTATCGATCCAGTCGGCAATCTGCGCGACTAGTTCATCGCGCGTTTTCGGCGCAATCGTCTCGTGATTTCCGATGCCCAGAAAAACCGGCACGGAACCGAACGGTACGATCTGATTTTCGAGAAAGTCGGGCCAGGCGATGCGCTGGTATTCGGCAAGCGTCATGGGCTTGTCGAGGCGCTCGCGCTGATGCTGGATGTCCTCGTCAACGGTGTAAATCGCGCGAAAATCCCCGAGATGCCAATAAAATGCGGAGTGATCGGCGAGCACGTGCGCGGTGATCCCCGGCATCACCACGTCGCCGCAATTCCGCGAATCGCCCGAAACCGCAAAGCGCAAAACGACGGGGTTGGCTGCTTTCGCGCCGGCGGCCGATTGTGTCTGGCCGCGCGCGATCGAATTGCCTGCGCCGGCGTTTAGCAAAAGCGCCGCCACGCAGGCGATACCGATTCCACATTTCATGATCGCTCCCAGTTGCCGGCGCCATTCTCTCGCTCGAAGGCTTCGCCAGGCAATCCACAATTCGCCGACGCCGAATCGCAGGCGCAGCGCGAAAATTCCTTTCGCTTTGCCACACATTGCGGTTTAATCGCCCTCTCACAGAATCGAGAGGCCTCCAATGCAAATTGCACCGTTTGAACTCGAGCGCTGGCAATCAGTCTGGGAAAATCGCGTCGAGCTGAACATTTCCGAGAGTGGCGTCGAGCCGCTCACCGTGCGCGATCTGCTCGACGATCCCGCAGCGGCCGAAATGCTGCTCGGCCTCCGCCTCGGCTATCCGCAAACAAATGGCACCGAGGAACTACGCGCCCGCATCGCCGCACTCTATCCGAACGCACGCGCAGAAAATGCAATTCTCACCGCGGGCTGCGCGGAAGCAAATTTTCTGGTGAGTTGGCTGCTGCTCGAGCCGGGCGATGAAGTGGTTTTCATGCTCCCGAATTACGTGCAGATTCAAGGCCTCGCGGAAAGTTTTGGCGCCACGGTAAAACCACTTTGGCTGCGCGAAAAATTGCGCTGGGCTCCCGACCTCGACGAACTTCCCCGCTTAATCACCAATAAAACGAAACTCATAGCTCTGTGCAATCCCAATAATCCAACCGGCGCGACACTCACGGCAGAATCCATCAAAGCAATCTGCGCCGCCGCCGCAAAAGTCGGCGCCTACGTTCTAGCCGACGAAGTCTACCGCGGCGCCGAACTCGAAGGCGAAACCACCCCCAGCCTCTGGGGCAACTACGATCGCCTCTTCTGCACCGGCGGTCTCTCGAAAGCCTACGGCCTACCCGGCCTGCGCACCGGATGGATCATCGGCCCGCCCACGATGATCGACAAACTCTGGACCTATCACGATTACGCCAGCATGGCGCCAACAATGCCCACCGAGAAGCTGGCATTCCTAGCACTCCAACCGGCGCGCAACGCCCGCATCATCGCCCGCACCCGCAGCATCGTCCGCAAGCACTATCCCATCATGCGCGATTGGGCCGCAAAGCACTCCGGCCTGCTCACCCACATCCCGCCACGCGCCGGCGCGATCGCCTGGTACGGCTACAACACCGGATGGAACTCCGCAGAAATGGGCGAAGAATTGCGCACGCAAAAAGGCGTCCTGATCGTGCCAGGAAATCAGCTAGGCATGGACGGCTATTTCCGCATCGGCTTCGGCGGCGATGCCGAAGTCCTGCAAAAAGCCCTCGGGCGCATCGACGAATGGATGGCCGAGAAATCCGAAAAGGCAAAAGCCAAAGAAGCAAGGTAGCCCAGTAGCACAGCCACTCCTGGCTGTGTCGAATTCACGCAATGGCACGCTGAAAATCGAATAGCGACAAAAAGCCACAGCCAAGAGTGGCTCTGCTACAAAGCGAGGCTAGGCATGATCCGACAAAATCTGAAACGAATGACCACAGCAACCTGCGCGCTAATTCTAATCGTAGCCGCAGCAACCTTCGCGCAAGATTCCCCATCGCCGTACTCACAAAAAAAGCCAATCGCCATTCGCGCCGGCAAATTAATTGACGGCAAGAGCGACGCCGCGATCGCCAACGCCCTGATTCTAATCGAAGACGGAAAAATCGTAAGCGTCACGCCGGGAGGAGCCCCGCCCGCCGGCGTCGATCTGCTGGATCTATCGAACTCCACCGTCCTTCCCGGCCTGATCGACGCGCACACGCACATCCTCCTGCAAGGCGACGTCACCGAAGCAGACTACGACGTGCAACTCCTGAAGCAATCGATCCCCTATCGCGCCATCCTCGCCGCACGCAACGCAAAAATCGCCCTAGATCACGGCTTCACCGCGCTCCGCGATCTAGAAACCGAAGGCGCCATGTACGCCGACGTCGACGTCAAAACCGCCATCAATCGCGGCGAAGTCCCCGGCCCGCATCTCTTCGTTTCCACCCGCGCCATGGCCCCCACCGGCATGTATCCGCTCCTCGGATATTCCTGGGAACTCGAACTGCCGCACGGCGTGCAACCAGTCGATGGCGTAGAAGGCGCCCGACTAGCCGTACGCGAGCAACTCGCTCACGGCGCCGATTGGATCAAATATTATTCCGATCACGGCTACCACTACGAAGCCGACGGCATCCTCCACAGCCAAGTAAATTTCACCGACGAAGAAGCCCGCGCCATAGTCGATGAAGCCCATCGCCTAGGCCATCACGTAGCCGCACACGCCATAGGCTCCGACGGCATCGCCGCAGCCCTGCGCGCCGGCGTAGACTCCGTCGAACACGGCGACGGCCTCACCGACGCCGAGATCGACGAAATCGCCCGCCGCGGAATTTATTGGGTCCCCACAGTAATGGTAGGCGCCGCAGTAGCCCCAGGCCGCGGCGGCAATTGGCTCAAAATGGTGAACACCGAGCGCGACGCCTTCGCCCGCGCCCTAAAGAAAAATGTAAAAATAGTTTTCGGCACAGACGTAGGCGGCTTCGCCTGGACCGGCATGAACGAAACCCAGGAATTCCACTACTACGTGGAATACGGCATGACCCCAATGCAAGCCATCCGCACCGCCACAACAAGCGCCGCAGAATTACTAGGCTGGAGCGACAAAATCGGCAGCATCGAACCAGGAAAACTAGCCGACATGATCGCGGTGAACGGCGACCCACTAAAAGACATCACCACGCTCGATCACGTAACCTTCGTAATGAAAGAGGGCGTCGTATACAAAAACGAAAAGTAGCGCCGGCGTCCCTGCCGGCATCCGAGCGCGACTTTCGGTTACGTCGAAAATCAAGGACGGCGCACGGTGTTAAACAATGGCTTTGTTTGCTTCTCGTAATCCGCCCGTGAACGAAGCCTGTAATTTAAATCGCGTTCGCAAGATGCCGGCAGGGACGCCGGCGCTACTTTGCGAGCGCCCCACGTCCAGGAAATTTCGCCGCAGCGCCGAGTTCTTCTTCAATGCGTAAGAGCTGATTATATTTAGCGATGCGATCGGTACGCGAAGCAGAACCAGTCTTGATCTGCCCAGTCCCAAGACCGACGGACAGATCAGCAATAAACGTATCCTCGGTTTCCCCCGACCGATGCGAAGCAATCGAAGCATAAGCAGCCTTGCGCGCCATCTCAATCGCCTCAATCGTCTCGGTAACCGTCCCAATCTGATTCAACTTAATCAAAATCGCGTTCCCAATCTTTTCGCGAATCCCCCGCGCAAAAATCTCCGGATTAGTCACAAAAATATCATCGCCCACAAGCTGAATTTTCTTCCCCAACTCCCGCGTCAAAGCCTGCCACCCACCCCAATCCTCTTCCGAAAGCCCATCCTCAATCGAAACAATCGGATACTGCCGCACCCAATTCTCCCAGAACGCCACCATCTCCTCCGACGAGCGTTCCGACTTATCCGATTTCTTGAAAACATATTTCTTCTTACCCTTGTCATAAAATTCGCTAGCCGCCGGGTCAAGCGCAATGGCAATCTGCTCCCCGGGTTTATATCCCGCCGCCGTAATCGCCTCCAGCACGCGCTCAATCGCCTCATCATTCGATTTCAAATTCGGCGCAAATCCGCCTTCATCGCCGACCGCCGTCGAATACCCATTCTTATGCAGCACCGCCTTCAAAGCATGAAACACTTCAACGCCCCAGCGTAACGCCTCGTGAAAGGAAGGCGCGCCAACCGGCATCACCATAAATTCCTGCGCATCCACGGAATTATCCGCATGCGCCCCGCCATTCAAAATGTTCATCATCGGCACAGGAAGCTTATTCCCGGACGAATCGCTCGAATACCTCGCCAGATATTTGTAAAGCGGCAAGCCCGCCGCAGCCGCAGCAGCCCGCGCCGCCGCCATCGAAACCGCGAGAATCGCATTCGCGCCGAGCTTGCCTTTGGTGGGCGTGCCGTCGACCTCGATCATTTTCCGATCGAGCGCCTTCTGATCGCTCGCGTCCATTCCCGCCACCGCCTTGGCAATCGCGCCATTGATATTCGCAACGGCCTTCAGCACACCCTTCCCGCCAAACCGCGACTTATCTCCGTCGCGCAATTCCAGCGCCTCATGCTCGCCGGTAGAAGCACCCGACGGAACCGCAGCGCGCCCTCGAGCCCCCCCTTCGAGCACCACATCAGCTTCCACGGTAGGATTCCCGCGCGAATCCAAAATCTCCCGCCCATGCACAGCCTTAATTTTCGTAGACATCCATCACTCCTCAGAATTTCAAAGCTGAACTACGAAGGGAAGCACGACCGTAGGGGCGGGGCTTGCTCCGCCCGCCGATGTAACGCCATCAAAAACGTCCGCTACGTCTCCAACCACGCGCTACGGATTCCTTTCAACGCACAAATCCAGTTATTCCGGCTCTTCCAACATCGATTCTTCCCGCACCACAACCACCACGCCCTCATCGGTAATCTGATATTTCCTGCGGTCCGCCTCCGCGTCATAACCAATCACGGTCCCCTCCGGCAAACTCACATGCCGGTCAATGATCGCCTTGCGAATCCGCGAATGCCGCCCAATATTCACGTGATTAAAAATAATCGAATCCTCCACGTCGCAATAACTATTCACCCGAACGTCGTAACCCAGCACCGAGCCCTTCACGCGTCCGCCGGAAACAATCGATCCCCCAGCCACAATCGAATCGAGAGCCACGCCCATGCGCTCAGGATCAGCAAACACAAATTTCGCCGGCGGATACTGCTGCTGCCAGGTATGCAGCGGCCAGGTCTTGTCATACAAGTTGAAAATGGGCGACACCGCAACCAAATCCATATTCGCTTCATAATAAGCGTCGATAGTCCCCACATCGCGCCAATAAGAAGTCTCTTTCTTATTCTCATCGCGAAAGTTGTAAGCAAACACGCGATTCTTCCCCAAAATCTTCGGAATAATATCCTTCCCGAAATCATGCGAAGACGAAGGATCCTCCGCATCCGCAATCAAAATCGGCACCAAAAGCTGCGTATTAAAAATGTAAACGCCCATCGAAGCATTGCATTTCCCAGGATGAATCCGCGAAGCCTTCGGCTCGGCAGGCTTCTCTTCAAATCCAATAATCCGCCAATTCTGATCCGTCTCAATTACGCCAAATTTCCGCGCCGCATCAGCAACATCCACTTCCAGCGTAGCGACCGTCACCTCGGCCCCAGAATCGCGATGCTGATCCAGCATCTTCCGGTAATTCATCTTGTAAATATGGTCGCCCGAAAGAATGAAAACGTAATTCGAAGCCTCGCTGCCAATCGAGTAGATATTCTGATACACCGCGTCAGCCGTTCCCTGATACCAATGCGTAGAAACGCGCATCTGCGGCGGCAGCACTTCCATAAAATCCCCATGCCCCATCAAAGAAGACCACCCACGCCGCACATGCCGGTTCAAACTCAGCGCCTTATATTGAGTCAGCACAAAAACGCGTCGCAAATCGCTATTCAAACAATTCGAAAGCGTCACATCAATAATCCGGTACACCGCGCCAAATGGCACGGCCGGCTTGGCTCGGTCCCGCGTCAAAGGCCACAGCCTCTCGCCCTGCCCTCCTGCGAGCAACACCCCCAACACTTCCCGCATTTCCGGCATAAACCACCCACCCCGCAGTTTTCAGGCGCTCACTGGGAAGATTATTCTAGTTAAGTTCCGCCAGGATTGTGCAAATCTTTATCAAATTTGCTCCCGATGCGGATTTCGCCTAGGTTTCGCGTTTGGCCGCGCACTTGCTCCACTTTCCCACAGGTCGGCCTAAATTACCCGTTGCTGGATTGGCTCTTACTTGAGTAGCATATTCGCGACCATCTGAGCGGGCACGTTGCCAGTTCTCTGCCCAAAAGTTGGATGTAACACCCGGTGGTCAAGGACGAGTTTTGCCCCCTTCTGAACAAGAGCGAGCTCTGTCTCCCGAGCCCACCCGGCCACCGGAGACCCCGTCGTCCGAGCGCCGCCGCACCCCGCGCGCCAAGCCCGCCGGCCTGAGCTACGTCAAGCTGGAACCCGACAATGGCGGCAGGCTCCTCGACGTCTGCGAATCAGGCATCGGATTCCAAGTCGTCGCACCCATCGAAGAAACCAAACGCATTCAGCTCTGGTTCGTTCTCGATTCCGCCAACCACATCGAAGTTTCTGGCGATCTAGCATGGATCGACGACACCAAGCGCTCCGGCGGATTGAAATTCACGCGCCCATCCAAGCAAGCCCGCCAGCAACTTCGCGCATGGCTCTCGCACCAGCGAACCGAATCCGCAAATGAGCAGCAGCCTGAGCCCACTCGCCCGGCACCCGCGGCGCAATCTCAGCACCTCTCGCACGAAAGCGAATTCGAACGCGAACTTCACAGCCTGCCGCACACCGATCCCGCTCCCCTCGAGAGCCTACTGGACACAATTCTGACTTCGATCCAGACGTCAGCTCCGGAGGACCTATTCGCCCGGCCCGCCGCGAACGAAATTCAGGCGCAGGAAGCTGCAACCGAAATCGAAGCCAGCGGCCTCGTCGAAAAAATGGCGGAGGAACATGCCCCGTCGGCGTCGCCGATTGCGCCTCTTCCCATTCAAAATTCCGCTCCAGCCCGCGCGCCGAAACGCATCTCCGCGACACCTGCGGTCCCACCGCCGCCCGCCTCTCGCCCGCGCTCGCCCCGGCGAAATTTAGTCCCTCGATCGAACTCCGCCTCGCAGACTTCCGACGCGATTGCCCGCGCCGTCGGTTTTAATTCCGGCAACGCGGAACGCTCCGAAAAATCCTCAGACGTCAAATACGCGCAGTTCCGAATGGCCGTCGATCGCGTAAGCGGCATGCTAACCACGCTGCGCCACGCCATCGCTGCAGACGATTCCGATTGGCCCCTGACCGCAATCGCCGATTATGAGCCGACCGCCGCCGCACCCATCGAATTGCCGAAGCTCGCAACTCCACAGGTTTCAGCCCCGATCGTCTCGTCCGCGTCGTCAGTGGCCGCGCCTATCGCACTGCCAGCAGCAGCGCAAGCGGCGGCGCCAGTCACAGCGCCTATCACAGCAAACGCCGAGCCCGCAAAAGCGCCTGTCGTCGAGCCCATCGAATCCCCCGCCCCTATCACGTTCGTCGCTCCGATAAACGTCGCCGCGCCAGCCGAAGCCACCGCCCCGATTCTGCCAACGCAAAAAATTGCAGAGCCTGAAACCACGCCCGTAGCCGCGCCGGAACCTCCGTCTGCAGTCGACGTGCGCCCCTGGTCAGCCGGCACCCCGTGGAAAGCAGCCGAACCCGTGGCTCCGTCAACAGGCTGGATGACGACGCTTCCCTCTCGCTTGAGCGATTTCACCGAAGCTGCTTTCAAGAGCACCGCGTCGCGAATCTTGCGAGCCAGCGATGCGTTCGGCGCAGCGTGGAGCAAAATCGCGCGCAACGTTCGCGTATCCGGCGCCGGAATTTTCACCAAGACCGCGTCATTAGCAAGCGCCGCAAAAACCAGCATCGCTCCCATGCTCGCGCGCACCGGCTCCGCATCACTGGCCGCAGCGCTCAGCTCCGCGAGAACCATCCGCACCGTAACCGCCGCGTCGTTCGCAAAATTGAATCCCGCAGTGCGCAGCGCCAGAACCTGGGCACAAAAAACGATCACGTCCAAGCCTCGCGCAGCGCGACCCGTAACTGCAAAGCCTCCGCTCGCAATAGCGC
This sequence comes from Acidobacteriota bacterium, assembly GCA_013286465.1. Classification (GTDB taxonomy): domain Bacteria; phylum Acidobacteriota; class Terriglobia; order Acidiferrales; family UBA7541; genus Palsa-147. The sequence goes on along the minus strand of JABDFR010000070.1, from coordinate 4,257 downwards.
CGGCAGCCATTGCGCCAGCCGCACGCACGACGCAGCCCGCGGCTCCGATAGCTCCGGCAATCCCAGCCGCAATCGCGCCCGTTCCACCCCCGGCGCAACCAGCAATCCCGCCGACGCCCCTCTCACAACCAGCGCCGGCGTCCGCCGCACTATCCGCGTCGACGCCAGTCGCGCAATCAGCGCCAGCGCCAGTCGCACAATCAACCCCCGCCTTCACCGTCCTGGAGCACCCGACCGCTCTCGATAACTCGCGCGAAAAACTAGCCACCGCCTCCAAGGAAATCAAGCGAGTCTCTTCGAATGCCCTATTCAAAATGATTCCCCGCGAGCCCACGCTCGGCGAAATGGCCGCAATGCTCGCAATCACCGCCGTACTGATCGCAGGCCTCGTAACATTCAACTATCGCGACAAACTCAAAGCATGGATGGACTCCTTCGGCGACGATAGCGCACTCGCTCGGCCCACCACATCGCCAGAACCCGCGACCCCTACAAAAAAATCCAAGGGACACGTTCTAAAGACCCGGCGCAACAACGCAACCGAAGCCGGCATCGGTGCCGATGCAGCCCCCGAAGCAATGCCAAAGCCATCCACCCGCGAAATGTCCACAGCCCTAGCCTATCTGAACAACAACCGCGGACAACGCGACGCCACCACCGCCGCCCAATGGCTCTGGGCCGCCTCCCGCAAAGGCGACACCGGCGCAAACATAGTCCTAGCCGACCTCTACATCCGCGGCGACGGCGTGCAGCAAAATTGCGCGCAAGCCCGAGTCCTACTCCTAGCCGCCTCAAAAAAAGGCAACGAAAAAGCCACGCAAAAACTCCAACAACTAGAAACAACCGGCTGCAGCAACCCAACTCCGTAAAGCCGCAAAGCGCCCCTCCGAACGTAGGGCCCGGCTTTCTTTTCAGCCGGGCCTCTTAGGCAAGATGTAACGCCAAGCCAAAATCCCCGCACACCCAAATCAAAATAACAACCGTCAAAGTCGTGCCTCCACCATGTAGCCACAAATTTACAAATTGCACGAAGAAGCCCGGCATAAAGCGCGGGCCCTACGGTAAAACAACGCCAGCCAAAAGCGAGCCGATCGGAGCAACCACCACCCATGGTTCACCAAGCCATGAGTACCAAACTGGTAATCTCCCAACCCAAAATCCCCAAAAACCCCCTATCGCCTCATTTATCACTTGACTTCAAGCACCGGCAAGGATAGAACCACCACGCATTACCGGTTTTGGGGAAAACCGGGGTATACTGAGTAGCTTACAATTAACAATTTCAAGTACTCGATCCGGGATGGGGGTGAATACGCGTGGCTGAAGTTGTCATTCAGGAGGGTGAGTCTCTCGAGAACGCTCTCCGTCGCTTCAAGAGGAAAGTGCAATCCGAAGACATCATCAAGGAAATAAAAAAGCACAGTTACTTCATGAAGCCCGGGGAACGTCGTCGTGCCAAGGCTGCCCTTTCGCGTAAACGCCTCCGCAAGAAGCAGCGGCGTGAGCAGGATTAGGCAATCCGGCTTTTAGGGTTTCCTCAGACATTATCGTGTTACCCGGCCAACGGGAACCGCATCCTTCCCCATGTTCCAGTTTCGGATGACATGGCCTGTCGCGCCGCCTGACCTGTCCTAGCCAGGCCACGGAGCGGCCCATGGAATATCATGACAAGGTCCTGAAGTGCGCGGACTGTGGGGCGGAGTTCGTCTTCACCGCCGGCGAGCAAATGTTCTTCGCCGACAAAGGGTTCAAAAACGAGCCCAAGCGGTGCAAGGCCTGCAAAGCCACGCGCGCGCAAGGCGGAACTACGTCTTCGAACGGCGTCCAGCGCGTCGAGACCAAAACCGTCTGCTCGCAGTGCGGGAAGGAAACCACGGTTCCCTTTAAGCCCACGCAAGGGCGCCCAGTCTACTGCCGCGAGTGTTTCCAGCAGCGGCGGACGATGACCGCCGCAAGCGGTAGCGGTGGCGGCGCCACCGGCGCGTCTGCGTAGCCCCACCGGCAACGCAGACTCATCGGCGCGGGCAAAGCAGCAGCCACAATCTCGCGCGTAGCGGCGCGCAACTCCCGCACGCCAGCGCTGCGCCCAGGCCCCGCCCCAACGCCACATCTCCGCCAACCCGAATCCCCAGCCTATCCCCAAGGCCTCTGTCGCAACGCTGTCCTCCCGAACCCGCCTTAGGGGTCAGGAATCTGCGTCTGCATTTCCTGCCATTCTTTCCCTCGCCGTTCCCCGAATCTCAAATCTGAAATTTGAAATTTCCCGCTCCGCCGCCTCTACCCTTCCGCAACGCCCCAAAAATCTCGCCTTATATCAATCTCATAAACATCATAAGATAGTCCTCAGCAGCCCTCTCGAGACAGCGCAAATGCCAGAAAGCAATTCCCTACTCGTCGGCTACACGCCCGCAGTCATCGCGCTCTGCGCCGTTCTCGCGTACTTTCTTCTACTCCGCTTCGTTCTCATGAAACCCGATCCGCCGCGCCCCGCCGTCGTTTCCTACGAGCCTCCGCCGGACCTCTCTCCAGCCCTAGCCGCTTGGCTCATCGAAGCCTCTCTCGCCCGCGCTCTAGCCGCGGCGCTCGTAAACATGGCGGCAAAACGATTCCTGCTCATCGAACAGGCAGGCCGCGTTTTTTCGATAACGAAACTCAAAGATGCCTCTCTCGATTGCCTCGAACCCGAAGAAGACGCCCTGGCCTACCGTCTATTCGAATACTTCGACAGCTTCGAGTTCGAAGACAATTTCGATTCCGAAGAGCTCGAACGCCTCCGCGACCCGCTCGTCCGCTTCGAAGACGCCCTGCACAACAGAACCTACTTCCCCTCAAATTTTCTACCGTTGCTTCCCGCATGGATCGTCTCCGGCGCGGCATCAATCTATGCGCTATTCGAGGGAATCGACGCCTCGCGCCTGCAAGGAAGCGTGGGCTGGCTATTCCTACTAAGCGTGATCGTAATCGGCTCCATCTACGCCAAAGGCCTCAGCACCATGGGCGGCGCGATCAAGTAGACTGCCGCCCACATCGCCGGCCGCGACATTCAGCAGCGTCCCTGGAACAACCTGGACGCCGTCGGCATTATTTGCCTTTTCCTGACGGCGGCAGCCGTGTACACCCTCGCGCTAATCGCCGACCTGAACTCCGCGCTAATCCTAGCGGCCTTCCTCTTGCTCAACGCCGTCTTCTACCAAGAGCTGCACACCCCCAACGCCGCCGGCAAGAAACTAGTCGAACAGGCCGTAGCCTACAGAGAATTCCTAGGCGCCGTCGATGCCGGCCCGCTTGCACGCACCAGACCCGACTACCAAGTCCCCGCAAATCTCTGCACCAAAGACGCCTACGCCATCGCCCTCCATCTAGACTTGGGCTGGGGCGAAAGTTTCGTAACAGCGCTCGACGCCAAAATCGGCGAAGCCTGCTCCCCAGACGAGCCAGGCGGCCGCGGAGCCTATCAAGTCTACAGAGACCTCCGCTGACGGCAGGCGCCCGCACCGCTTCCGAAAGTTTTGCAGTCTCGGGTATCCCATCCTTCCCGAATTTGGTTCTGGGGACCGGGTCCGGGCTGTCAATCGTCTCTGCGATTGGCGGGTGGCCGCGCCGTTTCCGAAGCTTTACAGTTTCGGGTGCCCCATCCTTCCCGGGTTTGGTTCATGGGAAGGGTGGGGTTCTTCGGCCCCGCATTAGATCTCGCCTTCCTGTTTTTTTCCTACGCTGTCATGCCGAACCCGCGTTTTCCTAACGCCGTCATCCCGAACCCGCTTTAGGGGTGAGGGATCTGCTCTTGCATTTCCTGCCGTGCGTGCCGTTGGCGTTTCCCCCATCTCAAATCTCAAATCTGAAATTCAAAATCCCCGTCGCCGTTGCACCCGCCGAGGCAACGGATCATTCCCAAAAATAAGGATGCGATAAGATAACTGAAAATGAACTTACGTTCGTTCCGATTTCAGGTGTATAGTCCGCCTCGCCGGACCTTGGCATTTGCGGAGGGCTTAAATGAAATTTGCAGGAATCCTCCTGTTAGTCGCGGCGCTTCTACTCTTCACCCCCCGTTCTCAGAGCCAGCAAAGCCCATCCCAATTTGACGTCGACGGTGTCCGGCTCGGCATGAGCGTCGACGAAGCATATGCTGCGCTACAGACTTACGGTTTCAAATACATTGCAAAAGTGCAATTTGGCTCGCGACTCGGGAAGCCGCCTTTCATCGGCGCCATCGTTGGGATGACCGGGAAAGAATACTCGTCTGACATGCACGGG
>JABDFR010000069.1 GCA_013286465.1 Acidobacteriota bacterium | reverse complement strand
GACCAGCGAAGGCATGGTGGGTTATTACATTCATGCCGGCGGGAAGATCGGCGTGTTGGTGGAAGTGAATTGCGAGAGCGACTTCGTGGCGCGTACCGAGGATTTTCAGAAGCTTTGCCACGATGTGGCCATGCACATTGCCGCACTCGATCCTCGTTTTTTGAAGCGCGAGGAAGTGACCCAGGAAATCCTGGATCGCGAACGCGACATCTACAAGGATCAAGCCAAGCAGACCGGCAAGCCCGAAGCGGTGATCGAGAAAATCGTAAACGGCAAAATGGAGAAATTCTACGAAGAAAATTGCCTCTACGAGCAGCACTTCATTCGCGACGAGGGCGTCACGGTGAAAGAATTGATCGACCTGACGATCGCCAAAGTCGGCGAGAATATTTCCGTGCGCGATTTGCGAGATTTAAGGTCGGCGAGGGTGATGCCGCTACCGCGCCTGCGGTCGCGGGACCGGCGGTCGCCGGAGATGCGCCGGCGCCGGCTTAGATCGAGGTCTGGCTACGGAGCGGACCTGGCGCAATCTTGCATGAAGAGGCCCGGCATAAAGCGCGGGCCCTACGAAAAACTTTCGGACGGCCCGCTTTGGCGGGCCGCTTTTGTTTCTGGTTTGTGAATCTCTGTTACAATGCGCGCGATTGGGAGATGGCGGGTTCGCATGGCAAAAGCTCAGGCGGCTAAAAAAGCGGCGGACGACGGCGAGAAGAAAGCTCCGGTCTATCAGCGCATCGTGCTGAAGATTTCCGGTGAGTCTCTGCAGGGGCCTGCGGAGATGGGCATCCATGCGGAGACGGTGATTGCGCTGGCGCGCGAGATCAAGGAAGTGCACGATCTGGGCGTGAAAGTGGCGATTGTGGTTGGCGGCGGGAATATTTTTCGCGGCGGGCGGCAGAAAACTTTGGCGATCGATCGGGCTACCGGCGATTACATGGGGATGCTGGCTACCGTGATCAATGGATTGGCGCTGCAGGATGCGCTGGAAAAGATGGGATGCTATACGCGCTTGATGAGTGCGATTGAGATGCATCAGGTGGCTGAGCCGTTTATTCGGCGGCGCGCGAAGCGGCACTTGGAGAAAGACCGCGTGGTGATTTTTTGCGGCGGGGACGGGCAATCCTTATTTTTCCACCGATACGGCGGCGGCTTTGCGCGCGATGGAAATTAAGGCGCAGGTGATTTTGAAGGCTACCCGCGTGGACGGCGTTTATGATGCGGACCCGGAGAAGGTGAAGGGGGCGCATCGATTTGAAACGATTTCGTATATCGATGTGCTGCAGAAGGGGCTTTCGGTGATGGATTCGACCGCGATTTCACTTTGCATGGATAACAAGATGCCCATCATTGTGTTTGACATGAATGTTTCGGGGAACTTGCGGCGGGTGGTGATGGGGGAGAAAGTCGGGTCGTTGGTAACCGCGGATTGAAAAGGTGTTTTCGGGAACCGAGTGATGGAGGACGGCTCGAAGGAAAAACGGGGCCGAAAATCGGGCGGGGCTAAAGGCCCGCCCCTACGGGGATTCGTTTCATGACTACGATTGACACGACGAAGGATGCTTTGGGGCAGGCGCGCGTGCGCATGGAAAAAGCGGTCGAAGATTTCCGCAAGGATCTGGCCGGAATACGGACAGGGCGGGCGAATGTATCGTTGCTCGATTCGATTCGCGTGGATTATCACGGGACGATGATGCCGCTCAATCAGCTCGGGACGCTTTCGGTGCCGGATCCGACGGTGATTATGATTTCGCCGTGGGATCCTGGGGCGGTGCCGCTCATTGATAAGGCGATTCGCACTTCGGATTTGGGATTGAATCCTGCTACGGATGGAAAAGTGGTGCGCGTGCCGATTCCTGCTTTGACGGAAGATCGCCGCAAGGATTTGGTGAAACATATTCATAAGGTGCTGGAGAATCACCGGACGGCGGTGCGGAATATTCGGCGGGATATTAAGGAAGCTGTGGAGAAATTGGAGAAGGATAAGAAGATTAGTGAGGATGACCGCAAGCGGACTTTGGATGAGTTGGAGAAAGTTACGCATCAGGAGACTAAGAAGATCGAGGATCTGTCGGCGGTGAAGGAGAAAGAGGTTTTGGAGTTTAAGTAGATTTTTCTTCGGTTGGGTCCGCTCGGAAAGACCGCGAAGTTTCTATCGTTCGACACGGAAAAAGCAAAATCAAAAGAGCCGGCAGGGACGCCGGCGATACGCTCATTAGTTAACGGTGCGGACTTCTTCGGGGTGATCCAGCACTAGCGTGCAGGTTTTTGCGCTGGGCTCGCAGGTTAGTTTGCCGCGTCGTAGCAATTTTGTCGGCGGGCTGGTGGCGGTGATGTCGCCGAAGTTGATTTGGCGGATTTGGGTGGTGGCCAGGCGCATGGAATTATCACCGCGAATGAATTTTACGGACTCGACCTTGGCGGATTTTTCTGTTGGCACTACGACAATATAGAAATAGGCTTCCCCGGATTCTTCTGCTGCTTTGCTTACCTTGAAAGATCTTTGCGCGAGTAAATCGTTTGTTGCGGATTTTATGGCTTCTTCTGATTTCGGGGAATCGCCCAAGAGCGCGGCTAGCTGAGTGCGGGGATGTTCGTCAGCGTGCGGCGCGGTCGCGGCTTGGGCGTAGGTGCGCGCGGCTTCTTCCTTTTTGCTAAGTTTCTCGTAGAGCTGGGCGAGGTGATCGCCGACGTCGCCGTTTTGCGTTAGCTGCCAACTGGCGCGGAGCAGGGGCTCGGCGTGCTCGAGATCGCCGCTGGTGAAATAAATCCAGCCGAGCGTGTCCCAATAGGCTCCGATATTTTGGACTTCCCCTAGATCGTTTGCGGTTATGTGATCGATGTCGATATTTCTCAGCGCGGCGGCGGTGGAATCGACGGCGGATTGCGCGTAGCTCTGGGCTTTGTCGAGATTTACGTTTTTCTGCACCAGGTCGTAGGCGATGTTGTTCCAGATTTCGGGCGTGGGTGATAGTTCGACAGCTTTGTCGAACGCGGCCATGGCTTCTGTGGTTTTTCCGGTGACGAGATAGGCGTGGCCGAGGCTGACTTGGAGTTGTGGGTTGTCCGGCGTGAGTACCGCGGCTTTGTCGAGTTCGGGGAGGGCTTCGGCGAACTTTTTTTGTTGCTCGAGAAGCAGGCCGAGCGAGGCGTGCGCGAAATTGTCGAGAGGATTCAGCTCGATCTGTTTTTTGAAGGCGGCCGCAGCTTCGTCGAATTTCTCCTGTTGCACTAAGGTGACGCCGAGATAATTGTTGGCATTGGCGTCGAATGGATCGATTTCGAGCTGCTTTTTGAAGGCCGCGATGGCGTCACCGAGTTTGCGCAGATGAAGATCGGCGAGGCCGATGCTGGACCAGATATCTTTTCGTTTGGGATCGAGAGCGGCGGCGCGGCGGAAGAGCTCGATGGCCTGCTCGGCGTTGCCGGCTTCGAGAGCGGCGGCGCCGGCTTCGACGAGATCGTCAGCAGTGGCGGTGGCGGGAATATCGCGAGTGCCGGCGGCGGAATTTTCGATGGGCACGAGTTGCGATTCATCGGATTGAACGGCGCGAGCGAAAGCCAGATAGTCGCTCGAGCGCGTCGCGGGAAGTTCGCGCATTTTGAAGCGGATGGCGCGTTCGACGGTGAGCTCGTTGCCTTTAACTTCGTAAGTGGAGCGATATTCGGCGTAATCGCGGGAGACGTTGACGCTCACAGGAGCGCGGGGAGATTCATTGGGCGGCAGCGTGAGTTTCAGATGGAGGGACACGTCGAGCGCAGCGCCGATTACCACGGGAGACTTGCTGTCGGCGGGCGGGTCGGGCAGGCCAACTGTTGGTAGCGGGAGAGTTAGTTTTGAAGTTTTGTTCGACCAGTCCAGGAATCTTTTTTGAGTGAAGCCGAGCGTCATTTCGAAAGGCTTTTCAGTGTCGGCGGGGTCGCTCGATTCTACTTTGGTGACTTCGCCGTGGAAGCCGTCGAGCAGGGCCATGGTTTGGCCGATTTGATTCCATTGCGGTTGCGGAGTACGGCGGAAAGCGGTGCGTAGGGCGAATTCGTTGTCGCCGCGGAGGTGATAGCGGATTTCGGCGGTGAGTTTGCCGAGTTCGCTGACGTGGCCGTCGATTTCTACCACCTGCGACGAGTGGAATGGTGGATCGGCGGGAGTGGTGGCGAGGTGGCCTGCGCCATCGGATGCGACGATGAGTGCTTTTTTGCCGCGCAGCGACGGGATTAAATAGCGGTAAGGAGCTACCTCGGCAGTCGTGTCGAGCCAAATTATTTTCGCGGGATCGATGCCGGAGGGAATGGCGGTAATTAGATGATCGAATTGCGAGGGAGAGGGAATTTGGGTGTCGAGCTTGTGGGACGAGGAAATCAGGGCGGCGTCGGCGTGGACGCCGATGACTTCGAGCATGGCCGCAAGGAGCGTGTGCTTGTCCTTACAATCGCCATACTGATTGGCGAAAACTTCGGCGGCGGTGTGCGGTTGGTAGCGGCCGAGGCCGAAGGAAAGGCTGACATAGCGAATATTTTTCGAGACGTAGACGTAGAGTGCTTGAACTTTCTCAGGTTCGGTTGCGAGGTGCTCCGTGAGTGCGAGAGTTTTTGCGCGTAGCTCGGGAGTTGCGGTGAAGCGACCTTTTTCGAGACTGGCATACCAACTGGCTACGTCGTCCCAAGTGGTGAAGGTGCTTAGCTCGACTGTTCCGGCAGGTTTTCCGTTCGCCCCGGAATCCTTCTCGGCGGAATCTTCGCCTGCGCTGGCGCCAGAATCTTTCGCGTCGCCGGCCGGGGCGTTCGAAAGCTGTGCGCGCTTCCAGCGGTAAATCACCCGGCCGCCTCGCGCTTCTTTGGTGAAATTGGGATCTGTGGAATGCAGATTGATTTTGCGTGCGGCGGGAACGTTAATTGCGAGCCGCTCATCGAGAACGATGATCTGCTGGGCGAAGCGGTGCTTGTACCAGAATTCATTTGGCGCGAGAGGTTTGACGATGTGCGTGACGACGTCGTAGTCGACGACCACGCCTGGTGCTAGAGCGGGGACGGTGATGTGTTTTTCTTTCAGGTCGGTGTAAACCGGAGCGTCGCGGGCTACCGGCGTGGTTAAGTCTTTTTCGTCTTTTTCCGTGGCTGTGGCGATGGTGCCATCTTTTTTCTCGACGCGGAGATGACGTAGCTCGACTTTTTCATTGGCTTCGTTGTACGGGAAAATTAATTCGCCAAGTTGCTGGACGCCGGTTTGATTTTGCACGCGGGCGCGGAGTTGTTGCTCGCGTTCGCCCGCGCCGTCATTCTCGAAGCGGATGGTGGTGACGAATTTCTCGATGACGACGGATTCGTTGCTGTAATCGGCGGCGGGTTTTTTGGGGGCCTCAGGGTTCGGCGCGGATTTCGGTGGGGGAGGGGATTGTTGCGCAAAGGCTGTGATCGCCAGCGTGAATATAAGGATGGCGGCGCGAAAAGTTGGCGACTTCAGATCCAAGATCGATATCCCCAAGTGAGTGCGGTGACGTTCTCAGTTTAAGACACGGGCGGAATTCGGTAAAGCGTGCGGCGTGAATCGGTTTCGAAGGGTTTTTTCGCGTATAGACGCAAGTGCTAGCAAGCATTGGACGCTTAGATCCTTAGCTGCGCTCAGGATGACGACGTATCGACTTTTTCGCAGCCGGTAAAGTCGGCCGGATAGTGTGGCAGTGACGACAGAACTGCCACTCCACTTCGCTCGGAGCGAAAAACACTGCCCTGGAGAAGAAATGTAAGTTCTTTAGAATGAGCTCGTTGGGTGTGCTAGCCGGATGACTGGGCTGCTGATGATGGGCGAGACTCGCTGGACCAAATTGGGAATTGGGCCGGGGTACTACTTCCGAGGATTGCGGCCGGGAGGACATGACTTTTTCGCGGGGTGTCTGCGAATAGCCCGCAAGCTGTGGAATCCTCAGAGTTTCCGTAGTATTTCGAGTTGACACGATGTTTAGTTTTACCTATACTCTTGCGGTTGCACTGTGGGCTTTGGCCCTTGTCGTGTGTGTGGTGGCGTTGAGATAGGTCTTTCGCCCCGGAACAGAGTACGAAGGAACGGGGTAGAAAGAGCGGCCGAAATGGGGCGCCAGCCCCGCAAAGCCGTAAGAGCCTCTCCGCATTACCCAGGCGTGGGGAAATTTTGGGTTTTGATGTATGCGCCTGCGCGGAGTTTCATGTAGTTCCTTCGGGGTCGCAGTTCGGCTTTTCTGTTCTGTCACCTCAAACTAGCTGCGCGTAGGCGTATGCGCGCGCGGCAAATCACGAAACTGAGTGCGTTAGGGAGGAAGTAGCGTGCCGACTTTTGCGCAATTGGTACGTCACGGCCGCGAGAAAATGCGGACGAAGACGAAGTCTCCGGCGCTGGAAGGCTGTCCGGAGAAGCGCGGCGTGTGCGTGCGAGTGTATACGCAAACGCCGAAGAAGCCGAACTCGGCGCTGCGCAAAGTTGCTCGAGCCCGCCTGACGAACTCCGCTGAAGTTACGACTTACATTCCAGGAATTGGACACAATTTGCAGGAACACTCGATCGTGCTGGTGCGTGGCGGCCGCGTGAAGGATTTGCCGGGCGTTCGGTATCACGTGATTCGCGGGACGTTGGATGCCGCGGGCGTGGAAAATCGCAAGCAGGGGCGGTCGAAGTACGGCGCGAAGCGGCCTAAAGCCGCGCAGAAATAGGAGAGTTGAACGATGCCGCGTAAGGGATGGGTGCTACGGCGCAAGATTCCTGGCGATGCCGTTTACGGCAGCGACCTGGTGCAGAAATTTATCAGCAGCATGATGTATGACGGCAAGCGCTCGACGGCGCAGACGATTTTCTATAAGGCCATGGAGCAAGTGGCGCAGAAGACCAACGATGATGCGCTGAAGATTTTCAAGAAGGCCGTTGATAATGTGCGGCCGGTTCTGGAAGTGAAGACGCGGCGCGTGGGCGGCGCGAACTATCAGGTGCCGGTGGAAGTGAATCCTTACCGCAAGCAGTCGTTGGCGATTCATTGGATCGTGCTGTACGCACGGCAACGTGCTGGGAAATCGATGGAGAACAAGCTGGCTGAGGAATTGATGGATGCGGCGAACGGACGCGGGGGCGCGGTGAAGAAGAAGGAAGATGTGCACCGCATGGCGGAAGCGAACAAGGCTTTCGCGCATTATCGCTGGTAAACGACGAAGGCGCTGGTAAACAAAGGACTCGACGAAAAGAAAATGGCACGCGCTTACCAACTATCGGACATCCGGAACATCGGGATCATGGCGCATATCGATGCGGGTAAGACTACCGTCACCGAGCGCATCCTGTTTTATACGGGTGTGACTTACAAGATCGGCGAAGTGCACGACGGCACTGCAACCATGGACTGGATGGAGCAGGAGCGCGAGCGCGGGATTACGATTACTTCCGCGGCGACTACGGCTTCGTGGAAGCGGCTCGGAAAAGATAATCGCATCAATATTATTGATACGCCGGGCCACGTGGATTTCACGGTGGAAGTGGAACGCTCGCTGCGCGTGCTGGATGGGGCTGTGGCGGTTTTTGATGCGGTGGCGGGAGTGCAGCCGCAGTCCGAGACCGTGTGGCGCCAGGCGGACAAGTATCGTGTGCCGCGCATTGCGTTCATTAATAAGATGGACCGCGTCGGGGCGGATTTCGATCATTCGGTGCGCTCGATGCGCCAGCGGCTTTCGGCCCATCCGGTTCCTCTGCAATATCCTATCGGAAAAGAAGATTCCTTCATCGGCGTGATTGATTTCATCGAAGAGCAGGCGATTATCTGGAAAGATGAAACGCTCGGCGCTGAGTACGAAAAAATTCCACTTGAGAAGCTGTGGGATGCGGAATTTCAGAAGGCACGGCCGGAAATTGCTATTGCGATTAAGGCTTCTGCGCTCAGCCCAGAATTTTATAAAGAGCATCGCGAAAAAGTTGTGGAATATATTGCCGAGCACGATGATGCCGTGCTTACAAAATATCTCGAGCAGCACAAGCTCGAGCCTGCGGAATTGCGTGCATCGCTGCGGCGTTCGACGATTGCGCTGAAGCTCGTGCCAGTAGTTGCTGGCGCTGCATTCAAGAACAAGGGCATTCAATCGCTGCTCGACGCGGTGGTTGATTATTTGCCGTCGCCGGTGGATGTGCCGCCCGTTGAGGGCGTGGATTTGACTGGCGGCGAGCCGGTGCTGCGCCGGGCTAGCGATGATCAGCCGTTTTGCGCGCTGGCTTTCAAAATCATGACCGATCCTTACGTCGGCCATTTGACTTATATCCGCGTGTATTCGGGCGTGTTGAAGCAGGGCATGAGCGTTTACAACTCGTCGAAGAAGACGCGCGAGCGCATGGGCCGCTTGCTGCGCATGCATGCGAACAAACGCGAAGAAATTGAATCGATCGAAGCGGGCGATATCGCTGCGTGCGTGGGATTGAAGAACGTTACCACCGGCGATACTTTGTGCGATGAAGATAAGCCGATTGTTCTGGAATCGATTGATTTTCCGGCGCCGGTTATTTCCGTGGCGATTGAGCCGAAGACCAAGGCCGACCAGGAAAAAATGGGCGCGGCGCTCGGAAAACTGGCGCAGGAAGATCCGACCTTCCGCGTGCACACCGATGAAGATACCGGACAGACATTGATTTCCGGCATGGGCGAGCTGCACCTTGAAATTATTGTGGACCGCATGATGCGCGAATTCAGCGTGCAGGCGAATGTGGGCCGGCCGCAAGTTGCTTACCGCGAGACGATCACTAAGGTTGCCGAAGCGGAAGGAAAATATATCAAGCAGACCGGCGGACGCGGGCAGTATGGGCACGTGCGGTTGACCGTTCATCCGATGCCGAATGCGGCGCATGAGGACATGCATGACATGTCCACCGATGAGCTGGACGAATTGGCGAAAACCATAGCGGGCAAGGGTGGGAAGTGGCGCTTCGACAAGGAGCACCGTCTACTCTTCATCGATAAGACCGTCGGCGGATCGATCCCCCGAGAATTCATTGCGCCGATTGAAAACGGCGTGCGCGAAGCGATGGAGACGGGTGTATTGGCCGGGTACGAAATGGTGGATATGGCCGCGATGGTGATTGACGGGTCGTACCACGAAGTGGATAGCTCGGAAATGGCGTTCAAGATTGCGGGCTCGATGGCGTTCAAGGAAGCTTGCCGTCGCGCGGTGCCGAAGCTGCTGGAACCGATCATGAGGATTGAAGTGGTGGTGCCGGAAGAATACTTGAGCCAGGTGTTCGGCGATTTGAATTCGCGGCGCGCGGCGGTGCAGGGGACGGAGAATCGTCTGGGCAGCCACGTGATTCGCGCGGAAGTGCCTCTCGCGGAAATGTTCGGGTACGCGACGGATTTGCGCAGCCGGACGCAGGGCCGCGGCAGCTTCTCGCTGCATTTTTCACATTACGCGCAGGCGCCGAATGCGGTTTCCGAAGAAGTGATTGCCAAGGCTACCGGCAAAGTCACGACCAAGACTTAATTTGATTTTCGCTAATACGAACGATTTGCAGATTGACTGAGGAGCGTAACGCATGTCGAAGGAGAAATTCGAACGCAGTAAGCCGCACGTGAACGTGGGAACGATTGGGCACATCGACCACGGCAAGACGACTTTGACAGCGGCAATTACCAAAGTGCTGTCGAAGAATAACGCGAAGGTGCAGTTCCGGGCGTTTGATTCGATTGATAACGCGCCGGAAGAGCGCGAGCGCGGAATTACGATCGCGGTGGCGCACGTCGAGTATGAGACGGGCAACCGCCATTACGCGCACATCGATTGCCCGGGCCACGCCGACTACATCAAGAACATGATTACCGGCGCGGCGCAGATGGATGGCGCGATCTTGGTTGTGGCCGCGACGGATGGTCCGATGCCGCAGACGCGCGAGCATATTCTTTTGGCCCGGCAGGTGGGCGTTCCGGCCATCGTCGTTTTCTTGAACAAGTGCGACGTAGTCGAAGATCCCGAATTGCTCGAACTGGTGGAACTCGAAGTTCGCGATCTCTTGAAGAAGTATCAATTCCCGGGCGACACGATTCCTGTTGTGAAGGGCTCGGCGCTCAAGGCGCTTGAGGGCGACGCGAAGTGGGAGAAGTCGATCCTCGAGCTGATGGAAGCGGTGGACAAGAACATACCGCTGCCGCAGCGCGATGTGGACAAGCCATTCGCGATGCCGATTGAAGATATTTTCTCGATCTCTGGCCGCGGCACGGTGGTGACCGGCCGCGTCGAGCGCGGCAAAGTAAAAGTGGGCGAGGAAATGGAAATCGTAGGATTCCGCCCGACGGTGAAGCGCGTGGTAACCGGCGTTGAAATGTTCCGCAAGCTGCTCGATGAAGGGATTGCGGGCGACAACGTTGGGTTGCTGCTGCGCGGCACGGAAAAAGAAGACGTAGAGCGCGGGCAGGTTGTTGCGAAGCCCGGCTCAATCACGCCGCACACAAAGTTCAAGGCTGAAGCGTACGTGTTGACGAAGGAAGAAGGTGGGCGTCACACGCCATTCTTCACCGGCTACCGTCCGCAGTTTTATTTCCGCACCACGGACGTCACGGGCGATGTGAAATTGCCGACGGGAGTGGAAATGGTAATGCCGGGCGACAACGTGTCAGTGGAAGTCGCGCTGATCACGCCGGTCGCATTGGAGAAGGGCCTGCGCTTCGCGATTCGCGAAGGCGGGCACACGGTAGGCGCCGGCGCCGTGACTGAGATCATCGAGTAACCTATGGCCAACGGAGAAAAAATTCGGATTCGCCTGAAAGCTTACGATCACCGCTTGCTCGACCAGTCCACCAAGGACATCGTCGAGACGGCCAAACGTACCGGAGCGGATGTGGCCGGACCGATTCCACTGCCCACGGTAATTAACCGTTGGACGGTGCTGCGCTCGCCGCACGTGGACAAAAAATCACGCGAGCAATTCGAGATGCGCACGCACAAGCGGCTAATTGACATTCTCGGGCCGACGCCGGATACGGTGGATGCATTGATGAAACTCGATTTGCCGCCGGGCGTGGACGTGGAAATCAAGGCGTTCGGGCGCGAGCACGCAACGAAATAGGCTGAGAGAAGACGCGGGAGAGAGCTACGACGATGGGCGTAACAGGAATTCTGGGAATCAAGCTGGGCATGACGCAATACTTCGGCGAGGACGGCTCGTCCGTCCCCTGCACGGTGTTGCAGGCAGGCCCTTGCGTAGTCGTGCAGCGGCGCAGCCAGGAAACCGACGGCTACGATGCGGTGCAACTCGGCCTGGTGGAATTCATCAAGCCGCAGCGCTTGACCAAAGCGATGACCGGACATTTCAAGAAGACCGGCGTCGCGCCAATGCGTTACGTGCGCGAAATACGGCTTGAGGAATCGAAGGACGAAACGAAGGCCGGCGACCGTGTGCTGGTGGATGGTTTTGCAGCGGGCGAACTCGTCGATGTTACGGGAATCAGCAAGGGCAAGGGCTTCGCGGGAGGCGTTAAACGCTGGCACTACCGCGGCGGCGACGCATCGCACGGCTCGATGTTTCACCGGGCGCCCGGCGGAATCGGTGCGAGCTCGTTTCCTTCGCGCGTTTGGAAGGGGCAGCATTTCCCCGGACACATGGGCAACGAGCGGGAAACTTCGAAGAATTTGAAAGTGATCAAGATCGACACGGAAGAGAATTTGATGCTGGTGCGCGGCGCGGTTCCGGGCCCCACAGGCGCGTACATCCTGATTCGCAAAGCAAAAAAAGCGAAATAGCGAGAAGAACATGCCAGTCGTGGACGTGAGAAATCTCGAAGGCAAGACGGTCGGACAGGTCGAACTCTCCGACGAAGTGTTTGCGGCGCGCGTAAATCCGCACCTGCTACACGAAACGGTGCGGCATTACTTGAACAAGGCGCGCGCGGGCACGCACAAAACGAAAGACAAGGGCGAAGTGAGCGGCGCGGGCCGCAAGCTCTGGCGGCAGAAGGGCACCGGCCGCGCGCGTATCGGGTCGATCCGCTCGCCACTGTGGCGGCACGGCGGCACGGTGCACGGGCCGCGCCCGCGCAGCTACGATTACGTGGTGCCGCGGCAGATGTTGGCGGGCGCGTTGCGCTCGGCGCTTTCTTCGAAGTTGAAGGAAGAGAAAATGACGGTGATCGAAGCCTGGTCGCTCGAGACGCACAAGACCAAGGCGTTCCGCGAGCAACTGTCCAAGCTCGATGGCGAGAGCCCGACGATCTTGCTGGTGGATACCGGCGAGAACGAAAATCTCGGCAAGGCCAGCCGCAATCTCGCAGGCGTAAAGCTGGTGAACACCATCGCGCTCGAGCCTTACGACCTGTTGCGGCACGAGCGCCTAATGATCTCGCGGCCTGCGGCGGAGAAGTTAAGCCGTTCGCTGGCGGTAACGAAGAAGCCGAGACCTGACGCTCCGGTGCAGATCGCGGGCGCGACAGCAGCGCCGGCTGCAAAGCGCGAGTCAAAGCACGAAGCCCGACCGAAGGCCGAGAAGGCTGCCAAGCCCGCCAAAGCGGCGAAGGCTGCGCCGAAAGCAAAAGCGAAGGCTAAAGCGGCGGCCAAGCCCAAGGGCAAGAAGGGATAAGCGATGACCACGCGCGCATACACAGTGATCAAGCGTCCCATCATCACCGAAAAGGGTCTGGGCGT
>JABDFR010000068.1 GCA_013286465.1 Acidobacteriota bacterium | reverse complement strand
TCGGGCAGCAATTCGCGCAGCGATTTCTCATCCTTCGCGGCGATAACGGTTATGACCGGGCTTTCGTGGGCGTTTGCGTACGGCAGCGCTTTCCGGAAAATGACGCGGATCTGTTCAAATTGCACCGCGACGCGCTGCGCCGTGGTTTGCCCGCCGTTGCTGATCACGACGAAGTTCGGGCTCGTCACTTCGACCCACTGCGACTTATCCGCAGGGAGGGGAAGTGCGAGGAATACGGTCAAAAGGATGCACGCCGCTAACCGTCGCGCCATATGAATGGTTGTTTATACACGAGAGTGTTGCCTCAAACAACAATTAGCTCCGCAATCTCTTTACATCACGCGCAAGCAGTCCGGCGCCCCGCGCGTTGCGATGTTTTCCGGCTGCCGCTAAACTTCCACGGTTTGTTTTCGCGCCACTAAACTAATGATGAGCCAGCGACTGAAAGCCGATTTGGCGCTTGGCGCCTGCATGTTCATGTGGGGCGCGACGTTTGTTGTCGTGCAGAATGCGCTCGCTTACGCTTCGGTGTTTGCGTTTCTGTCCGTGCGGTTCGTGCTCGCGGCGCTGGTGATGCTGGCAATTTATTGGCAGACGGCTCGCGGGTTGCGACGGCCGGAAATCCTGGCTGGCGCCGTAATTGGGGTGTTTCTGTTTTCTGGTTACATCTTCCAGACCGTTGCGTTGAAATTCACTACGCCTTCGAAAGCGGCGTTTTTGAACGGCTCTAGCGCGGTGTTGGTTCCGGTGCTGCTGGCGGTTTTTTGGCGCAGGCGCATCAATCGTTGGGCTTGGGCTGGGGCGCTGGTGGCGATGTTCGGGCTTTACTTCGTGGCAGTGCCGCCTTGGGGATTCAGGAATCTCAATCTCGGCGATCTATTGAGCATCGGGTCGGCGGTGATGTTCGCGTTCCACATCTTGGCCGTCGCGCATTACGGCAATCGTCATTCGGTCGCCGGATTGACTTTCCTGCAGATTGCGCTGACCGCGATACTGGCGACGATTGCGCTGCCGATTGTCGCCGCGGCGGGTTGGGAAGCGCCGCGATTTGAGATTACTTCTGGATTGATCTTTGCGATCGTGGTTACGGCGCTTGGCTGCACGGTGCTCGGTTTTTCGGCGCAGCTTTGGGCGCAGAAGCATACTTCGGCGAATCATGCGGCGATTCTTTTTACGCTGGAGCCGGTTTTTGCGGCGCTCACCTCTTATGTGGTTTTGCACGAGCGTCTGAGCTCGCGGACGCTTGCTGGTGCGGCGCTGATTTTTGCCGCGATTCTTTTGGCGGAATTGAAAGGGCCTGCGCCGGCGCCGATGGATTCGACTGGCCCAGTTGCCGGATCCGCAGAAACGGGAAGCTAAAGCGCGCCAGCCCTCCGAACGTAGGGCCCGCGCTTCATGGCGGGACGGGCAACGTGAACATTCGTCGCGAACTCGACCCGAACCACAAATCACACTTCGATCCGGCTGTTTGCGTGTGCTCGATATGTGGCCTTTTCACAATCGCGCCCAAGAGGCCCGGCATAAAGCGCGGGCCCTACGGGAGATTGCACGCCTTTGGCGTGACTTTAGT
This sequence comes from Acidobacteriota bacterium, assembly GCA_013286465.1. Taxonomy (GTDB): domain Bacteria; phylum Acidobacteriota; class Terriglobia; order Acidiferrales; family UBA7541; genus Palsa-147. The sequence continues at coordinate 11,528 of JABDFR010000068.1, read as the reverse complement.
GCGGCTTGCTGAATTTTGTTTGGAAAAAATCGCCGTTGTTCCAGTGGGGGCGCTCGGTTTCCTGCGCTAGTTCGTAGCCTATTGCGAAATCGGCTCGGGTGAATTTGGCGCCGGCTTCGAAATTTAGTTTTTGCTTCATGTCATCTTGCGGCGTGTGATAAATCGTGCTTTCCCATTCTAGCGAAATACTTTTTCCGTTCAGCTTTGGGTCTACGGTTTTGAATCCTTCGGTTAGAAAGACCGCTGGAACGCCCTGCTTTACAAACGAATATTGATCGCTGCGTATGAAGAAGGCTTCTTCCGGCATCGGCTCGGGGCTGACTTCGAGATTCATGTGCCGCGCGACGTCGGCGAGTTCGCGGCTTAGGCTCGAATGATCTACGCCGATGCCGACGAGATCCTTGAAATCGTAGAGCAGCGCGACGCCATCCATGTTCACATTGGCCGCGATCTGGGAAATTGGCACGGTTGGATTGCTCGCGATATAATCGGAGCCTAGCAGGCCGGCTTCTTCTCCGGTTACCGACAAAAATAAAATCGAGCGGCGCGGCGGAGTGGGCATTTCGCTGAAGGCGCGCGCGATTTCGAGCAGCGCGGAACTGCCTGATGCGTTATCGAGAGCGCCGTTGTAAATCACATCGCCTTTGATGGCTTCGCCGATGCCCAGATGATCCAGGTGCGCGCTGAAGACTACGTATTCATTTTTCAGCGCTGGATCGGATCCGGGCAGAATCGCAACGACATTGGAACTTTCAGCGGGGGTGAACCGCGTCGTCAGATGAAGGGCCACATCACCGACGAGCGAGAATCCTTGCGGCTTGTTTTGCGAGGCGTCATCGAGCGCCTGCCTCAGCGTTTTTCGCGCGCCTTCAAACAGCTTCAGTGCGGCCTTTTCGCTTACCATGGCGGTGGCGCGAATTTCTGGAACGGATTCATTCGGAATGCCGCGCGCATCGATCCAGCGAAATTGCGGTTCCTGAAAAAATTGCACCAGCCGTTCGAAGGGAATTCTCTCGGCGATGGGACCGGCCCAAATTTCGATGACGCCAATTGCGCCGTGCGCGGCGGCGATTTTGGATTTCACGAATCCGTCGGAATAGTAGGCGCGGGGCGCGGCCGCGAACGTGGACGGCGCGCCAAAGAATTCGACTACGATTTTTTCGCGAACATCCACGGCCGCAAAATCGTCATAGCCAAATTCTGGTGCGGAAACGCCGTAGCCTACGAATGCTATCGGTCCTTCCGCGGGACTGTAGGTCACGAGGCCATTGCCGCCAGTGATGAAGTCTTTCGCCAGAGGGATCCGATCCACATGCGATTGGCGGATGATCTCCAGGGTGGTGCCTTGGGGCACGATGGTTAGGTGGCGCAGAGGCACTGGCTGAAAATAGTCGCCTTTGACGCCGCCGGGCTTTAGGCCGAGCCCTTCGAAGCGGCTGCGCATGTAAAGCGCGGCTAGCGCGTAACCGCGCGTGCCTGTGCCGCGGCCTTCGAGCAGGTCGTCCGCGAGGTAGTTCATGTTGGCGCGAATGCCTTCGGGCGTGATTTGATTCAGCAACGAGGCTGGGGGGAAGAGCTGCGATTTTTCTTTTTCTTGCGCGGCTGCGACCGAGAGCGTGCCGAGCGCGGCGATTACCAGCAGCCAGCGACGCCAAGTCATTGCCATCTCCCGGTCTGGTTTGACGCGGTGCGTGGGATTATGTTTGCGGTGCGGCGATTTTTACGTCTACCGCTTCGTACATCGGCGCGGATTTCGGATTTAGTTTTTCGTACGCCGAGATATCCGGCTCGTGTTCGAGCGTAAGGCCAATATCGTCGAGACCTTTGAGCAGGGAATTTCTGCGGAAGGGATCGATCTCGAAGGGAATGCGCAGGCCGCTCTCGTCGGTGATGACCTGATTTTCGAGATCGACGGTGAGCCGGTAGCTTTCCTGATTTTCGACGCGTCTGAAGAGATCGTCGACTTGGGCATCGCTCAGAGTTACGGGGAGAATTCCGTTCTTGAAACAATTGTTATAGAAGATGTCCGCATAGCTGGGCGCGATGATGGAGCGGAAGCCGTAATCTAGAATGGCCCACGGGGCGTGCTCGCGGCTTGAGCCGCAGCCGAAATTGGCGCGCGCGAGAAGGACGCTGGCGCCCTTATAGCGCGGAAAATTCAGCGGGAATTCGGGATTCAGCGCTTCGCCGGGCAAGTAGCGCCAGTCATAGAAAAGCGTGCGGCCGAAACCTTCGCGGGTTTGCAACTTCAGAAATTGCTTGGGCACCATTTGGTCGGTGTCCACGTTGACGCGATCCATGGGCGCCACCAAGCCTGTGTGTTTGATGAACGGTTGCATTGTTACTCGGCTCCGTTCACATCCCACTTGCGGATGTCCACGAAATGTCCTTCGATCGCTGCGGCGGCGGCCATCATCGGGCTGACGAGATGGGTGCGGCTGCCTTTGCCCTGGCGGCCTTCGAAATTGCGATTGGAGGTGCTGGCGGAGCGTTCGCCGCTTGGCAGAACGTCATCGTTCATGCCGATGCACATGCTGCAGCCTGCATCGCGCCACTCGAACCCGGCGTCGAGGAAAATCTTGTCCAGGCCTTCTTTTTCGGCTTGCACTTTCACTACGCGCGAGCCCGGGACGGCCAGGGCTTGCTTTACATGTTTTGAAACATGCTTGCCTTCGATCACGTGGGCTGCGGCGCGTAAGTCTTCGATGCGGGAATTGGTGCACGAGCCGATGAAAACGCGATCGACGGCGATATCGGTGATTGGCGTTCCGGCCTTCAGATCCATATAAACGAGAGCGCGCTCGGCGGCCTGTTTATCGACAGGATCGCTGAATGAATTCGGATCCGGTACCCGGCTGGTTACATCGGTAACCATGCCGGGATTTGTGCCCCAGGTGACTTGCGGCGCGAGCTTTGTGGCGTCGATATCGACGACTAGGTCGTATTTTGCGCCGGGATCAGAGGCCAGCGCTTTCCATCCCTCGACGGCTTCCTGAAATTCTTTGCCGCGCGGAACGAATGGCTTGCCTTCGAGATATTTGAACGTGGTTTCGTCCGGGGCCATCATGCCTGCGCGGGCGCCGCCTTCGATGGTCATGTTGCACATGGTCATGCGGGCTTCGAGCGAGAGGGCGCCGACGGCGTCGCCGGCATATTCGAAGACGTAGCCGGTGCCGCCGGCGATGCCGATCTTGCCGATCAGCGTGAGGATGAAATCCTTTGACGTGACGCCTTTGGGGCGCTTGCCGTTGAAGCGGATCAGGCCGGTTTTCGATTTCGCTTGCGAGAGGCATTGCGTTGCTAGCACGTGCTCGATTTCGCTTGTGCCGATGCCGAATGCTAGGGCGCCTACGGCTCCGTGCGTGGAGGTGTGACTGTCGCCGCAGACGATTGTTTGTCCTGGCTGGGTGATTCCTAGTTCGGGGCCGATGATGTGGACTATGCCTTGATTGCGGCTGTGCATGTCGAAGAGGCGGACGCCGGTTTCTTTGCAATTGCGCTCGAGGGCTTCGAATTGGCCGCGGGCATCGGCGTCCAACACCGGCAAGAGGCGATTCTTTGTTGAGACGGAATGATCCATCACTGCGAAAGTTAGGTCCGGCCTTCGCACTTTGCGTCCTGCTGCTTTCAATCCGGCGAATGCTTGGGGCGACGTGCCTTCGTGGATTAGGTGGCGGTCGATGTAAATCAGCGACGGTTGGCCGGGGACTTCTCTAACTATGTGGGAGTTCCAGATTTTTTCGTAGAGTGTTTGTGGGGCCATAGGTATGCAGGGGGATTGTAACAATGTCTGTGGCTGTCGCCAATCCCCTCGGCGTGTTGGGCTTGCGTTGTGGGCTTAATCGTTCCCGATGGTCTAAAGAAGGCATTTGCAAAGATGCCTTTTTGTCGTGATTACAAATTGAGACTTTTGTTTGTTTTCATGGGGTTACGGCGATTTCTAATGAGTTTAGTGTCGTGATTAGAAATGGCGGTTTGGGGCAAAAAGTGTCGTTGTGTTTGGGGCCGTCCGTGTGTTTTGGTTGTGGCGCGATCGGGGTCGTAGGATGCCGGCGGGGACGCCGGCGCTACTTGGGGCTTGAAGATGCATTTTGGGTTCATTTGCAATTTCCTGCTGTAGGGTAACTTGGGATTTCGCGGAAGAGAATTGTACTGGTCGGGGAACTACGTACAGCGGTTGGAGTCGGGCCAGTGACATTACGAGGAGGGCACTTCGTTCAAAACGTAGCGGTGCCTCCCGATTCGGGGCGGTGTTATACTGGGGCTTCGCCCGGTACGGGTGTCGCCAGGAACGGAGCGCGGGATATGGGTATGCAGTTTCGCGAATTGGCTGACTGGGTGCGGCGGCGGAAGTTCTTTGCCGGCGTGCTGGTGATGTTTACGCTGGCCATCGGGATATTGATCGGAACGCTGATTTCCGGGCGGGCGATGGCTACTCGTTCGCAGGCTGGAAATGGGGCGGCGCTGCTGGCTATTCCGGACCCTGTCTCGCTTAGCGGCACATTTTCGGCGATTGCCGGGAAGCTTGAACCTACCGTCGTTAATATTTCCACCACGCAAGTGATCGATCGCCCTAAGGGCAAGCAGAAGCGCAAACCGGGCGACCCATTCGACGATTTCTTTGACCGCTTCTTTGATAACCAGGATGAAGGGCCTGCGGCTGAGCGCAGTCTGGGTTCTGGCGTGGTCGTTGATGCGAAGGGCTACATCCTGACGAATAACCACGTGGTCGATCAGGCTACCAAGATCGAAGTCACCATCGACAAGGATCCTCGCCACTACATGGCGAAAGTTATCGGCACCGATACGCTTACCGATCTGGCCGTAATCAAAATTGATTCCGATCATGCGCTGCCCATCGCGAAGCTGGGGAATTCGAATGGGGTGCAGGTTGGCGATTGGGTGCTGGCGATTGGCAGCCCGTTTGGATTGCAGGCTACTGTTACCGCGGGAATCGTTAGTGCTAAGGATCGCCCGAATCCTGGATTTCAGTTTCAGAAATTCATTCAGACGGATGCGGCGATTAACCCTGGAAATTCGGGCGGGCCGCTGGTGAGCATGGCGGGCGAAGTGATTGGCATCAACACCGCTATTTATACCGGCGGACGCGGATTCGAGGGCGTTGGGTTTGCGCTGCCTTCGAATACTGTGATCAGCGTTTACAACCAGCTGGTGACCAGCGGCAAGGTCACGCGCGGTTCGATCGGCATCAGCTTCAGCGAAGAGAATAGCTCGAATCCTGTGCTGCTGCGCGAGCTTGGCGCGGCTTATGGCATCGTGGTGCAGGGCGTCGAGAACGGCAGCCCGGCTGAAAAAGCGGGGCTAAAGCCCGGGGACCTGATTACCGATGTAAATGGGCATCCGGTGCATACAGGGTCCGATCTCGTCGATCCGATTGCTGACACGCCGGTGGGGCAGAATGTTCAGTTGAAGTACATGCGGAATAAGGAAGCGCACGAAGTATCGGTGGTTGTCGCGGATCGTTCGAAGCTTTTCCCGAATACTTCTGAGGAGCTGGAGACTTCGCCTGAAGGCATTGAGCCGGCGGAGTTTGGGCTGCATGTTGAGGATTTGACGCCGGAATTGGCGCGCAAATTGGGAATCAATAAGCAGGCGGGCGTGATAGTTTCGGAAGTCGAGCCAGCCAGCTTTGCGGAAGATATTGAGTTCAGCCGCGGCGATATCATTGTCGAGGTCAATCACGTGCCGGTGGCGAATTTGAACGAGTATCGGCGCGAGGTGGCGCGATTGAAGCCGGGGCAGGACGTGCTCTTCAAAGTGATCCGGCACGATGCGAATGATCGGGAATTGACTGTGTTTCTTGCGGGAGCGGTGCCGAACGAATGAGCTTACCCAGCGTGTTCACCCGTGAAGCGCCGGCGCGTCGCGGTTATCGGTTGCTTGTTGTCGCGAGTTGCTTCGTGATTGCGGCTTTGATTGGGTTTGCGGGTTTTGGAGTGACTGCGACGGCGCGCGGTGCTTCTGCTGCGCCGCAAGCGTCGAGCAAAGCGCCTGCTAAGAAGGGGACGGCGGCATCGAAGAGTTCTGCTTCATCGAAGAAGGGTAAGAAGGGCGGGAAGAGGCACTGGGAACCGATCCAGAAAGCTCCGACCACTGACCGCATTGAAGAAATTCAGACCGCGCTCTCACGTGAAGGTTATTATCACGGCGACCCGAGCAAAAAGTGGGACGCCAATACGCAAGACGCCATGCGCAAGTTTCAGGAAGATCACGGTATGACCGGCTCAGGGAAGCTCGACGCGACTACGCTTCAGAAACTTGGGCTCGGCTCGGATATTGCCGGAGTAAGCGCGCCGCGGCAAACGCAGCAGCATCCGACCACATCGCCGAACCCGACTCCGCCGCCTGCACCTGCCCCTAGCACGACCTCGAACGCAGACCCGACTGGTAACTAGGCTGTTGTAGGTCGTAGCGCTGGCGTCCCGCCGGCTCCTACGACCGCGAAAGTTGCTGCATGCATTTCTCGCGGGTGGGGCTAGGACGAAAACTAGGGCAATGTAATTTAGATCGCGCGACGTCCATTATTTCGGCAGTGGCTTGCTTTCGAGGTCGTAAGATGCCGGCGGGGACGCCAGCGCTACTTTCGGCTCCCGCTGCCTTTGACGCTGCATACTTTACTCTGCTAATTTCGATTGGCTTGCCGAGTGAGTCTTGCGATTTGCGCGCGCATCTAATTGGTTCGGAGGATTTTCGATGGCTACTGCTGTTACGCCTAAGGTTTATAAGAATTACATAAATGGGGAATGGGTGGACGGCTCCGGTGCTGCTGCGATTGAGGACCGTAATCCGGCTAATCGCGATGAATTGATTGGGATGTTCCCTTCGTCTACTGAGGCGGATGTGAATCGGGCTGTGGACGCGGCTAAAGAGGCTTATAAGAAGTGGCGGCTGACGCCTGCGCCTAAGCGGGCGGAGATTCTTTACCGGGCGGCGGAGATTTTGGTGGCGCGTAAGGAGGATTATGCGCGTGAGATGACGCGCGAGATGGGTAAGGTGTTGGCGGAGACGCGTGGGGACGTGCAAGAGGCCATCGATATGACTTACTTGATGGCTGGAGAAGGGCGGCGGCTTTATGGGCAGACTACGCCTTCGGAGCTGCCTGATAAATTTGCGATGAGCGTGCGGGCGCCGATTGGCGTGGCGGGGTTGGTTACGCCTTGGAATTTTCCTATGGCGATACCTTCGTGGAAGATTGCGCCGGCGTTGGTTTGCGGGAATACCGTGGTTTTGAAGCCGGCGGAGGATACGCCGTTTTCTTCTTACAATTATGTGCAGGTTTTGGCTGAGGCTGGGTTGCCGGCTGGCGTGGTGAATGTAGTGAATGGGGATGGGCCGGGGGCTGGGGCGCCTTTGGTGAAGCATCGCGATGTTGGCTTGGTTAGTTTTACGGGGTCGACGGAAGTTGGGAGGATTATTAGCGAGACTTGCGCGCCTACTTTTAAGAAGTGCCATCTGGAGATGGGCGGGAAGAACATTATTATTGTGATGGATGATGCGAATTTGGATCTGGCGGTGGATGGGGCGATTTGGGGGGGATTTGGGACCACCGGGCAGCGCTGTACTGCGGCTAGCCGGATTGCGGTGCATAAGAAAGTTTATGCGGAATTCACTGGCAAGTTGATCGAGCGGGCTAAGGCTTTGCGCGTGGGCGATGGGCTTGATCCTAAGACGGACATGGGGCCTAGCATTAATGAGCAGCAGTTGCAGACGGTGATCAAGTATGTGGAGATTGGGAAGAATGAAGGAGCAAAGTTGGTGGCCGGCGGGCATCGGTTGGATTCTGGGGTTCACGCGCGAGGGTGGTTTCACGAGCCTACTATTTTTATTGACGTGAATCCGCGGATGAGGATTGCGCAGGAGGAAATTTTTGGGCCGGTGATTTCTACGATTCCGTTTTCGACGTTGGATGAAGCGATTGAGATTGCTAATGGCGTGGTATATGGGCTTTCTTCCTCGATTTATACGCGCAATGTGAATACGGCTTACCGGGCGCAGCGGGATTTGGAGACGGGGATTGTTTACGTGAATGCGCCTACGATTGGGGCGGAGACGCATTTGCCGTTTGGCGGGATTAAGAATACTGGGAATGGGCACCGGGAATCTGGGCCGGCGGCGCTGGATTTTTATACGGAGTGGAAGTCGCTTTACATTGATTACTCGGATAAGTTGCAGCGGGCGCAGATTGATAATGCGGAGTAAACGTGGCGCCGGCGTCTCTGCCGGCTCTTACTTGCGGGCGCGTTCGATGGAATCGCGATCTTGGGCGGACTGCAAAAGCCAATTCGTGGCGTTGATTGGACTGGGTAGGCCGAGCTTGAGTACTGGATGTTATGAGTTGTATGGTCGTAAGATGCCAACGGGGACGCCGGCGCTACTTAGCGGCTGCACGAAAATCCGAGAGGCTTTTGGAGGTGTTGATTTGAAGTTTATTCTTCGCGGTTCCGTTTTTGTTGTTTTGCTTTCCTGCCTCGCACTTGCCGCCGCCGCTCAAGCTCAGCACTCACAGCCAGCCTCCAACGGTGCCAACAGCGTCGCTATCACCCAAACGCTTCTGCCCGCTTCGCCTGATGGCGATTGCACGTTTTCTGCGGCTGCAGACGATGCCGCGGATCATGGGCTTGATCTTGCTAATCTCGATCGCAGCGTGAAGCCTTGCGACAATTTCTTTCAGTTTGCCGTCGGAGGATGGATCAAGAGCCATCCCATTCCGCCTGAGTATCCTTCGTTTGGCAGCTTTACCGAGCTGGCTGAGAGTAATCGCGACAAGTTGCATACGATTTTGGAGGCTGCTTCGAAGAATACGGCGGCGGCTCCTGGCTCGATCGATCAGAAAATTGGCGATTTTTATTTTAGTTGCATGGACGAGCCGGCTATCGAGAAGGCGGGGATCGATCCGATCAAGGATTATCTGGCGCGCATCGAGAAAATTACCAGCGTAGCGCAGTTGCAGGCTGAAATTGTCGAGTTGCAGGATGCCGGCAGCGGAGTGGTTTTCAGTTTTGGGTCGCAGCCGGATTTTAAGAACAGCAGTATGGTGATTGGAGCGGCGGGGCAGGGTGGACTCGGGCTGCCGGACCGCGACTATTACACCAAGAACGACGAAAAATCTCTGAAGCTTCGCGAAGCCTATACCCAGCACGTCACCAATATGTTCGTGTTGCTGGGCGACGATCCTGCCAAAGCTGCGGCGGAAGCGAAGACGGTGCTCGCGCTGGAAACGAAATTGGCGCAGGCTTCGATGACGCGCGTGGATCGCCGGGATCCGGACAAGACCTATCACATGATGGATCGTGCGGCGCTGAAGGCGCTTACTCCGGAGTTCGACTGGAACGGGTACTTCCACGCCATCGGGCAGGATTCCGTCGCGTCGATTAACGTGGCGCAGCCGGAATTTTTCAAGGCTGTGGATCACGAATTGACTGCCACGCCGCTGGACGACTGGAAGATTTATCTGCGCTGGCACCTGATTCATGAGGCGGGGGATTCGCTTTCGAAGAAATTTGTGGATGAGGATTTCAATTTCTTCGGCAAGACGCTGACTGGTGCGCAGCAGATACAAGTGAGATGGAAGCGCTGCGTGCGGGCCACGGATGGGGTGTTGGGCGAGGCGCTCGGGCAGATTTACGTGAAGGATTATTTCCCGCCGGAGGCGAAGGCGGCGGCGCTGCAGATGGTGAAGAATTTGATGTCGGCGTTGCGCGACGATATCACCACGCTGGATTGGATGAGCGATGCGACGCGCAAAAAGGCGCTCGAGAAGCTGGACGCTATTCAACTCAAGATCGGATATCCCGATAAATGGCGCGATTATTCGGGATTTAAGGTGGATCGCGGCGTCTATGCTTTGAACGATTTGCGTGGGGCGGAATTCGAGCGGGCGTACCGCTTGGCGAAAATCGGCAAGCCCGTGGACCACGGTGAATGGGGCATGACTCCGCCGACGGTGAATGCTTATTACAGTTCGCTGCTCAATGAAATCGTTTTTCCGGCGGGGATTTTGCAGCCGCCTTTTTACGATCCGAAGCGCGATGACGCTATGAATTATGGCGGCATGGGGGCAGTGATTGGCCACGAATTGACGCATGGGTTTGACGATCAGGGATCGAAATTTGATGCCAAGGGAAATCGCAGCGATTGGTGGACGCCGGAGGACTTGAAGAATTTCCAGGCGCGCGGGGATTGTGTGTCGAAGCAGTTTGATTCTTTTGTGGTGCAGGAAGGCTTGCATGAGAATGGCAAGCTGGTGGAAGGGGAGAGCATTGCGGATTTGGGTGGGTTGACGATTTCTTATAATGCGCTGCAGAAAATATTGGCGGCGAAACCCGTTGGGCTGATCGATGGATTTACGGCGGAGCAACGCTTCTTTTTGGCTTGGGCGGGGATTTGGGCTGGGAGCGATCGTGTGGAGTGGGAGCGGCTGATTGTGGCTACGAATCCGCACCCGTTGAATCGGTTTCGGGTTAGGGCGCCTTTGGGGAATATGCCGGCTTTTCAGAAGGCGTTTAAGTGTGGTGATGGGGATTCGATGATTCGGCCGGCGGCGGAGCAGTGCCGGATTTGGTAGGCGCGGCTTGATTGAGGATGGTCGGATAAAGTCAGGTCGTTGCCGTCGCTGGATTCTGTGGTCCGGTCGCGAGGGTTGCGTTTTGCGGAAATTGAGGCCGTAAGAGCCGGCAGGGACGCCAGCGGTACGTACGGATGCGTCGCTAACATTTTATTGGCGCGGGCGTCCAATGTCCTTGAGCAAGGACTCTGTTGACTCTCTCTCCCTGACAGACCAACTGACTACCTGCTCCGCGCCCCGAGGCCCAACCTCGGGGCGCATTTTTTTTAGCGCAGGACTACCAGTTCTGGATCGCGGGCTGGAGCTGACGGCTGCGGGTCTGCCGGCGCGGTCTGCTGCGATGTGTCTGCCATGCCCCAGGCTTGATACCAGAGGACTTCGCTGGCGCGCTGCCACCAGCGCATGCCCATCCAGAAGAGGACCACCAGTTGCGCGATGACGAAGGAGATGCCGACGCGTTCCGCGGGGAGATAGTGCACCCAGATATGGAGAAGGATGGCTTCGCCCAGCCAGGCTAGGAAGCTGATGCGGAAATAGAGCCAGAGCAGGCTGCCGAAATTGCGGCGCAGCAGGCGCGCGGAATCGCGCAAACAGCGCCAGGCGGCTCGTTCACCCTCGGCTACCGCGATTACTTCGGCCATGTCGAACCAGAGGCGCACGATCATCATGAGGAGCAGAATTACCAACAGATTGGCTAGATTGATCCAAACTGCGGGGAACGGCGAAATGGATTTCGCGTCGACGTGATCTGAAATCGATGCACCGATTGCGCCGATAATTCCCACCGGAATCAACGCGATGAGCAGATAGATCACCAGGCGTAGAAATCGCCAGAAATACTTGCCTCCATTTTGAAAAAAGTCCGTGGTGGTTAGGGTGGTATCGCGCCAATAGGATTCCAGGATTCCGCCGGTGGCTAGCAGCATGAAAAAGAAAAAGACGA
>JABDFR010000067.1 GCA_013286465.1 Acidobacteriota bacterium | reverse complement strand
TGGCTCGAAAAGCGCTTGATGACATTGCCGCGCGCATCGCGGATTTCGAGCGCGATGGGTTGCGCAGGCGCGGATTTCAGGTAGTAATAAAACAACGCGCCATCCGGCGGATTCGAAGCAGCCGGAAATTCCGGCGGCAGAGGAGTCTCCTGATCGTTATCCCAGCGCACGCGAACTGCCGCAGCCGGCCGCAGCAGATCAGCACTCGAAGCTGCCATCGAAGCCGCAGCCTGGCGGAGCGGCGAGATGTCGTCAAGCACCCATAACGCCCGCCCATAAGTCGCCACGACCAAATCGTTATCGTGAACCACCAGATCGCGCATATCCGAAACCGGGAGATTCAGCTCCAGCGACTGCCAGCGATCGCCATCATCAAACGAAACGTAAACAGCATCAGTGGTTCCCGCGTATAGCAAGCCCTTACGCACCGGATCCTCGCGCACCACCCGCGCCAACCATCCAGCTTCCAGCCCATTCGTGATTTTCTGCCACGATTTTCCCGCGTCGCGCGTGCGATAAATGTAGGGCGTATCGTCGTGCCTCTCCAGAATCGTGACGTAGGCCGAATTCGCTTCGAAGTGTGACGCTTCAATATTTTCGACGGTGCTCTCAGACTTCAATTCCGGCGGCGAAACATTGCGCCAGCTCAAACCGCCATCCTGCGTCACTTCAATGATGCCGTTCCCAGTGCCAGCCCAGATCGTTCCCGCCGCAATCGGCGAAAGAGCCATCGCCGCAATCGCTGCACGCCCTCGCGCGCTCTGCTCCCCTTTCAGCGCCTCGTCCTTCTCATCATCACCCGCGTCGAATGCCATATCGTCTTCGGAATCCGCTTCCAGCGTATGGCCGCCGGGATTCGCGCGGTTTCCCGCAGGCGCAGCGTCCTCACGCTTCGAGAGATCGGGACTGATGGTCTGCCAGCTCTCGCCGCCATTGGTAGTTTTCATCACGTACTGCGTCCCGAAATAAAGCGAGTGCGGATCGAGCGGCGAGAAAAGTACTGGCGCCATTTGCGCTGTCCGGTATTTATCCGTGCGCACAAAAACGTGCGCGATCTGTCCGGTAGTTTTGTCAAAGCGCACCACGCTGCCATACCATCCGCCCGAATAAACGATATTCGGATTCAACGGATCGGGCGCAATGAAGCAGAATTCGAATCCACCGATCGAATACCATTCGCGATAAGTTATTTCGCCAAAATCGCTGCGATTCGGCACCGCCGCGGTTCCGCTATCCTGCTGCGCCGCATACGCAACGTAAGGAAACTGCTCATCCGTGATCACGTGATAGAACTGCCCGGTCGCCTGGTTAAACCACGAACTCCAAGTCTTCCCGCCGTCAACGCTGATGGTCGCGCCCTGATCGACGCCCAGAATCATGCGCCGCGAATTCTGCGGATCAATCCAAAGTACGTGATAGTCGTCCCCGCCAGGCGCGCCTTTGAAAGCGTCAAAATGTTCGCCGCCATCGGTCGAGCGATACGTAGTGGTCTGCATCACGTAAACGACGTCGGCATTGCGCGGATCCACAAACACGCGGCTGAAATACAAATTTCCTTCAATACGCGGATCGGCAGTGATCTTCCGCCAGGATTCGCCGGCATCGTCCGAGCGAAGTAGTCCTTGCCCGGTGATCGCAAAAACGCGCCGCCCGTGATCCCCCGGAGCAACCGCCAATCCGCTCCGATCGAGCGGTTCGCTCGGCAGTCCCTGGCCTCCGACCTGCTTCCAACTCGAGCCTTCGTCGACCGATTTGTAAATCCAGCCGTCGGGACTCGTGGCGCCTTCAAACCCGTCGCGAAACTCGCGCGGATGCCAGACCGCGGCGTAGAGCACGCGCGGATCGCCGGGATCGGCGACCATATCCGCAACGCCTGAAAAGTCATCTCGATAGAGCGTCTTCGTCCAACTCGTCCCGCCGTCAGTAGATTTGAAAACGCCCCGCGCCGGACTGGCCGGCGCCGTCCCAAGAATCGGGTGCCCCAGCGCCCCCACAAGAATAATGTCCGGATTTCCGGGATCGACGATGATCGAATTGATGTAGTGCACATCCGCCAGGCCGATATGAATCCAACTCGCGCCCGCATCGGTGGATTTGTACATGCCATTCCCGGGAGTTTGCTCGCCCGTCCCAACGTAAACGATGGACGGATTCGACGGTGCCACCGCAACAGCACCAATCGAAGCAACGCGTTCCGCATCAAAAATCGGTTTCCAAACTTGCCCGCCATCGCCAGTTTTCCAAACTCCTCCGCCAGGAGTTCCCATGTAATAAGTCGAAGGGTCTCCTGCAATTCCCGCAACCGCCGAAACGCGCCCCGCGCGATGCGGCCCAAGCAACCGCCAGCGCATAGCAGAGTAGAGGCTGGGATCAACCGCGCCGGCGCCTGGAGAATTACTTATGGGAGTCGACGCAGCGGACTTCTGAGCGATCGCAGGCGTGAACGAAAAGCCCACTAGAAGAATTATGACCAAGCTTGCAAATATGAATCGAGCACGCATCCCACCCACCTCCACCGAATCTACAAAGTCTATCATTCCACGCCCACCTTCGATTCGTTCCCCGGAGATTCCGTCCAAATCGCGCGAACGCCGCCCGCAATTGACAATCTCAAGGTCCTTTGCCATAGTCTCAAAGCGGTTAGACGAATTCGCGCAAAACTAGCGATTCGCACGCTATCCGGCGGAATTAAAGTGAGCGACAGCAAGGTTCTCTTTCACTCCGACAAACTGCCAGAACACCAGGGAGGCACTCTCCTCTCGCTGCCCCGCCAACGCGCCGAATGGGAATGGATGAGCTTCACCGTCCGCCGCCTGCAGCCGGGCGAATCCTTCAGCGCCAAAACCGATCTTGAAGAAGCCGCGTTCGTTCTTCTAGGCGGAACCTGCCAGGCGGACTGGGGCAGCGGCAAACAGAAAATTGGCAAGCGCAAGAATGTCTTCGACGGATTCCCCCACGCGCTCTATCTGCCGACAGGAAACGAAGCTGCGTTCACCGCGGAGACCGTCTGCGAAATTGCCGAATGCCGCGCCCCATCCGATGCCAAGCTGGCCCCAAAGTTAGTCGCGCCCCGCGACACAGTCACCAGCCTGCGCGGCGGCGGCAACGCCTCGCGCCAAATTGTCGACGTCATCACTCCAGCGTTTCCCGCAGATATGCTCATGGTCATTGAAGTTTATACGCCTGGCGGCAACTGGTCGAGCTATCCTCCGCACAAGCACGACGTCCACAATCCCCCCGCCGAAGTCGATCTCGATGAAATTTATTACTACCGCATCCGCCAACCGGAAGGCTTCGCGCTTCAGCATTTATATGCCGGCCAATACGCCGGCGATCAAACGCTGAAAGCCCACGATGGAGATTGCGTCCTGATCCACAATGGCTATCACCCGGTAGTCGCCGGCCCGGGCTACGATGTCTACTATCTGAATTTTCTGGCCGGGTCCGCCCGCGCCCTCGCCGTCACCGAAGATCGCGAGCACGTCTGGATTCGCTCCACATGGAAAGACACCGACCCGCGCCTCCCGCTGGTGAAAGAATAACTCGCCCCGGAAAAGGATGGCTCACGACCATGCCGAGAAGCCGGTGCGACACTCAAGCCGCAAAACGATCGAACGAAATTCCCGAAAAGGCGGCCTCGAGCAGCGAATCTGCCCGGCCGGCCCCACATTATAATCGCTTAGATATCTCGCCCGAATTTGACCACTCACACCAGGCGCCATGCCTCCGGCCGCCTGACGCTCGACCGGCCGCGTCGGCGAACGGCGGCTATGGCCGCTGTGCCCCTGCCAAGTCCGCCGGCTCTTCGCATAAACTTTTTCTAGTGCAAGGAGGAGCATCGTGTAATAAACAAGTCATCGGCGCAACATCATCCAGAAAGGGAATCGCCCCATGACCCGTCGTCTCACCGCAGCGCAAGCCACCATCGCCTATCTAAAAAATCAATTCTCCGAGCGCGACGGAAAACAATTTCAATTCCTCGCCGGCTGCTTCGGAATTTTCGGACACGGAAACGTCGCCGGTCTCGGACAAGCCCTCGAGCAAGATCCCGAATTCCGCTACTACCTAGCCCGCAACGAACAAGCCATGGTCCACGCCGCCACGGCCTTCGCAAAAGCCAGCTTCCGCCTGCGCGCCATGGCCTGCACAAGTTCCATCGGCCCCGGCGCCACCAACATGATCACGGGCGCCGCTACCGCCACCATAAATCGCCTGCCGGTCCTGTTGCTCCCCGGCGATATCTTCGCCCGCCGAAACGTAGCTCCGGTCCTGCAGCAACTAGAATCCGCATCCACGCAAGACATCTCCGTAAACGATTGTTTCAAACCAGTCTCGCGCTACTGGGATCGCATCCAGCGCCCCGAGCAAATGTTAACGTCGCTCCCTGAAGCCATGCGCGTGCTCACTTCTCCGTCCGACACCGGCGCGGTAACCATCGCCTTCCCGCAAGACGTGCAAGCCGAAGCCTTCGATTTCCCCGAAGAGTTTTTCAAAAAGAAGATTTGGGCAATTCCGCGCAATCGCTGCGACGAACATTTGCTGCAGCGCGCCGCCGAATGGCTTCGCGCCGCAAAAAAACCGCTCATCGTAGCCGGCGGCGGAGTCCTCTACTCGCAAGCTTCCGAACAATTAGCGAAATTCGCCGAAGCCACAGGAATCCCAGTCTGCGAAACGCAAGCAGGCAAAGGCTCGCTGTCCTACGATCACCCGCAACAACTCGGCGCCGTCGGAGTAACCGGCACTCCCGGCGCTAACATCGCCGCCCGCGCGGCAGATTTAATCCTCGGCATCGGCACGCGTTACAGCGATTTCACGACCGCCTCAAAAACCGCCTTCCAAAATCCCGCGGTCCGCTTCATCAATATAAATGTCGCCGAATTCGACGCCTACAAACACGCAGCCCTACCGCTAACCGGCGATGCCCGCGCAACAATCGAAGAATTGCAAAGCGCGACGCAAGGCTTCCAAGTCGAAGCAAGCTACAAAAATGAAATTAGCGATTTCCGCGCGCGCTGGGAAAAACAAGTCGACCGAATTTACGCACCGCGCCACGCCCAGACCGTCACTCAAGGCGAAGTAATCGGCGCCGTAAACAATTTCGCCAGCCCCTCGTCAATCATGATCTGCGCAGCCGGCAGCCTACCGGGAGATCTCCACAAACTCTGGCGCACCAAACAACCCGGCGGCTATCACATGGAATACGGCTATTCCTGCATGGGCTACGAAATCGCCGCTGGCCTAGGCGCAAAAATGGCCTGCCCCGATCGCGACGTCTACGTGATGGTCGGCGACGGTTCCTATTTAATGATGTCCCAGGAAATCGTCACCGCAATCCAGGAAGGCATAAAAATAAATATCGTCCTGCTCGACAATCACGGCTTTTCCAGCATCGGCGGCCTAAGCCGCGCCTGCGGCAACGAAGGCATGGGCACAAATTACCGTTACCGCCGCGGAGAAAAATACGACGGCGAAGTGTTACCGGTAGATTTCGCAGCCAACGCCGCAAGCCTGGGCGCGTGGACCACCCGCGCGAAATCCACGGAAGAACTAGCAACTGCGTTAGACGCAGCAAAAAAACAACCGCGCACCTCGGTAGTAGTAATCGAAACGTCCTACGAAGATCGCGTCCCAGGCTACGAATCCTGGTGGGACGTAGCCATAGCCGAAGTCTCCGAGCGCGAAAAAGTAAAAGCCGCCCGCAAAGATTACGAGCAAGCAAAAAAGAAGGAACGATTATTTTTCTAAGATTCCGCGTGCGTTGTTTTTAAGCGAATGCAACAGGGCGTAAAGAAAGAGGGAAGGTGGAATCAACCGCAGCAAGCGCAGCGCCCGCACAACCACATCTAAAACGCGTCCTAAGCCTCTGGGACCTAATTTATTACGGCATAATTCTCACGTCGCCGATCGCCGCAGTCCCTCTTTTTGGCGAAGCCCAAGTCCTCTCCCACGGCCACGCAGTAACCACGCTGTTGCTAGCGATGATAGCCATGTCCGTCACCGCCGTAAGTTTCGGCCGCATGGCGTCGGTCTATCCCTCCGCCGGTTCTGTTTACACCTACATCAGCCGCGGCCTGAATCCAAATCTAGGATTCATCGTAGGCTGGGCTATGTTCCTCGAATATCTTTTTCAGCCAATCCAAAACGCGCTCTACGCCGTCCTGACTGTTCAACGCCTGATGCCGCGCGTGCCATTTCCGGCGCTGGCCGCCATCGCTATAGGCTTAATCACCGTAGTCACCATTCAAGGCATAAAATTCACCGCGCGCACCGACGAAATGCTTCTCGGCTTCATGGTTCTGATCACCGTGGTTTTCCTGGTCGAAGCCTTCCGGTTCATAATTTTGCATGATCATTGGTCGGGCTTGTTGTCGATGCGCCCCGTCTACAATCCCGACACCTGGAGCATCCGGGCAGTAGCAGCAGGGACATCGCTCGCCGCCTTAGTTTTTATCGGCTTCGATGGCGTCTCGATCCTCGCGGAGGAAGTTGAAAACCCGAAACGAAATGTGCTGCTAGCGACGGTGCTGGTCGTCGTTTTCACCGGACTCTTTAGCGGCCTGCAAGTTTATCTCGCGCAACGAGTCCTCCCCGATTACCTCACGCTGCAAAATCCAGAAACAGCGTTCATGGACGTAGCCAAAGTAGCCAGCGGCCAATTTCTCTTCAACGCCTACGGAGTAATGCTGCTAATTTCCAGCATGGCCTGCGGCTTGGCCGGCCACGTAGGCGCCGCCCGCCTGCTCTACAGCATGGGCCGCGACGACGTCCTACCGAAAAAAATCTTCGGCCACCTAAGCCCAAAAAAAGGAAACCCAAATTACAACATCTGGATCGTGGGCGCCCTGGCCTACATAGGAGTGCTAACGATCCCGTGGGAACATGCCGCCGAAATCGTAACTTTCGGCGCACTTCTGGCGTTCATGGGCGTAAATATTTCTGCGTTACGCCATTTCTGGTTTTCGCACGATGCAACCCGCCACCGAAATTTCTTCGTAGACGCTTTCGTCCCAGGATTCGGCTTCGTCTTCTGCGCCCTACTGCTACTAAGCCTACAAACCTGGACCAGATACGCAGGCCTAATCTGGCTAGTCATAGGATTCCTCTACAACGCCTACAAAACCAGAGGCTTCACAAGGACACCGCAATTAATAGATTTCAAGTAGGGGCGATGTAGCCGCTTTTGTAGGGGCGGGGGTTTACCACCCGCCCGATTTAGTTTTGGGTGTGAATGCCTTGTCAGTGCACGACTTCAGTCGTGTCGCAAACCGCGCAAAACCAATCCGGCTTTAGCCGCCGAGGTCACGCTTTTCAGGAAGGAACCGCCGCATTCCGCAATCGCCCGTCACTCTCACCGAAAAATCTCACTGCAAATCCCGAATCAAATTTTCCCCCGCCTCAACGCCATCCACCGCCCGATTTTTTCCCCGTCCTGCGTGCCGCGCAAACCCACAAGACTCCCGCACCCGTAATTCCGGCTGCAACTTCATAACCGCCACCTTGCTAACATCCCCAGAAATCCGCCGGATCAAAAGCTCCGCAGCCTCAATCCCCAACTCCCGCTTCGGCAATTCCACAGTCGTCAACCGCGGCCGAAAAACCCCCAGCCAAGGATAATCGTCAAAACTAATCAATCCAAAGTCCTCGGGGCACGACAATCCCATCTCCTCCGCAGCCTTCAGCAACCCGACAGTCATCAAATGATTCGCCACATAAATCCCATCCGGCTGATGCGAAAGCAAAGCATGCCCCGCCCGGTAACCCGACTCCATCCGGTAATCCCCCTCAATCACCAATTCCGGATCCAGCGGCAATCCCGAAGCCTTCAACGCATCATGAAATCCCTGCCACCGCGCCAAAGCATTGCTGACTTTCCGCGGCCCGCCGATCAATCCAATCCGCCGCCGCCCCGAACGGGCCAAATGACACACCGCGTCATAAGCCCCCTGATAATCGTCGGTAATCACCGCGTCTTTCGTGAGCTTCGGATAAGTCCGCATCACCAAAACAATCGGCACATCAACCTGCTTGATCATCTGCCGGATCCCAGGACGAAAATCCCCGCCCGCTTTGGTCAACAAAATTCCATCCACGCGCTTGGCAAGCAGCAATTCAATCGCAGTCTCTTCCTTGTCCAGACTATCGTCGCTATTGCAAAGCAGAAGGTTGTACCCATGCCGCTGCGCCGCGTCCTCCGCCCCCCGCACCACCATCGGGAAAAACGGATTGGCAATATCCGGGACAATCATCCCAATCGTATGCGTCCGCTGGTTCGCCAAACTGCGCGCAATAAGATTCGGCCGGTAATTCAAAGCCCGAATCGCCTTCTCCACGCGCTTGCGCAGTTTCTCGCGCACATGGCTCTTGTGATTCACCACCGCGGAAACGGTAAAGACCGACACTCCCGCCTCGCGAGCCACATCATAAATGCTCGCCGACTTCCCCGATTTTTTACGCCCCGGTTTTCTCACAAAAAATTCCGCACTCCGCGTTCAAACAAAGCTCAATTAACCGCACGCTCCACCGCACGGTAATCTATTGCGACGCTCCGCCCATTTCGCGCTGAGTTGTAAATCGCATCCAGAATAATCATATCGCGCAATCCCTGCACGCCATCGCCCTCCACCGGCCGGTTCGCGCGAATCGCCTCAGCAAACGCATCCAACTCCGGCGCAAATTCGTCGCAAACCGGAAACGTCCGCCTGATCCAACGTTTCTTCCCGAGCTTCACCGTGAGCCGCCGCTCTTCACTAAAATCGTATGCGGGCGCCAGTGAAGCCCAACCTTTCGAGCCCTGAACAAACACAAACGAAGACAACGCCGCCCCATAAGACGAACTACCCTGCACAATCAATCCGCTAGGAAACCGCAATCGAAACGAGACACCTTCCTCCACATCGCGAAACGTGGCCGCATCGCTAGTCCAAGTCTGTGCGCTGACTTCAATCGGATCCTCTTTCACCATCCAGCGCGTAGTATTCACGCAGTAGATCCCCAAATCCATCAACGGCCCGCCGCCAGCCAGCTTCGGATCCACGAGCCAGGCCAAAGAAGCCCCCGGCATGAAAAGTTCGCTAAACGCAGTATGAATCACGTCAATTCGCCCCAGCTCGCCGCTCTGAATCAATTTCTTCAAGTAAACACAGCTGGGCTCAAAAAATTTCCGGTAAGCCGTCATCAACAGCACGCCGCCGCGCCGGCAAGCCTCCACCATTTGCGTAGCCTGCGCCACATTAGCCGCCAGCGGCTTTTCGCTCAAAACATGCTTTCCCGCCGCAGCCGCCTGCACTGCATAGGACGCATGCGCTCCGGGTGGAGTGGCAATATAAACAGCAGAAATTTCAGGACTGGCCAAACATGTCGAGAATTCGTCGGCAGTGTAATAAGCAGAAGCTCGAAATTTCCGCGCTACAGCAGCAGCCTCGTTGCGATCGCGGCTCACCACAGCAATCAACTTCGCGTTCTTCGTGCGCGCAAACGCAGGCAGCACCGCTCCGCGCGCAATCGCCCCCAGCCCCACTACCGCAAAGCCGATCTTTTTCTGCCCCCGCATGAGCTCAGCTTTCGCGGTCCGCGCGCCCAAGCCTCTGATTGCGGATCGCCTTGTGATCCAACCCGCGCAATTCTTCGCCGGAAGCCAAAACTTTCAAGATAGCATCAGCAATGCTGTCCGCATCCGCGGTAGTGCCCAAGAAAAGAAAATGCGGGAACCACACCGCCTCATGATAAGCAGCCCGCTCCGACTCCGGACACGAATACTTTGTCCGAAGATCAATCGGCTTCTCCCGCCCCCAACTCAAAGCCGGAAAATCCTCAGGCTTCAACGGGAAAAGGGAACTCTTGTAGACCGGCTCGTAAAATAATCCGTCGCAAGGAATCCCCTCCAGCTGCAACGCCGCCACAAACGCAGCCCGCGGAATATCCTTCGCTTCCTTTTCAAAATATTTGAAAAAGTAACCGTAAGGCGCCAGCCGCGTAATCCGCTGATCAGGTTTCAGTAACCGTATGCCCGGCGTCGTCTGCAGCCGCGATTCAAAATGCTTCACATTCTTCGCGCGCACCGCCGCCTGCGCCGGAAGCCGGTCCAACTGCGGTTCCAAAACCGCCGCCTGCAATTCACTCAATCGATGGTTATATCCAATAATCCGGTGATGAAATTGGTCCGTAAGACTAGCCCGCCCCGCATTGATATAACTCTGCACCAATTCCATACATTCCAAAGTATTGCTAATAACCGCCCCGCCCTCGCCAGAAGTAATCAATTTGCTCGACTGAAAACTAAACGCTCCCAAATCCCCCATCGACCCCGCGCCCTTGCCATTCCACTGCGCCCCATGCGCATGCGCGCAATCTTCAATCACTTTCAAATTATGTTTCTTGGCGATGCGCAAAATTTCGTCCATATCCGCGAAGCGCATCCCCAAATGAACGGGCAAAATCGCCTTAGTCTTCGGCGTAATCGCCGCCTCAATCAATTTCGCATCCAGGCAGTAAGTTTCCGGATCGATGTCGACAAAAACCGGCACAGCATTCAAAAGCAAAACCGGCCCCACAGTTCCTTCCCAAGTGTAAGCAGGAACGATCACTTCATCGCCGGGCCGAATCTGAATCGCCTTCAAACAAGCCTCAATAGCCACAGTCCCGGTGCTGACGCACTGCCCATATTTCGCGCCCTGAAACGCAGCGAATTTCTTAGCAAACGAATCCGCATATTTCCCCGGAAATGGCTGCCCGCCCCATTTCAGACTAGTAAAAGCATCTTCGAGATTCCGCCGCTCTTCCTCTGCCAGCACCGGCCAGGGAGTGAAAGCAGTTTTTCGGACGGGCTCGCCGCCAGTAATCGCCAATTTTCCCAAGTGCGATCCTCCTAAGCCAAATTCGTTTGGAATTTCAAGCCGCGTCCGGGTTAGGGATCAAAACATCGCGCACCACCGCATCCAAATCGTGGCAAGCAGTAATAAACTGCCGCAGCGTCCGCCGCGTAGGCGCGAAAGAATCAAAGTCCTCAATCGCAATTCCATCTTCCGCATAAGCCCGCCGGAAATCCGCAAATTTCCGCGAGAGTTCGTCCACAATCTCAGCTCGGACAGGCTCATCAATCCGCGATCGAACCTCAATATCGCTGCCGTTAAATCGCACCTGCCAGGAGTACGGCGGCGAAATCACCATGTCCCCGCCAATAAATTCGCTCCAATGCATATGGTTCCGAAAAGCCGCCGAAAGCAACCGGATGCGATACCCGCGTTCCCGGAAAATCCGGTAAGCCTTCTTCAAAACAGCCACTCCGGCCCATTCCAAATACCCAGGATCAATCGCAATGTTCTCTTTCTCCATCACAACTTTCAGCCAATCGTCCAGCCGCCCAACCATCAAAGTGCAAACCGGCCCCATGCTCGCGATTTCCGACCCTTCCTTCTCCCGCCGCTTCAGCCCACGCTCCACCGCCTCAGCAACCGCAACACACTGCGGCAAAGAAAACGAAACGGTAGCGTTGATACTCACCCCGCGATAAGTGGCCTCTTCAATCGCAGGAATCCCCGCGCGCGTCACCGGAATCTTCACAATCATATTCGGCGCCAACCGGCTAAATTCCACCGCCTGCTCCACAATTGCCGCCGCATCGCGAAATAGCCGCGGGTCCGTCTGAATCGAAAGCCGCCCATTCTTCCCGCCCTGCGCCTCAAAAATCGGCAGCAATAATTTCGCGGCCCGGATCGACACTTCGCGCACCAACTGCCAAGCAATCTGGTCCTCAGTAGCGGCAGGCATCTCGACTATCAATTGCTGAATGCGCCCTTTCCAAACCCCCAACTCTTTCTTCAAAACCCCAAGCACAATAACCGGATTGCAGGTGGCCCCCACCCCACCATGCTCAATCGAATAAGCCAACTCATCGATAGAAGCGGAGTCATTCCAAAGGCAAGTCGGCGTAGTAGACGTCATCTTGTGCAACGGACTTTTGAAAGTAGTGCTAATCGCGTGTGCCATAATCGTCTCGTAGGGGGGCGGGTTTACGACGCCCCCGTTTTGGCATTAGGTGTTGCTCGCTGTCCCGTCCCGCAAAACTCCATCTCACGAAGCGGCCTTCGCGCCAGCCATCGCCACGTCGATCGACTTCCCCTGTGAATAAGATTCCTCAGCCGCCACAGTAATCTCGAGTGCCTTCAATCCATCCTCGCCGGAAACCCGCAAAGGCAGCTCATGCAAAATATTGTGCACAAAATCCCGCACCTCAGCCAAATAAGCATCCGCAAACCGCGACAAAAAATGATCGCTAAGCACGCGCGCCCCGCCAGTCCCAGTAAGAAACACAGCCGAATGTTTCTGCAGCGACCCAATCAAAATCGATCCCAACGATCCAACCACTTCCGTGCGTACGTCATATCCATAAACCGACTGCGCATAAGACTCCACATTCCCAATCGCCCCGCGCTGATACTCCAAATTCACCACCCCCGCCACAATATCCCCAAACTGCGCCACTTCCGGCCGTATCGCCACGGTCGCAAACGAACTCACGCGCGTAACTTCGTCCTGCATCATCCAACGCGCCAAATCGAAATCGTGCACGGTACTCGCATAAAACAACATCCCATTCAAATTCGCGTGATAAGCCCCAATCGGCGGCCCAAACTGATCCCGCCCAATCGATTTAAAAATCACCGGCACGCCAATCTCGCTGCTCTCGATTCGTTTCATAGCCGAAGCATAAGCGGGGTCATATCGCCGCATAAATCCAACTTGCAAACGCCGCCCAGATTTCGCGACAGCCGCAAGCGCGGCCCGCGCGTCGCCCAAATTCAAAGCCAGCGGCTTCTCGCACAAAATATCTTTCCCCGCCCCAGCGGCAGCGATCACATTCGAGGCATGAAATTTATCCGGCGTAGCAATCAAAACCGCGTCCAAATCCTTCCGCTCGAGCATCGCCTCCAAACTAGGATAAGAATTTTCAATCTCGAGTTCCTCGGCAACTTGCCGCGCCCGCTCCACCGAAAAATCCGCAATCCCCACCAAACGCGCCTCCGGCACCAGCCGCCGCAAATTCTCCGCGTGCCGCCGCCCCATCTCCCCAACGCCAACCACGCCAACGCCAAGCTTACGCATTCGTTTCCCTCAAAAAATCAAACCCG
>JABDFR010000066.1 GCA_013286465.1 Acidobacteriota bacterium | reverse complement strand
GCATACCGAGGCGCCGACGGCGGGATCTGTGATTCTTGCTGGAGTGATGCTGAAGCTGGGGACTTACGGAATGCTGCGGTTCTGTTTGCCGCTGTTTCCGGAAGCTGCGCATCGAATGGCGCCTTTTATCGCGGTGCTGGCGATCATCGGGATCGTTTACGGCGCGCTGGTGGCTACGGTGCAGACCGATCTGAAGCGGCTTGTGGCTTACACGTCGGTGAGCCACCTCGGGTTTGTCGTGCTGGGAATTTTTGCGTTCAGTACGATTTCGATTCAGGGCGCGATTTATCAGATGTTGAATCACGGCGTTTCTACCGGGATGCTTTTTCTGGTGGTCGGCATGCTTTACGATCGCCGTCACACATTTGCAATCAAGGAATTTGGCGGATTGGCGACGCCGATGCCCGTGCTTTCTTCGTTTTTCTTGTTTGCTTGCCTTTCGTCGCTGGCGCTTCCTTTGCTGAATGGCTTCGTCGGCGAGTTCCTGATTTTGATCGGAGTTTTCGATCGTCATCCGGTCTGGGCTTCCTGGGCTTCGACGGGAGCGGTGCTCTCGGCGATTTATTTGCTGTGGGCCTATCAGCGAGTGATTTTCGGTGACGTGACCGTCGAGAAGAATAAGACGCTGCCCGATGCCAGCCCTCGCGAGCGCATCATTCTGGCCACGCTTTCGGCCGTGATTCTTTTTATGGGTGTGGCATCGCCGCTTTTCACGCGGCGGATGCAGCCATCGGCGGATAATTTGTTGCGTCAAATGACGCGCCAACGAGCTTACGACGCGCGCTCGGCTGCGCCGCCGACTGTCGCGATGCCCAAGGCGCCGTCGGTGCAGCACGCGAACACGACGCCGGAACCGGCCGCGGCATCGTCGCATGCTGCGAATCTTCCGGAAGGGGCAAAATAACGGGAATGCCCGTCGCGTTTCCAATCTCCGCAGAGCAGCTAGCGAATTTCTACCGCGTCGCGCCGGAAGTGATTCTTTGCTTCACGGGTATTTTAGTGATGCTCGTCGATCCGTTTTTGCCGGCCGCTCGCAAACGCATATCGGCATGGCTGGCGCTTGCTGGCGGCGTTGGGGCGCTGGCGTCCCTTCGGCTTGTCGCAATGCATCCGGGCGATGCGTATGGCGGCTTGATGCACGCCGACGATTTCAGCCTGTTCGTGCACGCCATCGTTCTGGTGGTGGCGATTTTGGCCACGCTGGGCTCGATCCAATATCTCGACAATGAAAACATCCAGCGCGGCGAGTTTTATTCGCTGCTGCTCTTTGCCACGGCGGGAATGGGCATCCTGGGTGGCGCGGGTGAGCTGATCACTGCGTTTCTTGGCCTGGAAATGAGCTCGATCTCGACTTACATTCTGGCGGGCTTCCGTCGCAATGCCGTGAAATCGAATGAAGCGTCGCTGAAGTATTTCGTTCTCGGCTCGTTTGCCACCGCGTTCTTCCTTTATGGCATTGCCATGGTTTACGGCGCGACGGGCACGACCCACTTCGACGGCGTCCAAGCCGCGCTGGTGAATACGACTCCTTCGTCGCTGCTGGCGCTCGGCCTGGCCATGATTTTCGTCGGGCTCGGCTTCAAAGTCGTAGCCGCGCCATTCCAAATTTACGCGCCGGATGTGTACGAAGGCGCGCCGACGCCTGTTACCGCAGTGCTGGCGTCCGCGCCCAAGGCCGCGACTTTCGCGCTGATGCTGCGGATTTTCTATACCGCGTTTGGCAGCGCCAGCCATTTGTGGTTCTGGGCCATCTGGATCGCCGCGGTGCTTTCGATGTGCATCGGAAATTTCGGGGCGCTGGCACAGACGAACGTGAAGCGCATGCTGGCCTACTCTTCCATCGCGCACGCCGGCTACATTCTGGTGGCGTTCGCGGCATCCACGGAGATTGGCATTGCTGCCGTGCTCTTCTACCTTGCCGCCTATGCATTGATGAAGCTGGGCGCGTTTTTGGTGGTGGCGCATCTTGGCGGCCCGGGCGAAAAGCGGCTCGACATCAAGGATTACGCGGGCTTGGGCGTGCAGCAGCCTGCACTGGCTGCTTGTTTCTCGCTGTTTCTGCTATCACTTTTGGGATTGCCGGCAACCGGCGGATTTCTTGGGAAATTCTACGCGTTTCAGGCGGCGCTTGATTCGCGCATCTTGTGGCTGGTGGTTATCGCGGCGCTTAACAGCGTTGTGGGCTCCTACTACTATCTGCGCGTGATTATCTCGATGTATTTCTGGGATCCGCAGAAGGAATTTCAGCCGATTGCAGTTTCGCCGGCTATTGCCACCGCTCTCGTGCTCAGCGCCGCCGGCACAATCTATCTCGGCTTCTTCCCCAGCCGCGTGATGCACTTCGCATTGCTGTCTGCCCTTTCGCTTCGCTAGCCTTCGACGCAAGCATCGAACTTCGGCAAGCTCTCGTAGCGCTGGCGTCCCGCCGGCTTCTTGCGATTGATGCCGCGCCAAATTTTGAAAGGTGACACGGCACGAGGCGGAACTCAAGGGCTTTGGATTGGAGTCTTGGGGCCGAGCGTGATTTTCGCCCTTGGCGACTTCTGTGGTCGTAAGATGCCGGCGGGGACGCCGGCGCTACTTAAAAAAGCCCGGAAGCGTCGCGCGCTTCCGGGCCTTTGTTTCAAAACTTTTTTTATGCGACTTTTGTGAAGACGATTAGCAGCGTGAAAAGCGCCAGCGTCTCGATGAATACAAGTCCCAATATCAGCGCCAAACGAATTGGTGCCGCGGCGCCGGGATTGCGCGCCAATCCTTCGCAAGCCGCCGAAGCCACGCGGCCCTGACCGAGCGCGCCGAACGCAGCTGCCAGCGCCATCGCGAAGCCCGACGTGATTGCCACCCAGTTCGTGCCGCCGCCCGCCGCCGCGTCCGCCGCAAACACCTGCGGGGCCGCGATCAGCAGTAGCGCCGCCAACAGCGCCATCATTTTCAGAATCTTCATCCGCCGTTCTCCTTGTTTTTATGAAGTGGCCGCCAGGCGGTGGCTCCCGTCATCCTCGAGCAGCCGGGATCACACTGGCGAGCCGTGGTGATAAAGCCTAAGCCAAGAAAATAAGAACCAGAAAACAAGAAAAAGATTAGTGCTCTTCCGCTACTGCCATACCGATATAAATTGCCGGCAAAATGGTGAACACAAAAGCCTGCACGACGGCGACGAAGATGTGCAGTGCGACAAACATCACCGGAATCGTGGCGGCAAAAAATCCAATGCCGT
This sequence comes from Acidobacteriota bacterium, assembly GCA_013286465.1. Lineage (GTDB taxonomy): Bacteria > Acidobacteriota > Terriglobia > Acidiferrales > UBA7541 > Palsa-147. Next base: position 10,011 of record JABDFR010000066.1, on the reverse strand, counting down.
AGCCCGCCAGCGGGTGAGTCTTCGAGACTTCGATCACCGGAACCGTCAGCAACCCGACGAAGGTGAGGTACAACAATTCGCTGGCGAAAATATTGGCCCAAAGACGCACGGTGAGAGACAGCAATCTCGCCGAGGTGCTGATAATTTCCACCGGAAACATGAGCGGGGAAATCCACCATACCGGGCCGGCGAAATGCTTGGTGTAACCGATCGGGCCGTGATGGCGGATGCCTTGGTAATTGAAATAACCGAAAATGATGATCGCGCAAGCCAGCGGGACGCTCTTATTCCCGGTGGGCGATTCAAATGCCGGAATCACGCTGATCAAATTCGCCAGCAGGATAAAAAGTGCCACGGAGCCGACCAGATTCACGAATTGCGTGCCGTCGTGGCCGGCATTTTCTTCCAGCAGATCGCGGATTCCGAAGCCCATGGGATTGGTGAGCAGCATTTCCGCAACTTGTTGTGACGCGCCGGGGCGATCCACGGAAATTCTTGTGCGCAAAATCGCCGCCAGCACGATTCCGATCACGGCCACCGCAATTCCAGTGGCCACGTGCGACGGAATCGGGTTCGCCGGATTGTGGACGTGCACTCCGATCAGCGCGAGTAAACTAGAAATGGCGGGACCAAACCAATGATTGAGAAGGGCGGCGAGCCAGTGTTGGTGAAGGTTCATCAGTCGTTATTCGTTGTCGAACAGCACTCCATATAAGCTGCCCACGATTGCGGCCGCGCCGAGCGCCAGAAGGCCGCTCAACACGCTCCAAACAGGAATTCTAAAGCTCACAACGATAACATACGCTGCCAGGGCTATCAATCCGTAGCGCACGATCATCAAAAACAAACTGGCTTGCGGCACGCGCTTTTCGCCGTCGGATGTTTCGCCCTTGGCGACTTCCACGAGGCGGGCGGTGCCGCGCTCCAGCCAATAAAAATTCAGCCAGGCCAACACAGCTCCCGCTGCGATTCCGATTGCCGCTCGTCCGGACGCCACTCGCCAGGCTAAAAGCGTTCCGATTGCTCCGGCACCGAGCGTCAGCCAGCCGATGCGGCGTTCCAAACGCAAATAGAAATTGCGATGCGCCAATTCACTTGTCGTCATTGCTCGAGAGCCGCGCCAGCATGTCGCGGAGGCCGGCGGCGAATCCCAGGCAGCCCCCGACGATCATGATCCACGGCTTAGTGTGCAGCCAGCGATCGAGCAAGAATCCCAATCCGCCGCCAACCACGATTGCGCCGACGAACGTGACCGGCAACTGCGTCGCCATCGCGAATTGCCGCGCGAATCCGGCGGCTTTTTTGTCCGAATCATTATCGGGCATATTCGAAATGTATCAGAGACCGAATGGAGTGAGGATGGAATATGTGGCCAGGCGCAGGAATGGCTCGGGATAAATTCCGGCGACGAGAGTTACCAGCACGATTGCGGCGAGCGCGACCCATTGGCCGAAGGAAATGATCGGAGGGCGCTGATCGGTGGCTTCGCGCGAGAACATGGCCGCCACAAAACGGAAATAGTAATAGACCGCGGGCAAAATGTAGAGCACCGCCACAACCGCGAGCGTGTAGTGCCCCGTTTCAACCAGCGCCCAGAAAATCAGCAGCTTGCCGATGAATCCGGCTGTGGGTGGAATTCCCGCGAGCGACAGAAGAAAAATCAGCATCAGCACGGCCGCGCCGGGATTGCGGAAGATTAGGCCGTTTAAGTCTTCGATCTCGTCGCCGATCACGCCTTTTTTCCGCAGCACGACCACAATCGCGAATGCGCCGGCTTGGAAGAACGCGTACACGAAAATGTAAAACGCCATGGCCTGCAGGCCGAGCTTATTTCCGGCTACCAGCCCGAGCAAAATGTATCCGACGTGCCCGATCGAAGAATACGCCAGCATGCGCTTGATATTGTTCTGCTTGAGCGCCGCGAGGTTTCCCAGGGTCAACGACAGCACAGCCACCGCCGTAATCAGCGGGGCCCAATCCGCGCGCACCGGCCAGAACGCGCCGAGGAATAATCGCAGAAGGAGCGCAAAGCTTGCGGCGCTCGATGCCACGCTCACGTACGCAGAAATGGGAGTGGGCGCGCCTTCGTACACATCCGGCGCCCACTGGTGGAACGGCACGGCGGCGACTTTGAAGAGCACTCCCACCGAAACGGTGAGAATCGCGATGACCACCAGCAAATCTCCGGGCGGGCGCTGGCCGAGTGATTCGGCAATGGCGTTTAGATTGGTCGAGCCGGACATTCCGTAGAGTAGCGAGAATCCATAGGCAAGAATTCCGGAACTAAACGCGCCGAGCAAAACGTATTTGACCGCCGCTTCATTCGATCGCCGGTCGCGCCGCAAAAATCCCGAAAGCACGTAAAAGCTGATGGCCATGGTCTCGAGCGCGATGAATAGCGTCACCAGATCGTTGCCACACGCCAGGAACATCATGCCGACCGTGGCGAAAAGCATCAGCGCGTAATACTCGCCGTGGTGCTCGTCTTCCACGTCGAGATAGCGAACGGAAATCAGGATCACAATCGCAGTGGCCGCGAGAAACACGAACCCGAAGAAAATGAAGAAAGGATCGATTACGATCGCGTCGTTGAAGCGCTGGTCGTGCTGGAGCGCCAGCGGACGCAACTCCCAAAGCGTTACGCCGCTGAATCCCACGCCGAGTAACGCAGTCAACGCATTCCACTTTTTTTCGCGCGGACCCAGGAGGAAATCTGTCATCAAGATGCCCAGGCCGAAAAACGACAACATCACTTCCGGCATGATCAGGTTCGAGTCGCGCAGCGTGAGTTGGAGAAGTCCGGGCATCGCGGTTACTTGGTCTCCGGCGGCGCTGGCGTGGCGGCAGCGGGCGCTGAAGCCATCGCGGGCGCGGCGTCGAGGAGCGGCAAGGTCGCATTCCTTGGCGCGTAGTAACTGGGATCGTAGCGCATGACGATTTGCTGCACCGGCTTATCGAGCACATCGAAGAGCGGTTTGGGATAAATGCCGATCCAGAAGGCAAAAAGAATCAGCGTGCCGATCGTGGTCCATTCGCGCCAATTCAAGTCGGGCAACTGTTCGTTGGCAGGATTCGTCACGTTGCCGAACATTACGCGCTGATAGAGCCACAGAAGATACGCGGCGCCTAGCACTACGCCAATTACGCCCCAAGCCGCCCATTGCCAGCGCACTTCGAACGCGCCGCGGAGAATCGTGAACTCGCCGATGAAGCCGTTGAGCAGCGGCATGCCTAGCGAGCTGAGCGTCACGATCAAATAAACGGCTGCAAAATTCGGCATCGGCGTGGCGAGCCCGCCAAATTCCGAAATTAGACGCGTATGCCGGCGCTCGTAGAGCACGCCGACGATCAAGAAGAGCGCGCCGGTGGAGATTCCGTGATTTACCTGCTGGATGATGCTTCCGGACAGGCCGAGCGGCGTGAGCGCAAAAATTCCCAGCGTGCAGAAACCCATGTGGCTGACCGATGAATAGGCGATCAACTTTTTCATGTCCTTCTGCATCATGCAGACCAGCGCGCCATATATAATTCCGATCAGCGACAGCGTGATCATGATCCAGCGGAACTTCATCGTCGCGTCGGGGAACATCGGGACGGAAAATCTCAAAAATCCGTACGTTCCCATTTTCAGCAGGACGCCGGCCAGGATGACCGAGCCTGCCGTGGGCGCTTCGGTGTGCGCGTCGGGCAGCCAGGTATGGAACGGGAACATCGGCACTTTGATCGCAAAGGCGAAGAAGAATCCCCAAAAGAGCCAATTCTGCAGGTCGCGCGCGAACATGGCGTGCGGGGACATCAAAATCTCGCGAATATCGAAAGTATTCACCTTGAAATAAATCATCAGGATCGCGAGCAGCATTACTACCGATCCTGCCAGGGTATAGAGGAAAAATTTGATCGCCGCATAAAGCCTGCGCTCACTGCCCCAGACGCCGATCAGGAAATACATCGGCACGAGCATCACTTCCCAGAACACGTAGAACAGCACGAAATCGAGCGACATGAAAACGCCGAGCATGCCGGTCTGCAGCAGCAACAGGAGGATGTAATATTCCTTTTCGCGTTTGTGGATCGCCGACCAGGAAGAAAGAATTGCTATCGCGCCGAGCACCGTGGTCAGCATCACCATCAAGAAGCTGATGCCATCGATGCCGAGGAAATAGTGCGCGTTGATGGAGGGAATCCAGTCGAGGCGCTGCTGGAATTGAAAATCGGGCGCGCCGAACTTGAAGCGCCACAGCAGCGGCAACGACACCGCGAGGCCGAGCAGCCCGAAAAGATTTCCCATCAGGCGGTGCGCGTTGGCGTTCGTGCGCGGAATAAAGAGCATGAGGATCGCGCCCACCAGCGGCGTGAATAATATCGTGCTCAGAATATGGCTATCGGAAAATAGCATCCTTGCCTTCCTGTCCCGCTACCGCATCCAGTGCAGCAGGTAGACCGTATAGCCCAAAAATCCGATCAAACCAATTACGATGATGAGCATGTACTCTTGCATTTCGCCGTCTTGGATCAGGCGGATCGGAAAGCTGGCCAGTTCGACGAGAAACGCGCCGAGCCGCACCGAGCCGTCGACGATCCAGGTGTCCCACCACATCGAAACCAACGAAATCGCGCGCGTCAGCCAGGCCGCGCCGTTCACACCCAGTCCATCGATAATTTTCGCGTCAAACATTCCGAGTGACGAGCCCAGGTCCTTCGATCGGTTCAAGAACATCGCGTCGTAGATTTCATCGATGTAGTATTTGTGCGCCACCAAATCGTAGAGTGCGCCGGCATTTCGTCGCACCGCAGCGGCCAGATCCGTCCGCTTGATGTACAGCATCCACGCGAGCCAAATTCCGCCCAGTGCCAACAAAACCGACGCGGCCATTAACAACAGCGCAGGCGCTTTACCAGCCTCCGCCGCGATTTCGGGAGCGCCCATGCTTGCTGTGACTGGCTCGAGGAACTTTTCAAATCGCCCGCCAATTCCGATCCAGCCTCCGATGATCGAAAGCACCGCCAGGATCGTCAGCGGAATGGTCATGGCGCTCGGCGATTCGTGTATGTGATGCTCGACGTCGTGATCGACGTGCGATTCACCGTGGAAAGTCATGAACAGCAACCGGAACATGTAGAATGCCGTCATTCCCGCAGTAATCCAGCCCACGACCCACAGCGCCGGGCTGCGCTCAAAGGCCTTTTCTAGAATTTCATCCTTGCTGAAAAAGCCGGCGAGCGGTGGAATGCCCGCGATCGCCAGCGTGGCTACAAGCATCGTGCGGTAGGTGGTCGGAATTTTCTTGGCCAGCGCGCCCATCTTGGTCATGTCTTGCTCGCCGGACATGGCGTGAATCACGCTGCCGGCTGCGAGGAAGAGCAGGCCTTTGAAGAAGGCGTGCGTCATCAAATGGAAAATTCCGGCGGTGAATGCGCCCACGCCGCAGCCGAGGAACATGTAGCCGAGTTGCGAAATCGTGGAATAGGCCAGCACTTTCTTGATGTCGTTCTGCACCACGCCGATTGAAGCGGCAAAAATCGCCGTGGCCGCACCGACGATAGCCACCACCGACATCGCCAGCGGCGAAAGTTGGAAGATGGCGTTCGAGCGCGTCACCATGTAAACGCCGGCGGTCACCATGGTGGCCGCGTGAATCAGCGCGCTCACCGGCGTCGGGCCTTCCATCGCGTCGGGCAGCCAGACGTACAGCGGAATCTGCGCGGATTTTCCCGTGGCGCCCCAGAAGAACAGCAGCGCAATCGCCGTTATTAGCGGCGCGCCGATCGCGATGTGCGCAGTCACCAGCGCCGGTCCGATTTCCGTAAATCGAATTGTTCCGAGCAGTGCGGAAGTGAGAAAAATTCCCAGCAGGAAGCCCGCGTCGCCGACGCGATTGACTATGAAGGCTTTCTTCCCCGCGTCCGAAGCTGCCTTTTTCTTGAACCAGAATCCGATCAGCAGATAGCTGCACGTGCCGACGCCTTCCCATCCCACGAATAGCAGCAGCAAATTATTCGCGAGCACCAACATCAGCATCGAGAACATGAACAGATTCAGATATCCGAAAAAGCGGTAGAAGCCGCCTTCATTCGCCATGTAGCCGGTGGAATAGATGTGAATCAGAAGGCCGACGCCAGTGACCACCAGAATCATTACGGCGGAAAGCGGGTCGAGAAGGAATCCCCAATCTGCAACGAAACTTGTTACCGAGCCCGAAGTCATGTGGTACGGTCCCGCCGGAACCCACTCGAAGAGAATCTTTTCCGCAACGCGCTGGCCTTCCGGCATACCCAGGAGCTGGAAAAATGCGCCCAGCGCGAACACGAATGAAACCCCGACGCTCCCTACGCAAATCGCGCTGGCCGCCGCGTTGCTCAGGCGGCGGCCGATGAAGAACATCAGCGCCGCGCCCGCCAGCGGAAACATCGGGATCAGCCAGATGTGATCGAGAAAAAATGGCAAAACTGCGTTCACTCGATTCCCTCTTCTGCGAACTCGCTTACCACTTCAGCAAATCCATTTCATCGGCCAGCACCGTCGGGCGATTGCGGAAAAACGCGATGATGATTCCCAGACCCACGGCCGCTTCCGCCGCCGCATCGGTAATAATGAAAATCGCGAAAATCTGGCCGTCGACGCTGCCCCACATGCGCGAAAACGCCATCAAGTTGATATTCACCGCGTTCAGAATGAGCTCGATGGACATCAGAATGATGATCACGTTGCGGCGCGTCAGCACGCCGATCACTCCGATGATGAACAGCGCCAGGCTCAAATAAATATAATGGCTCACCGGCAGCATTAGATTTTCCTCTTGGCCATCACGACGGCTCCGATCATCGCCACCAGCAAAAGAATCGAGGCAATTTCAAACGGTAGAAAATATTTTTGGAATAGCACAGTGCCGACTTGCTCGGCGTTTGGCGGCATGGTCGTCGCCGGTGCCCCCATTAAGTTGAAAGCCCCGCCGCCGCTGCGATAAACCACGACGGCCAGCCCGCCGAGCACCAGCGCCAGCAGGCCAGCGACCCATGATTGGCGATTGAATTTCATCTGCCGCACGGCTACATCGAGATTCACGAGCATGATCACGAAGACGAACAGCACCATGATGCCGCCGACGTACAGAATGATCTGCACCACGAACAGGAACTCCGCCTGCAACTGCAAAAAGATTCCGGCAATGGCGAGCAGCGTGGAAATCAGGAAAACGGCGCTGTGCACCGCATTGCGCCGCGTGACCATCAGGATCGCGGATCCCACCGCGAGCGCCGCGAAAAAATAAAAGAGAATGGAATCGAGCATCATCGAATTTCGCCCGGTCCCGCGGCCGGCAATTCGTCTTCAGCCGGGAGCACCACGATCGAAGGCTTATCGCCCTGGCGGACCAGCCAGAACGCTACGATCAAGGTCACCACGTTCGCAGCAATCATGGCTAACGAAAGTGGCCAGAGGAATTGCTGCGCCAAAACAATTCCGATTCCGATCATCACCAGATTCACGAGCGCCAGGGGAATCAGAAATTGCCAGCCGAGCTTCATCAATTGATCGAAGCGGTAGCGCGGAAAAGTAAACCGGAACCACAAGAACCCGTACAAATAAACCAGCACCTTCACGATGAACCAAAATGCGCCGTGAATGCCCGGCATCAACGATGTCGACGTCAGCGACCACGCCATTGCCGCGCCCAGCACAACGAACAGCCCGACGAACAAAAACATGACCATCTTCTGAATCTGTTCGCCCTGGCGCAGGGCAAGCTTCGTGCACCATGCTGCCAGTCCAAAGAAAATCAGCGCGGGGAGCAGATCGAGCAACTCGTACGGCAATCCGAAAATGTGCGCGTGGACGCCTGAAAGCGGACGCATCCAGCCGCCCAGGAAAAGCGTGACAGCAATGCCGGAGACGACAATCATGTTCGCGTATTCGGCGAGGAAATAGAGTGACCAGCGGAAGCCGCTGTATTCCGTCATGTAGCCGGCGACAAGCTCCGATTCTGCTTCGGGCAAATCAAACGGCGCGCGATTGGTTTCTGCGATTGAGGCGATCAGATAAATGAAGAAGCTAAACGGCGCGACGAAAATAAACCAAACGCCCTGGGAATCCTGCGCTTCGACCAGCCCTTTCATTGAGAGCGTCCCGCCCAGCAGCAGACCGGAAACCAAGGCGAGTCCCGCGGCCGTTTCGTAGCTCACGAGTTGCGCCGCGCTGCGCAGCGCTCCGAGCAGCGAATAGTGGCTATTGGACGCCCAGCCGCCCAGCACGATGCCGTAAATTCCCAGCGAGCTGATCGCCAAAATAAAAAGCAATCCAACATCGAGATCCGCAATCTGAAACGCCGGCCCAAACGGCAGCGCCGCATAAGCCAGCAGCGCCATAGTCACGCTCAAAAGCGGCGCGAGCCAGAACATCAGCGCATCCGCATTTTTCGGCGTGATGTCTTCTTTCAGCAACAACTTTACCGCGTCGGCGATTGGTTGCAGCAGGCCGTGCGGCCCGACGCGCATTGGGCCCATGCGCGCCTGCATGTGCGCCATTACTTTGCGTTCGAGCAGAACAATGTAGCCGGCCATCAACGGCAGCACGGCTACGATCACCAGCGCGTAAATCACTGGGGCGATGTATTGGCGGATGTCGTCGAACTCAATTCCAAACGGCATCTTCTATGCTGCTCCTCTGCTTACCGATCCACTTCGCCGAGCACAATATCGATAGTGCCGATGATAGCCACCACGTCGGCCACCAAACTTCCGCGGGCCATTTTGTCAAACGCCTGCAAATTAATAAATGATGGCGGCCGCACTCGCACGCGGTAAGGCTGCGTGGTCCCATCGCTCACGATGTAATAGCCGAGTTCGCCCTTGGGCGCCTCAATCGCGTGATACACCTCGCCCGGCGGCGGCTTCAACACTTTGCCGATCCGCGCCATGATCGCGCCCGTTGGAATGTTCTCGATCGCTTGCAGGCAAATCAGCCGCGATTGGCGCATTTCTTCCATGCGCACGATGTACCGGTCGTAGGTGTCGCCGTTTTTGCCCACCGGGATTTCAAATTTATATTGATCGTAAGCCGCGTAAGGCGCCGCTTTGCGAATATCCCACTTTACGCCGCTCGCGCGCAGCACCGGCCCGCTTACGCCCAGCGCAATTGCGTCGGCGGCGTTCAAAATCCCGACGCCCTTCGTGCGCCCGAGCCAAATGCGGTTCTCGGTGAGCAGCGTTTCGTATTCTTCAATGCGCTTCGAGAAATCTTCGCAGAAGCGCTTTACTTCCTCTTCGAAGCCGTCGTAGGTCTCATATTGCAAGCCGCCAATGCGGAAAGCGTGCGTGGTCAAACGCGCGCCGCAATACTTCTCGAAAATTTTCAGAATTTCTTCGCGCTCGCGGAAGCAATAAAACAGCGGCGTGAGCGCGCCGATATCGAGCGCATGAGTGCCGAGCCAAACCAGATGGCTGGCAATCCGCTGCAACTCTGTCAAAATCGTGCGAACCACGCGGGCTCGCGGCGGCGCCTCGGCGCCCAGCAACTTCTCGACAGCCTCGCAATAGCCAAGGCCATTCGACACGGCCGCGACGTAATCCATGCGATCGACATACGGTGCGAATTGCTGATAGCTGCGATGTTCGGCGATTTTCTCGACGCCGCGATGCAAGTAACCGATGATGCATTCCGAGGCCGCGACGCGCTCGCCATCGAGCTTCAGCTTCACGCGCAGCACTCCGTGCGTGGAGGGATGCTGCGGGCCCATATTCAAAATGATTTCGTCGGCGCCGAGCACCGTCGTTTCGATTTCTGCGGTCGAATTGTTTCGCGTCTGGTCCATGAAATAGTTACTGGCCGCTTTCAATTCCCAGGTTTTCTTTCACCCAGGCCTTATCCTGCGTGAGGATGTCGTAATCCTTCCGCAGCGGATATCCTACCCACTCTTCGGGAAGCAAAATGCGCCGCAAATCCGGATGGCCGTCAAAGCGAATGCCGAACATGTCGTAAATTTCGCGCTCGAGCCAGTTCGCCACGGGCCAGATCGG
>JABDFR010000065.1 GCA_013286465.1 Acidobacteriota bacterium | reverse complement strand
GGGCTGCGTGGCGGGAGTCATTTTCACCGGCATTTGGCCGCAGAAATTGCTGTCGACGTAGGCGGTTTCGTAGCGCTGGCGCTTGGCGCCCCAGGTGAAAACGCGCAACGTGGAAAAATCGCAGGCGTCGCCTTCCGGCCCGTGTGTTCCGAAAACCAGATATTGCGGATGCATCTGTCCGCCGGCGCCTGCGACTTTATTGAGTTCGAGCCAGCCGGTGACGCGCATTCCCGCGGACGCCGTGTAGTCCGGCAGCGGATCCGGCAGATCCATGGCCACGAAACGACCGACGACCCAGCCGGCGAAATCGCCTTGATCTTTGGTGTGCGCGAGAACCAGCAGCCAATCTTCTTTTTTTGTAGTGGCAGGCTCGCCGGCGCTGGCGTCATCTTCGGATGAGTTTGGGGCGGCTCCGGGCGGCGGCGTGGAGGTTACATCGACGACGCGGCGCTCGAGCAACGAGATAGATGTATCGCGGCCGAGTTGGAAAATGCGCTGGGCGTCGCGGCCCGGATCAATGCGCAAATTTGTAAGCACTTTGGTGTGCGCCGCGGCTTGCACCAGCATCGACTTCGCATCGGCGGTGAGCGCCTGCGCTTTTTGCCAGAGATCAGCGGGGAGTACGTCGCGCGCGGCGACCCAGCCCTCGATGCCCTTCGCCGTGCGAACTTGCAGATTATCGCCGGTGCGGCTGATGATTTCGAATCGATCCCCAAAGCTGGCATAGTCGAGCGGCTCGCGCACCTGCGCATTGCTGCTCCAAACGGTGACTTTGCGCGAGCCGGCAAAAACCGTCTCAAGCGGCGCCGGACTGCCATGGAGCCGCCAATACGCGACTCCGATGATCACGCAAAGCAACCCAGCACCGAGGACGAGACGCTTAATCAAGAGGGCTCGCTTGCGATATTCAAATCTGGATTCGTTGGCCAGACAGCGGACATCACTTGCACCTCAACTCGAACAAATATCTTACCTCATCGAGCGGCGGCAAAAGTCGTTCGTTTGGATACGCGTTCGCGATATTCTCAACACCAGATGCAACGAAAAACCATCGCGAGCGCCAGCGCTTACATAGCCGAGGCGCCATTGGCACATCGTGCCGCGCTGAAACAGTTACGAACTCTTTGCCGCGAAACGCTAACTGACTATTGCGAAGAAATTGAATATGGAATGCCGGTGTATAAGCGGAACGGCGTGATGGAAGTCGCGTTTGCCAGTCAGAAACACTATATATCCCTCTACATTTTGAAGAAGGAAGTTGTGGATGCGCACCGTGCGGCTTTGAGCGGCTGCAACGCGGGCAAAGGCTGCATCCGCTTCAAGAATCCGAAGAAAATCGATTTCGAAGTCGTCAAAAGTCTGCTGCGTGGCACTTTCGAATCTGACTCGAAGCCCTGCTAGAGCTCGCCGATCGTGCTGCACGTCTCTTCTGAATTTTGAAACACCTAATCGCTAGTCACCAGAAATAGCGGCTTCATCTCGAAGCTCTCGTACAACGGACGGAGCCGATCCGTGCTGTAATTTCCTTTGATGTTGACGGTTTTTTTCGAGGCGGTGACGGTGTCGATGGGGATGTTGTCGTAGCGGCCGTTCTGGAGCACGACCAGACGGCCATGCACGCGATTGAGAATCAGATCGAGGGCGAGATTGCCGTACGCCATGGGCACGATCGAATCCATGGCATCGGGATCGCCGCAGCGAACGAGATAGCCAAGCTTTTGATTGATCACGTCGATGGGTTTGCCCTTATTGAATTTCGCGGAGTGATGCTTGATTTGCTCGGAAACGAGATCGCCGATGCCGCCGAGCTTTTTGTGGCCGAAGGCGTCGGTGGCGTCGCGCTCGAAGACCATTTCGCCGCCTTCGAACATCGCGCCTTCTGAGACGAGCACGGTGGCGTAGTGGCTCGGGTTTTTCTGCCGGTCGGCAACCAGCAATTCGGTAAGGTGCTCGATATTAAATTTATATTCCGGGATCACGCAGCGGTTGGCTGCGCCTGCCATGGTCGGAACGACGGCCGTAAAACCGGCGTAACGCCCGAAAACTTCCAGCACCAGAAAGCGCTCGTGCGAGCCTGCCGAGGTGCGCAGATTATTCGACATCTCAATCGTCCGAGTCACGCAGGTACCGAAGCCGATGCAGTAGTCGGTCCCCGGAACATCATTGTCCATCGTTTTCGGAATGCCGACGACTTTCGCGCCTTCTTGATATAAACGAACCGCGAAACTGAGCGTGTCGTCTCCGCCGATGGGCACCAGATTCTCGATCCCGAGCCATTCGAGATTCTTCAGCACCTCGGGAGTCAGATCGTTTTTATCAGCCGAGTAGCTGCTTTTCAGGTGGTCGGGAACTTCGCTTTTGCGGACGCGCGCGGGATTGGTTCGCGAAGAGTGTAGAAAAGTTCCGCCGGTGCGGCCTGCGCGATTTACGACGTCTTCGTTGAGGTGCTGGAAGTTGTCGCTGTTATCGAATTTCTCGTCGCGAACGATATCCACCAGCCCGGCCCAGCCACGTCGGATGCCAATGACTTCGTAGCCTTCGTGCAGCGCGCGAAATGTTACGGCGCGGATGGCTGGATTTAGGCCGGGGACGTCGCCGCCGCCGGTTAGAATGCCGATGCAGCCTTTCTTCGTTTTAACGTTTGCCATTCAATTCCTGCTCATTAAATTGGAATAAATCTCTCGCCAATAGTGTAACGCGGAAAACGAGCGATGGATGCTAGAACGCGCGGCTTTGTGTTACGCACCGCCGTTGCGTGAAATCTCAGCGCTCGAGCACTTCTTTGTAGGCGTTTAAGGCCACTTTTTTTGGCTCGCGATCCAGGATGAAGTCTACGCGGCGGGTGGAATTGCCGATCATCTCGATTTGGCCCAGGCGCTGCATGCCTGCGCCGAAATCGGCGAAGATGGGGACGAACATTCCGAAAGTGTTGTCCACTTCGCTCTGCGTGACTTCAACTTGAACTTTCGTCTTGCCGCTGTCGCCGGGCCGCAGATCGTATTTGAAGGCGTATCGCGGCACGAGCGTGCCGTAGACCCATTCGTTGAAAAACCAGTCGAGCCGGCCGTTGCTCTGAATATCGAGCTGCTTGGGCATGTGTTTTTCGGCGATGGCTCTGAAACTTTCGGTGGAGGCGGGCGAATCGCGATGGGCTTCCATAAAGTCATGCATCATGTCCATGAAAGGCTGCTCGTGCTGCGGCCCGGTGGCGTGATCGTCGTACATCAGCGAACGCAGCATGCTCAGCACGTAGGCGCCTTTGGAATACGTTACGCCTTGATAGGCTTGCGGGGTGCGCGGCGAAATCAGGCGGGTGCCCAGCCAGAGCGGGCCGGCATCGTTGGGCGCGACGCCGAAATTATTTTTCTCGAGGATGCGGACTCGCTGGCGCTCCCAGAAATCGATGTAATCCTTCTGCCACTTCTTCCCTACTGCTTGCTGCAGAAATAATCCTGCGGCAAATTCGGCGAAGCCTTCGGAAAGCCATTGATCGTGATAGGAGGCCCAGCCTACGCCGTGGCCGAACCATTGATGCGCCACTTCGTGTGGCGTTACCTCCTGGACGAAGCCGGTGAATTTTGCATCGATGCGGCCGAATAAAAGCCAGCGCTGCGTGGAATCGATGTAGGCGGAAATCGGCAGATACACTAGATTGGGCCAGGACTGTCCGAACGCGAAATTGGGTTGCTCAGTGATGTAGATGTTGCTGTAGGGCGCGCGGCCGAAAAATTCGGTGCAGACTTGCATTTGCGCGCGGGTTTGATCGAGCGCGTATTTCGTCATTCCGCCCGGGGACATATTGCCTAGATACGCGCTGTCTTCGTAGGGCCTCAGGCTGTCCGGCAAATCCTCCAAATAATATCCGGCCAGCTCGTAGTGAGTGATGGTGTCTTCGAGGCCGACTTTCTTATATTGGCCGTAATTGAATCCGGCGACGGCGACGGGTACTGGCGTGACCCAGTGCGAGACGGCGAATCCGGCTTCAGTGCTTTGCCCCTCGAGCTTGCCTACGCTGATTACGACGTTTGAGGGCGGAACTTTGAAGGTGAGATCGTAAATCGATTTTTCGCCGAAGCCGTTTAGATTGGGATACCAGGATTCGCGGGCGGCGACGTAATAGCTTCCGTTTCCCGCGTTGAAGAGGACTTTATCGCCGACGTACTCGATGGCGATCGAATGTTCCTTCCCCATGACGGGAGCCTCATCGAGGATGGCGTAAAAGGAGCCGTCTTCTTTGCGGTTTTCCTGAATGAAATGCAGATCCTGGCCATTTTGGTCGGTGACGCGGGTGACGCGTAGATTCGGCAGCAGGGCGAATTTCATTACGCGTTCGCCGACGATTAGCGGCTCGAAAGTAATGATGGCGCGGCTGTGCAAGTGATCGTTTTTGGCGATCACAGTTTCGATTTCGTAGCGCTTGGTGGCGAACAGGCGGCGGTCTTCGCGCGAATTGGAGGTGTGCGCGGTGATTTCGGAGAGCAAGTGCTCGGAATTCCAGACGCCATCGTCGAGTTCTCCGCCATTCATATTGACGAGCGCTACTTCTTCGGGCGAATCCATCTGTGGCAGCGCGCCGACTCGGCCGCGCAGAAAAAAACGCAGATCTTTGTGCTTGCTGCCGCGGATGTAGGAATTGAAAAACGACGGATGGTGATTCGGATTGTAGACCGCGGCGAGGACGTCGGCGTCCACATTGTCGATCGATTCGCCTTCGAGAATCGCTTGCGTGAAGCCTTCGGGAATTTCGTGGCGGTGGCGGACTTTATCCTTCCAGTGCTGGAACGCGGACGTAGCGGCGGCCGGCGTTTCGATTTTTGCGCCGAGCGCGGGAGTGAAGACGCTGGCTTGGTCTCCGGTGAAGCGGAAGACGATTTCGCCGAAATCTTCTTCGGCGGTGGGGCTGCCGGTACGGCGCTCCAGGTCGTGTTGGTTGACGCGGCCCATGGGCTCGAACTTGAAGTGGCCTTCGCCGACGAAGACTGCGCCGGTTTTGATTCCGTTGACGGCGGCGAGGAAGGTGAAGGTGCCGGATTTGAAATGGAACCATCCGGCATCCATGTTCAGGGTGTAATCGACGGCTTGAAAGCTGTCGCCGAATCCGTCGTCGCGCAGGGCGCGGTAGACCTTGTCGGAATTGGCGAAGGCCAGGTTTTTCTCGGTGACTGTGATTTGGGTTTGTTGCGCGGCGATGGTCAGGCTTAAGGGCAGCTCGATGTTGCCTTTTAGATCGACGGTGGCGACGAGTTCGTCGAAGCCTTCTTTGGTGACGCGGACCGAGTATTTGCCCGGGGGTAGGTTGGGCGCGGCGAATTTGCCGGAATCATCGGAGGTTAGGACGAGCGGTTGCGTCAGGCTGCCGCCTGACATTTCTATGCGGGCGCCGGGTACTACGGCGCCGGATGAGTCTCTTACGGTGCCCGAGAGCGTGTCGGCGCGGAGGAGGGAGGCGAATCCGAGGGCTAGTATCGCCGCTACAGTTGCATAGATGAAGACAATTCGCCAAGAGCGCCTGCGGGCTTGCCGGGCGTTGGTAGAGCGGGGTCTTGGATTTGCTGGGTGGCTTTCGTTCGGTTGGCCCACTGACTCCTCTGAGGATGCCTTAGCGGCCCGGTTCCCTGGCTGTCCGCGGTGCTGCTGCGGGGGCTTATTATACACTCGGTTTATACCCGAGCTAGTAAGTTAGAGAGACCGCGTGAAAATATAAAAACTTACCTCAGCGGCTAAAGCCGTGCTGATTTTGATGCTGCTGCGGCATGACTGAAGTCATACCCTGACAAAGCAATATCGTCATCGCGTGAGATTTGAAGCGCAGCGCCGCGATGGCCGGCTCTGCTACAATTTGCGCTGGGTTTATGAGGTGACTGGATGGCGTTTCTTGAGAAATTGAAGCCAGTGGCGCTGCTGTTTTTGCGGCTTGGGCTTGCGGCTATTTTTATATTTCATGGTTATCCGAAATTGTTTGGGCATGCTGGGCAGTGGTTGGATGCTTTTGGGCATATGGGATTTCCTCGCTACTTTGCTTATGTTTCTGGAGTATTGGAATTCTTTGGTGGATTACTTTTAATTGTTGGCTTATTCACCCGGATCGCTGGATTGCTCTTGGCGATCGAGATGGCTATTGCGATTTGGCGGGTGCATTTGCCGCAGGGAAGTTTTTTGGATGTGCATAATTACGAAATGCCGCTGGCGCTTTGTGTTGGGTCGTTTGCTTTGGCGGCGGTGGGGGCTGGGTTGATTTCGCTGGACCACCTGCTTTATGGCGTTGGTAGTGGCAGCGGAATTTCGCGGCGGGCTGCGCGGGAGAAGCGCTAGCGCGCTACGTGGTTACGCTTTGCGGCGGGGCTTCTGGCGCCGTTTGCGCCACGGGAAGCGGGGCTACCGGCATTACCGCCCAGCTGATTATGTAGGCTACTACGCCTAGCACTGGGACTGGCATTACTGTTAGAACGGCCCACAGTAGACGGACTAGGGTTACATCCCAATCTAGATATTCGGCGAAGCCGGCACAGACTCCGGCTATTTTTACATCCGTGGAGCTGCGCATTAGGCGCTTGCCTTGCCAGGGGCTGCGGCCTTGCGGGGTGGGCGGGGCTTGGCGGACGCCGCAGAAATAGCAGAAGTTGGAATAGTCGGCGATATCGCGACGGCAGTTGCAGCAGTTCATTTGGGGCCTCCTACTTCCTTCTTTATTGTATACGAGATCGGCTGGCGAAAAGTTTCGTCTGCTTTGCGGCTTCGGTGCGCCGGCCTCGATTTGCGCTTCGATCTTCCTACTTCGTCGCAAGATGCCGGCTGGGACGCCGGCGCTACTTAGAACTCCAGGATACTTTTGATTGCGTTTGTTATGTCCGCGGTTTGCGGGAGGATTACGTCCTCTAGTTTTGGTTGGTAGGCACAGAACGTATCTGTCGCGGCTACTCTTCTTACTGGGGCGTCTAGATCTTCGAATAGTTCGTCGGCGATTCTTGCGGCTATTTCTGCGCCGTAGCCCCAGGCGCGGGTGTCTTCGTAGGCTACGATTACTCGATTGGTTTTGCGTACGCTTGTCGCTATGGCTTCCCAGTCGTAGGGGCTTAGTGTGCGTAGATCTATGATTTCTGTGGAGGCGCCTTCGCGGGCGGCTTCGGCGGCGGCTACTTCGGCGCGATGGACTACCGCGCCATAGGTAATGATGCTCACATCCGTGCCTTCGCGGACTACTCGGGCGCGGCCGAACGGGATGGTGAAATCTGGACCTGGGTATGGGGAGCGATTGTAGGGTTGGCGATAGAGATGTTTGTGTTCTAGGAACAGAACGGGATCATCGCTGCGGATTGCTGTGCGTAGCAGGCCGCAGACATCTAATGCTGTTGATGGCATTACTACTCTTAGGCCTGGAATGTGGGTGAACGTTACTTCGCCGCATTGGCTGTGATAGATGGCGCCGCCGGTTAGATAGCCGCCGATCGGTACGCGGATTACTGCCGGGCATTTGAATGTGCCGGCGCTGCGCCAGCGGATTGTTGCCAGCTCATTGCGGATCTGCATCATCGCCGGCCAGATGTAATCGAAAAACTGGATTTCTGGGACTGGCTTTAGGCCGCGCGTGGCCAGGCCTATCGCGCGTCCAACTATGCTGGCTTCGGCTAGCGGCGTGTTGAAGACTCGCGTCGAGCCGTATTTTCGTTGCAGGCCCGACGTGGCTTTGAAAACGCCGCCCTTCCCTTTTACCTTTGGCAAAGTTTCTGCGCGACTGGCATCCGCTACGTCTTCGCCGAAGACCAGGATGCGCTCGTCGTGGGCCATTTCATCGAGGAGCGTTTGCGAGACCATTTCGACCATTGTTTTTGGGGCGCCGTTTGGTTGCGGCTCAGACTCGAATTCGTTGGAGGTGGGATCGATGTCAGGGGAATAGACGTTGTTGCGAATGGTGTCGCAAGCCGGCAGCTCGGCGGCCAGGGCGCGATCGGTAGCGTCCTGAATTTCTCGATCGACCTCGGCTTCCAGGGCTTCGATTTCGTGCTCGTCCAGAATTCCTTCGCGGACCAGGAACAGGGCGAATTTCGGCAGCGGATCGCGATGAGCTTCTTCTTCTCGCTCGGTGTCGGTTTTGTAGAGCTTTTCGTCATCGGAGAGCGAGTGCGAATAGGGGCGGGTGGCGTGCGCGTGAATTAACGCGGGACCGCGACGGGCGCGGCAGTGGGCTACCGCTCTTGAGAAGACCCCGTAGGTTTCTAGCGGCTCGGTGCCGTCGCACTCTTCTACTTTTAGACCGGGATAATTTGAAACTAGTTTGGAGATGCTGCCGCCGGCGGTTTGTACTTCTACTGGGACGGAGATGGCGAAGCCGTTGTCTTCTACTACGAAGAGGATAGGTAGTTTGCGATTCGATGCGATATTCAGGGCTTCGAAAAATTCGCCTTGGCTGGTCGAACCTTCTCCTCCGGAGACGTACGTGATTTCGTCTGGCTCGTGAGTTACGCCGTCGCCTAGCGGGGCGCGCTTGGCTTCTTCCAGGGCTTTTGGAAATTCATCGTAATAGCCGGCGGCTTCGGCTACGCCGAGGGATTGGACCCATTGCGTGCCTGTTGGAGAGGAGCGCGTGATTAGATGGATTTTTTTGTCGCCCCAGTGCGAGGGCATTTGGCGGCCTGCCGAGCTTGGGCCTTCTTTTGCACCTACTGCTTCTAACAGCATTTCTAGCGGCGTCATTCCTAGCGCTAGGGCTAGGGCGCGATCGCGATAGTAGGCGTGGAACCAGTCGTAGCCTGGCTTCAGCAGCAGGCCGGCTGCTGCGCCGATTCCTTCGTGGCCTGCGCCGCTGATTTGGAAAAAGATTTTGTTTTGGCGCTTGAGTTGGATTTCTTTGTCGTCGAGACGGCGCGAGAGGAACATGGTGCGGTAAATACGGATTAACGCGGCGCGGTCCAGGCCCTGATATTTCGAGGCATCGAACCTCGAAACTTTGGTGCGGGTTTGCGACGGCATGCTTGGCTTCGCCCCAAAACGAAGTATGGATTGATTGCGGTTCATTATAGCGAAAATTGGAGTGGGTGGGGCGGGAAAGGATTTTTGGGGTTCGGAGGCGGATGGCGGCGGATGAATATTTATGCGGAGGGTGCATTTTAAAGTGCCGCTTTTGTCGCGATTAGAAAATGGGGCCGGCTGTTTGTTTTCAATGGGTTGCGGGGATTCCTAATGAGTTTGGTGTAGCGATTAGAAACTGGGGTTTTTGCATAAAATTTTGGGGATTGCTGAGTCGGATTTGAGTGGGTGGCGATATCGGGGCGGGGATCGCTGGGTGAGTTCGTTGCGGGGAGTGCGGTCATGGTTTTGGTTCCGTTTGTGGCGCTCCGATGGGGAGAGTACAGCGGTGATTGGTTTAATAGAATAGTACGAGATGCGGAAATTGGGCGGCGCGGTTAATGGTTGATTTGGGTTATGGCTGCGGGAATCCGAACATCAACCACGACTGATTGGCTACCCAATGCGGGTATAGCTGCGTCATCTGATCGAAGAGTTCCTGGTCGGATTTCGCGGTTTTCTGCAAGCGATCGAAGTCCTGCAGGTAACGCTTGGTGTCTTGGATCGTCGAGGGGGAGTCGGGCGCGCCGGGTTTCTTGTGACCGGCGACAACCATCGCCGGGTTCAGCGCGGCTAACCGGTCTAGCGCCGCGATCCAATTCTGCCGGCTCTCGGGGGTGGTGTCGCCGACGTACATGCGGCATTGGTTGTAGACCACGTCGCCCGCGACGATCAGGCCGATGGAGGGAACGTATAGCGAAGTCGAATCGGGGCAATCGGTGCGGCCTTGCTCGATGATGCGCAATTCGTGGCCCTCGAGAGTGAATGTGTCGCGCTCATAGGACTCAGGTGGAACCAACTTGGTGGCCACTTGCCCGGGAAAGAGCCGTCGGGCCAGCCGCTCTACTGTGGGAGAGAAAGACATCTGCATGGACTTCAGCGTGTTGGGCGTAGCGATTGCGCGAGCGCCCGGGAAACGGTCGAGCAGAATGCTCAGGCCGTAGAAGTGGTCGAAGTGGGCGTGCGTTATATAGATGGTCTCGAGGTTGCGGTTGTGCAGAGCAATCCAATCGGCGAGAGCCTCGGCCTCAGCCACCGTGGTCATTGCGTCCACCAGCACTGCGTCGAATTCGCCGAAGATTAAAGTGGACGTCATCGGGTCGAAGCCGAAGGGTTCGCCTAAGGGCTTTGGCCGCTCGCCTACCATGGTCTTTCCCGGTGCGGTAAAAACGTTCACACTTAGAGTGGTCTCTTTCGATCCATTCGTGGCATCCATCCGGTAGTCCTTTCGATGTCAGAGCGAGTGAGCGTTTAGGGCGATATTGACAGTAGCGTGACGACTAGTCTATCGGACGAATGTATCGGTGGCGTCCTAAGTTCGGGCCGGGATTCCGAAGAAGCTTTGGAAGCTGCATGACGGACAGACCTCAAAGTTCCCAGCGCTAAAGCGCATATTTAGGCGAGTCGCTTTTTCGGAGCGCTAAAGCGCTCCTCCCCACATAAATGTGGGGGCTCCCACCGTAAACCGCGGCTCCGCCGCGAAGAAGGGGGAGCATCGCCCACGGAACTCCGAAGTTTTGATCCGGCTCATGATGCGCCAGCCCCCGCACTTTTTCTCCCCTCGAGCGCCGGTAGCAAAAGTTTCAGAAGCGCTACGTCCGAGAACGGGTTCTGTCCCGAGATCAACTCGCGATCTTGAAGGACGTAGCTCTGCCAGGGAGCGACCACGCTTACGTTACCGCCCGCTGTCTTCAAGGCGAAGTCTGGGTAGAAGAGGACCTTGCCGCCAATCTCTAGCGGCTCGCGCTGCTGCTCTTCCGCCGTCGAAAAGATGGTCATCTTATATCCGGAATAAATCCATCCTTGAGCTTTTGCGTGCGCTCCAGCTGCATCGCCCGCGGCCAGCGCTGCGACCACCTCCTTCGAATTCGGAAGAGCGGAGAGAAGTGAAATGGGGCCATGGCAGAGCACTGCCGTGGGCTTGGAAGTTTGATGAAAGTGTCTCATCACGATGCCAGCGTCGGGATCATCGAGAAGATCGATCATTGGGCCATGGCCGCCGGGGACGAAAACAGCGTCATATTGATCGAGGCCCGATGCGATGACATCCGAGATGCGCGTTGGATTCTTGAGCCCAGTCAGGCTGTCCTTGAATTTTAGATAGTCCTGAAGCTTGGCCTCGTCCCCGCCGAAGAAACCGGGGACTGCTGAATTGACATCCATTTGCGGCGTGTTGCCTTGGGGGTTGGAGAAAGTGAT
The DNA here is from genome assembly GCA_013286465.1 of Acidobacteriota bacterium. Classification (GTDB taxonomy): domain Bacteria; phylum Acidobacteriota; class Terriglobia; order Acidiferrales; family UBA7541; genus Palsa-147. Next base: position 2,194 of record JABDFR010000065.1, on the reverse strand, counting down.
TTCGTAGCCTTCCTGCATCAAGGCGCGAACCGGAACCGTCAGTTCGTTGAGATAGTAGCCGGCGCCGGCATAAACCTTTCCATCTTTCAATGGCAAGCCGTGGCCGCTCGAGACCAGGACTACGACTTTTCCTTTTGCTGTCATTTTGTTCTCCTCTCTGAAATCGAATCTGTTTCCGGAAATCTTAGCTTGCGTTAACCGTACTTGAGGGAGGTGCTTTGTCCGACTTCGATAATGTAACCGTCAGGATCGCGGATGTAGCAGCGAATCTCGCCGTACTTGGGGATTGGCGGCGTGAGGAACTCGGCTCCTCGGCTTTTCCATAATTCGTAGCATGCTTGGATATCCGCGACGCGGAAATTCATGAAGCTGTTGATGTGATTCGGGTCGGGGACGCTGAGCGATACCGTCGGCTTATCTGGCGTGGGCCCGCCCCCCACGTTGAGAATCATCCAGATATTCGCAAGCTGAAGGTAGGGAGGAGCGTTGCCGTCGCCCATGGTCAGAATGCGAGCGCCGAAGACCTTTTCGTAGTAGCGAGCGGAGCGCTCGACGTCGGCGACGGTGAGAAAATGCGCGACGCTGATCCCCTCGCGCGGGGGCATCTCATAGGTCTTCTGATCGATTTGAACGGCGCTCATTGACTACCTCTCTCGATAGAATACACCTCGACTGGATTTGACGCTTTCGCATTCATGCAGGTTTCCGGTTTTAGAGCTCTGCGCACGGCATCGTACGCTTCTCCGGCCGCGCCGGACGCAACAAAGTTGCCACAAGATCAGGGGCTAGCGCGTTGGTTAGGCCGCTCGTGATTTGGATTCATGGTTACGGTTACTTCGTAAGATGCCGGCGGGGACGCCAGCGCTACTTGATGCGGCGGCTAGTCCAGGGAGTCGAAGAGTTCTTGGGCTTTGTCGTAGCCTTCGTCGTTTTCGTTTTGGATTTCGTGTTTGGCGCTTTTGAAGGGTTCTTCGGTGGGGATGCGGTCTAGCCAGCGGGTGTAGGAGAGTTTTTCGTGATCGCTGAAGGCTAGACGGACTAGTAGGCGGATTTTGCTGGAGTCTTCTTCGGCTTCGGACTTCTTTTTTGACTTCTTGGGAGCTTCTTCTTCGGCGGCGGGTTCTTCTAGGGTGCGCTCGAATTTTGCGGAGAGTTTGTTGCCCAGGCGGAAGCCTTTTTTCCAGGATTCCAGGCGGTGCCAGGCGGCTTGGGCGGATTCTTCGTTGCTTTGGAAATCGAAGATTAGGATGGATTGGGACATGCACAATTTTTAGCGGGTGGTGGGGGTGGTGTCAAGTTTTCGGGGAGTGGTAATCAGAGAATCGGAGATTTCGAATTTCAGATTACGGAGAACGGCGAAGAGAGGGGTGCGAAGCTTTGCGTGGAGGTCCGGCCGTGAGATGCGGTTTTGGCGGGTGGTGGGTCGTAAGAGCCGGCAGGGACGCCAGAGGTAAGGGTTCCGGGCTGGCGCGCCCTACGTATAAATGCTGGTTGCGCGGGTTTTTACTGCGTGTTAGTCTCAGCGAACAAAAAGCGAAGACTCTTTTGGGCTTGGGCGCTCGTCGGGTTGGAGGGACTTGTGGGACAGACTTTGGCTGTGCGGGGGCGAACTTCTCTTGAGGCTGTGCGCGAGGCGATTGAAGTATTCGCTGAACGCGACCTTACTGGGGAGGTGCTTACGGCTATTAAGCACTTCCCTACCCGGGAGGCTTCGTTTGTTGATATGCCTGCTTGGGTGCGGGCGGAGCTTTTGGCGGCGTACCGGGCGAAGGGGATTTCGCGGCTTTATACGCATCAGGCTGCGGCTGCTGAGGCGGTGCGGGGTGGGAAGAACGTTGTGGTGGTTACGCCTACCGCTTCCGGGAAGACTATTTGTTACAACCTGCCGGTTTTGAATTCTGTTCTTGAGAATCCTGATACTCGGGCGCTTTATGTTTTTCCTACCAAGGCGCTGGCGCAGGACCAGCTTGCGGAGTTGCATGATTTGAGTTCGCGGCTTTCGGAAGCGTTTGGGGTGTTTACTTACGATGGGGATACGCCTGGGGATGCGCGGCGGGCGATTCGGGAGCGCGGGCATGTGGTGCTCACTAATCCGGATATGTTGCATACGGGAATTTTGCCGCACCATACGCGATGGATGCGTTTGTTTGAGAATTTGAAATATATCGTTTTGGATGAATTGCATACTTATCGC
>JABDFR010000064.1:3714-14505 GCA_013286465.1 Acidobacteriota bacterium | reverse complement strand
AAGCGCACCGTCCGACCGTAGGGCCCGCGCTTTATGCCGGGCCTCTTCACGCTCGATCGCGCCAGAATCTGGATCGCGCTAAAACGATATTCACACCACACACCCTGTGGATTACGAAGCAAATCCCGCAAACGACCACCGTTTTCCACCGTCCTCAATCGGACGCATACGGCAAATAATCCTCGCAATCACCATGAGTTAGCGTCTGTCCACACAAACAGACATTTCGAAATCCAAGCAAACGGGCCGCAAAGCGATAGTAGTTTGCTGTAATTGCGAATTTTTTTTCACATTACGAGGTGACATCGTCTCCGTTCGAAGACCCCTGCTCATTTTGAGAGACGCATCTAGCTGACAGTTACGGGCTTAGTCATCTTTCGCTCACACTGTCACCAAGTGGACGTCTGGCACCCTACTTGCCATTCAGTACGGCAGCCAATCCGATTTCGTCCTCGTCCACCGGATGGCAAGAGTTTGCAGAAGCATCGAAATTTATTTCCCGTTTCAACGGTTGTCTGTACCGGGTCCCGCAACACCACAGTTTCCGGTAAATCGGCCCCTGGGCCAGTTTGCGGCTACTTAGCGCAAGGGAGCGTTCTTGGTGAGTGAGCAGATTCGAGTATGTTTCTTGAGTCAGGATTCGAGTTTGGGAGCGATCGTCGGACGAACCTTGGGTGAGGGTTTTGAGACGCGGACATCCGATGAGTTTCAAGGCAACCGGTTAAACGAATTGCGCGAGTGGTGCGACGTGCTTTTGATCGACATGCGCACTGCGGGCGTCGACGGCGAATTCGAAGTCGGCACGCGCATGATGGACGAAATCAGCAAGCTTCCCTCGCATCCCCCCATGGTGGTTCTTTGTGACGGTGAAAACCGCTCGTTGCTCGTAAGCGTGATGGAACACGGCGCGTACGACAGCGTCACGAATCCGCCGAACATGATCGAGCTGCGTCTCATTTTGCGTCGCGCTGTGAAGCTTCACACCGCGCAAAAAGAGCTGGATCGCTTCCGCGCCGATGCGCGGGGCGCGGGACGGCTCCACGAATTACTCGGCACTTCGCCCGCAATGCAGGAACTCTTCGCTCTCGCGCAAAAAATCGCTCCGTGCGACGTGAACGTCCTGGTCACCGGCGAAACCGGCACCGGCAAGGAATTGCTGGCTCGCGCGATTCACCAGATGAGCGGCCGCAACACCCGCCAGCTCGTAGCTTTCTCCTGCGCCAACCTTCCCGAAACTTTGATCGAAGACGAACTCTTCGGCCATGAGAAGGGCGCGTTCACCGGCGCGTTGATGAGCCGGCGCGGCCGTCTCGAAACCGCCGACCAGGGCACTCTCTTCCTCGATGAAATCGGCGATTTGACGCTGGGCTTGCAACCGAAGTTATTGCGCGTGCTGCAAGAGCGCAAATTCGAGCGCCTTGGCAGCAATGCATCGATCAATGTGAATCTCCGCCTGATCTGCGCCACCAATCGCAATCTGGCCGAGATGGTGCAACGCGGAACTTTCCGCGAAGATCTTTACTACCGCATGAACGTGGTGCAGATGCATTTGCCGCCGCTGCGCGATCGCCGCGACGATATTCCATTGCTCGCGCATCACTTCCTGCAAGTTTCCTCGCAGCAATTTAATAAGAAAGTGAAGCGCTTCTCGCAGCCCGCGCTTCACGCTCTCGAGGAATATGCGTGGCCCGGAAATGTTCGCGAACTTGAAAATGCCATCCAGCGCGCCGTGGTTCTCTCCGAAGGCCAGAGCGTGGACGTCTGGCATCTTCCGGCCGCGATTCGCAGCACTTGCGATGAGCCCACTTTCAGCCGCACCTCCTACGAAGAAGAAGTCCGCCAGTTCAAGCGCCGCTTGTTGATTCACACGCTGCGCGAATGTGGCTGGCGCAAAGCGGAGAGCGCCCGAACTCTTGGCGTAGCACGCGGTTATCTGCATAGGTTGATCAACCAGCTCGAAATCACCCAGCGCGAAGACGAAGGCTTCGTCCATCTGCGGCAGAACTCCCTGAAGAATTTGCAGATCGGCTATGCTGCCATCTTCTTTCAGCGTGCCCTTCAGAAGGATTTTGCGGTGCGCCTTTTCTTCAGGAATCGGCAACCGCTTGAAATCAAATTGCGTTTCGATGGTCGGCGGCAGTAGCCCTTGCTCGAGATGAATCACGTTATTGGCCGGCTGCGTGGCGCGTTTCGCCGCCGGATCGGTTTTTTGGCAATACTGCATAGCCCAATTCGACGTGGGCAGCTGCAAATAAACGGTATAAATCTTTCCGCAGTGCAGCACGTTGTAAACATCCAGGCCGCCGCCACCGATCGAACCTGCCGTAATGACCAACGAATTCCTGCGCAATTGCGAGCTCGTTACCACCACGGGAAAAACCGCGCTGGCTGAAAAATTTCCGGAATTGAGCGTGCCGGAGCCGCCGCCTTCGCCGTTTCCGCTGATGCTGATGTAGCCCGGCGCGCCAGAATTTCCGCCGCCACCGCCAACGCCGCCAGTGCCCATACCAGTGCTGCCATCTCCGCCGGTGCCGCGCCCGCCCGTGCCGCCGCCGACTGTGCCGTTCGGATCGCCGCCAGGAGAGCCGGGAGTGCCGCCATTCGGAGATAGCGTAAATTCGCCGTAACGATTTCCCGGCGGCATCACGAGCGAAGAGCCGGGAGGCGCTGGATCAGTGCCGATAACAATCAAACCATTTTGTTCGCCAGGCGAACCCGAGCCGGAACCCGATGCGCCGCCGGGATCACCATGTGAAGTAGGGCGCGCAGGAGCCGACGGCGCGGCCACAGGAATCGCAAGTTTCGGCGTGGTGTTCGACGGCGGAAGAAAAGTTGTGAGATCCGGTTGCTGCATCGCCGCAGCTACAGTAGGCGCTGGATCCGCGTTGTATTCGCGATTCGCTTTCGTGGGCTTTGCGTTATTCGCTTTGAATGCAGCCTTCGGCGCATCGCCCGGCTTGCCGATCACGATATTCGGCAGCTTCAAATCCTGTTTGATAATCAGGTCGGGCGGCGAATTCGGCTGAATGATGGTTTGATGAAAATTGTCGTGATGATCGGGCTTCGAAACAATCGTCAAATCGCCATATTTCGAAGTGCTCCCGAGCGCGGGTGGCACATCCGGCACGAATCCGCTGGCCGGTTTGCCGCCAGGGCCCGCAGGCGCAATGTGCATCAACGTCTGCTTCACGACCGGCTGCGGAACGGTGTAATAAATTTTCCCGAGATCGCGCGGCGGCGGCGCATCAGCATAGGCGCTCGGCGGAAACGCGCGATGCAGCACCACGAGCAAGATGATCGCGCAGCAATGCAAGACAAAGGAAGCGCTCAGCGGCTTGCGCGCCAGCTCAAAGCGGCCAACTTCATTAGCACGAAACAGATAAACGTAGGCATTCGAAGAAGTGGGATGCACGCGCGCGAAAATCGCCTTCAGCGATTCCCACCGGCTGGCTGTTACGCGATCTCGGGTTACCAGGAAAGTTGGAGTATTCACGGGCACCATGGGCCGGCGTAAAGCCGCGGCCACGACTTCGGGGCGTTTGGCGCCGCCCGAAGGAAACGGAATCACGGCAGGTTCCCTGCCTTCCAGCGACAAATCAGTCTCCAGCTAGCGCACGGCAGTTCCACTAGTTTCCAGCAAAGTGCGAACTTTCTTCCCTTCGAGCCGTCCGCCAGGGTGAAATTAAACGTCACCCTCGCGCTTCGCATAGGAATGGAGCACGCATCGTTCCATTGAAGGCCGCACTTGCTCCGCGCGCAGAATGGGTGAATTTGATCCCGAATGCGGGCAAAATGTCACCTATTGTTGACACTTCCCGGCACCAGTCGCCTGATTTTGTTCACCGTAATGCGCACTTTTTCCGTCCGGCCAACCGCGGCCGGTAACTCTTACGTGCGTAAGAGCCTGTGCCTGCTTGCCGAGAAGTTCGTGGTGGAAATGCGGGCGTTTGGAACGGCTCCTGCTATGAATAGCTGCAAGGTTCTTGCGATATCGACGTGTCTGAATTGCGTCTCGGGGTTTGTCCGCGAGTTGCCGAGGATGAAGCGCGGGTTTCGCGCTTTGCCGAACCAGTAGTAATAGTGCCCGTAGCTGGGCCTGACTTTCCGGAGGGGCTTTGATGCGATGGATGCGGATGAGCGGCCTGATCGTAGTGCTGGCAATTACGCCGCAGATCGTGCGCGCACAGGCAGCCGCAGCGCAGGCGGGCTCCAGCACTTCTTCGGCGACCGCCACGACGGAAAAAGAGATCAAGCCGGCCGGCAGCGGAAATACCGGGACCAGACTGATTCCGACAACAATATCCACCACCACGATTAAATCCACCGACGCTACTACTAGCGGATCGGCGCATATCGTCGCTCCCGCAGGTCCTCCGCCGGAAGAAGTGAATCGTAAAGCGCTGGAAGAAAATGCCGGGCCGGATGCGGGCAAACTCCTGCTGCGTTCGACACCAGCGGGCGCGCAAGTTTTTATCAATGGCGCGTACGTCGGCAAATCGCCGATGCTGTTGATCGTCCCGCCGGGAAAATACAAAGTGGAAATGCGCGGCGGGCGATTGGAAACCGGATCCCAGATTGTCGGCTTGCTGGCGAATCAAACACAAAACGTCGCCATGACCTTGAAGCAGCTGTATCCCTCATCTGTTTCGATGAAATAACTTTTCTCAAGACTGCGAGCGTACAAATATATGGATCGCAAAACGGAAGGCATCGAGTTTAATCGAGAGGCGTTCGCGGCAGCTCCGGCGAAAGAGGCGAATGCCGGGCCGCGGCTGATCATCGGCTTGTTGCTGGTTGTCGCGGTAGTGGCGCTGGGATTGATTGCCTACAAAGTTTTGATTCAGGGATCGAACGGTCCCAGCCCTTCGGATGCGAAGGTCGTGGCAGAACTCGATCAGCGGCTTTCGATGATCGAAGATCGCCTCGACCAGATCGAGAAGGAACGCGGCCGGAAGTACGCGGCTCCCGCTCCGGCAGCTCCAGCCCCCGCAGCTCCGGCTTCGGCCGACGCCAATCAGCCCCCGGCTCCGCACTATAAGATTTCGAATCCCACGCCGCAGCAAAAGGCGCCCGCGACGGCGACGGCTGCTCCCGATCCCGCAACGGCCGCGAAGTTGGCCGGCATTCAACAGAATATGGGCACGCTGCAGAGCGATGCCAACGCGAACAAGGAAGCCTGGCAGGCCACAACAGATCGCCTGGCGGATGTCGCCGGACAAATCGGCACGCAGCACAACGCCATGATCAAAAGCCAGGAAGAATTGAATCAACTACTCTCGCGCACTTCACTCTCGGCGATTCCGTTCGAGTTGCGCCGCGGCTCAAACCGCCAACCGGTAGGCCCGGTCACGCTAACGCTGAAAGCAACGAACCTGCGGAATCACCGCTACACGATTTGCGTCTGGGTCCAAGGCTCCTGCATCGAGCTAAAAGACAAAACAATGTTCGAGGTAGTCCGCTTCGCCACGTCGAAGGACACTGCCCCGCTAGAAGTAATCGCCACAAAGGTCGATCGCGACGTAATCGTAGGCTACCTAGAAGTACCGCGCGAAAAGAGCGGCCAATAAGGTTTTGTTTTTGTAGGGGAGGGTGCTTTCATCTCCAAAAAAGACGCCGCGCCCGTCATCCCGAATTCCCTTTAGGCGTGAGGGATCTGCTCTTTCTCGCCGTTCTCTAACGCCGTCATCCCGAACCCGCCGTTCAGGCTGAGGGATCCCTCTTTCGTTTTCTTCGCCGTTGCTTTTTCCTCAATCTGAAATCTCAAATCTGAAATTTGAAATTTCCCTCGCCGTTGTCGTCGCCGTCGCTTTTGTCCCATAGGGGCGCCGGTCAATCGTCTCTGCGATTGCAAAGCAACCGACGCGCCCGCCCGTGTAACGCCTGCGCAAACGCCGGCCGCTGGCACCGCACACTACTCAAACCCTCTCCAGAATCACCGCGATGCCTTGTCCAACGCCAATGCACATAGTGCAAAGCGCATACCGCCCGCCAGTCAGCTCCAACTGAATCAACGCCGTAGTAATCAACCGCGCCCCACTAGCCCCAAGCGGATGCCCAATAGCGATCGCCCCGCCATTAGGATTTACATAAGCCGCGTCATAAGCAATTCCCACGTCGCGCAAAACCGCCAGCGCCTGCGCCGCAAACGCCTCATTCAATTCAATCACATTCATATCCGCAAGTTTCAAACCAGCCTTCGCCAAAACTTTACGCATCGCCGGCGCCGGTCCCATCCCCATAATTCGCGGCGCGACCCCAGCAGCAGCGGAAGCCACAACCCGCGCACGTACCTTAAGTCCGTGCTGCTTCGCGGCCGCTTCGGACGCGATGAGCAGCGCGCACGCTCCATCATTAATCCCCGAGGAATTCCCCGCCGTCACCGTGCCGTCCGCTTTCACCACCCCTTTCAATTTCGCCAGCGCCTCCAGCGTAGTATCCCCACGCGGATGCTCATCCTGCGCGAAAATCACCGCATCGCCTTTTTTCTGCGGCACACTCACAGGAATAATCTCTTTCGCCAAGCGTCCGCTTTGAATCGCAGCCCCAGCACGCTGCTGGCTGCGCAACGCAAAAGCATCCTGATCCTGCCGCGAAACATGAAACTCCTCGGCGACAATTTCCGCAGTCTCAGCCATGGCGTCCACGCCATAGCGCGCTTTCATCGCCGGATTCACAAAGCGCCAGCCAAGCGTAGTGTCTTCAAGTTTGATCGCGCGCGAAAACGCAGCGTCGGCTTTGGCCATCACAAACGGCGCCCGCGTCATGCTCTCCACGCCGCCGGCCAAAACAAACGCCAGCTCGCCGCTCTTAATCGCCCGCGCCGCATTGGCAACAGCCTCCATGCTCGACCCGCAAAGACGATTGACCGTCGCCCCCGGAACTTCCTTCGGCAACCCAGCCAAAAGCAGCGCCATGCGCGCCACGTTCCGATTATCTTCGCCCGACTGATTAGCGCAGCCGTAAATCACGTCGTCGAGCGCCGCCCAGTCGACATTTGCGTTGCGCTCAACGAGCGCGCGGATCGGTATCGCCGCAAGATCATCCGTGCGAATCGTAGCAAGCGCTCCGCCGTAACGCCCAATGGGTGTACGAATCGCATCGCAGATATAAGCGTGATCCATCGTCCAATTTTCGCACTTTCCCTCGCCCGTAGTAAATGTAGCTCAGGTCTTTCCCGCAACACCCGGAAGACCTGAGGCCGTTCGATTTTCCCAGTAGCCCAGGCACCCCTGTGCGCGGATCTGAGCGGTGAGGCGCACGCCCTTACCGAGAATCGCGCTCTCTCAGTTCCGACCATCGTCCTAAATTCGAAGAGATATATGTCTAATAACCTATGACATATCATGTCTTGTGGTAAGATTCGGGCCTCAAATTCCTTCTCGTATAAACCGTAACTTTGACTGGGGCTGTTCTCGCTTCCGCGAGAATCTGGATTGGCGCGTTGTCGCATAGCCAAGCCAAGCTTCTTCTGCCTGCTAAGGGTGGGTCGGTATCGATTCAGAAATCTCTCAACTAGAGGAAAACATGGACTCACAGAGCACAATCGTCAGGTCTCCCGACCAGCTCTCTATCCTCCTGAGCTCCACCGGAGATGTGCCGACTGCGCACGACACCCTAGGATTTATCCCGTACGTCGAGAGTGTCGCCCGCTTCCTCGAGAGCCCCAGCACTCAACCGCCTCTCGCCATCGCCATTGAAGGTGAGTGGGGTAGCGGAAAATCGTCGTTTATGAAGATGCTTCGCAATCGCCTACGAGGCAATTCTCGAAGCTCGATCTTCCGGGAATCTCTGACTTTGGAGCGCGCAGGGGGAACTGGTCTAGTCAAGGCGTTGTGGGTCGCTAGCCGCGCGGCTTTCAAATCGGCTCACAGTGTCACAGTAGAGTTTAACGCGTGGCGAAACGACAAGGAGGAGGCGCTCTGGGCAGCCTTCGCGCTGAAATGCACGCGGGAACTCAGACGCGGGCAGGCTTGGTACAGAAAGCCTTTCGGATGGCTAAAGTTGCTTTTTTCCCGGGTGAATGGGACTGCGGGCGCAATTGAACTCTTCCGGTTTATTGGGCTGCTTCTCCTTTGGACCGCGCTCTTATTGGCCGTTCCCATTGCCGTACTGCTGAACGGTAAAGGATGGACCCAGCAAAAAGCCCACGACTTCTCTCAATGGGCCTCCAAGGGAGAGCGTCCTCCGAACGCTGGCGCGCCTGCCCCGGCCCGTTCCGAACCGCAGACGGGGGTATCCGAGCGGATTATCCGATGGGGACTCAACGGCGGCATTCTTGGAACGTGGCTTGCGTTTGTCGTTTTTGGCAGCACACAAATTTTAAAACTTGGAAATCCCTTGGAAGCCAAATTGGATAAAGTACTTCGAACGCCCTCCTATGAGGGACGCCTCGCGTTCATTGATCAATTCCACGAGGACTTTCGAAAGATTCTAGACGCGTACGCAGGCAAAAGACGAATCTACATTTTCATCGATGACTTGGATCGTTGCGAAGTCCCAAAGGCCGGGGAATTGATGCAGGCCATCAACCTTCTGATCGACGACGATCCCCGAGTTGTGTTCGTCATCGGCATGGACCGAGAAAAAGTCGCCGCAGCCGTAGCCGCTAAATATGCCACGTTACTGTCCTTTCTAACTAACGAAGTGGCTGGATCGCCCGCAGACAAGCTGGCTTTCGGATATGCCTATCTCGAGAAGTTCATTCAGATCCAGTACCGCCTCCCTCAACCACGTCCTTCGAGCTTGAGAACCTTTCTGGAGGATCTCGCAATTTCGCGCACGACACAGAGTGAATTGTCTTGGCTTCGCAGCTTATTTCCCAGGCGAACAGTAGAGTCAGAACCCCTGTCTGGCCCACCACCGGAGTCGGCCGGCCCTTCAGTTAAGGCGGATGAAAAAGTCCAAGCGATCAATCGGCGGGCGGTGGAGCTCCTTGTTCGACACGATTCCGAAATCGTTCGAGACGTTACCCTCATGGTAGCTCCGGTATTTGACTTGAACCCACGCCGGCTCAAACAGTTTATTAATTTGTTTAGACTCAGCGCCCTCATCGCGAGCGAACTAGGACTTTTCGACGCGGTCGACAACAAGCCCGTCATGACTTTTGAGCAACTCGGGAAGTTCGAAGCAATTTCCATGAAGTGGCCGGATATCGTCCGAGACCTCGAATCCGACAAGCTACTCCTGTCGAAACTGACTCGACAGGCGATCGGAAAAAATGTCGACGAGATAGATCAGCGACTTTCGCGCAGTCCGCGCCTGAAGTACTTATTGTCGTTCGGGATTCTCGATAAAGATGGAAAGGAATCGATCGACGGGGAGCGGTACAGCCTCGAATCGCTCGATGTTGACGCCCTCCTCAGCATCATGGCACCCGTAGTGCGCCCAACGGTCACGACTCCGTACCCGGACGCCTCGTCCGCAACGGAAAGCGAAACACAGAGCGCGACTCTCTATTTGCGACCCACAGCTTCGGTTGCTGCCGAGGAACCGGCCTTCCAGGAGCCTGAAGAAACCCCTGACTCACTCCGTGATTCTGTGGCGATCGAAGTCGAGAGACTTGGGCGCCGGTACGCGCAAATCCGAAACACCATGCCGGCAGGCGATGAGCGTACCTCCGAAATGACCGCAATCGTTCGTCGAGCTCGGGATCTGGCAGGGAGAATGAAGGACAATGAGCTCCCGCTAAATTTGTTTCGCAACAGTGAGCATCCAGGCTCCCGGATCGTCGCCCTCGGACTGGCGCAAGGCGCGCGTAGAGCCGAGTATCTTCCGATCGCACTCGATGGCATTCTGAGGTCTCGGTCCGCCTTCGAGCAGTACCACGCAATGTCACTCGCGAACACATTGATCGACGCGCTCGACAACTCACAAAAGAACGAACTGGGTATGGCGTTACAACAGAAGGACACCCTGCAAGCGATAGGCGATGATTCCAGTCGACTGACGCTGCTCACGCAGATACTCACACGGCTGCAGGGCAAGCCAACCATATCGCGAGCATCCAGGAGAAAATAAGCCGACGTCCCTGGACTTCGGGGCCTCTTTTCTGCCGAAAGGCGCGGCAGTCAGTAGCATCACAGGCGCCGTGGGTCCGTGGATCAGGATTATTGGCGTGAAGGTCCATCGGCCTTGTCTTTGGACGACCACTCAATTGAGGATGGGGATTAACCCAGGACTACCGTTGTGATCGATAGGATTTTGCGATCGGCGCAATTATTCCAAACTCAAGGTACTACCCTTTCAGTACCATTGACCCTCGATCCATTCCACGATATTCAGGATTTAGTAGTCTGCAAGCTTCTGGGCGCGGGGCCGGCGCTTCTGAGCCGGCAGTCGGCCGCGCTGAATCAGTGCAAATTGAGGAGAACGACATGTTGCCCGACGCAAGCGTCGGCCATTGGCGGCGCGTGGACGGAAAGCACCTCAGCAAACTTCGTCGCCCGGCGGCGATTTCTAATCGGGAATCGATACGATTAGAAATGCTCGCAAATGCTTGAAAACATTGAACGGCGAGACGTTCTAATCGGGAAAAAAGCGGCGTTTCCGCATCCACGGTCGCGGCGCGGCGGCGGAGGGATCCTAATCGGGAAATTAGTAGGGGCGGGGGTTCATCTCCCGGCCAGGTTAGCTTTGGGTGTTGCATGGGTTCCGTTCGATCAAATGGCGCAACGGAAACACCCAAGGCCACACCGGGAGTCCGCCAGGGCAGGCCCTCCCCTACGGCCGAACGCCATCGGCAAAACGCGAGAATCAGAGAAAATTCGAAATCGGCCACCCCCCAAAAGTGTT
>JABDFR010000064.1:0-3704 GCA_013286465.1 Acidobacteriota bacterium | reverse complement strand
AAAGTGTTTCGATTAAAACAAAGGCCGATCGTTTGTTTTCTACAAGTTACAGGAGAGTTTTAATCGCACCACGTTTCGATTAAAACAATTTCAAGAGCGAAGAAAAATCAAAGCCCGCGCCGCGATTCGCGCGGCGATCGGACAAGGCAAAAGTCAAAATCGCCGGCCGCCAGCCTGCGCTACGACGCCGCGGTGATGTAGAATTGGATAGCTTCGAAAATCGATGAGCGTTCAAAACACATCCATCCCCCTGACCACCAACGACCACCTGGTCCGCTGGGTCGAGAAAATCGCCGAGCTAACCAAGCCCGACGCCATCCACTGGGTCGATGGCTCGCGCGAAGAGTACGACATGCTCTGCGCCCAAATGGTCGAGTCCGGCACATTTACAAAACTGAATCAGAAGCTCTGGCCCGGCTGCTTTTACGCCCGCTCGGATCCAAGCGATGTGGCCCGCGTCGAAGATCGCACCTTCATCTGCTCGCTCTCGAAAGACAGCGCCGGCCCCACGAATAATTGGGTCGATCCCTACGAGATGCGCCGAAAGCTGAAAGGCCTCTTCGACGGCGCCATGCGCGGCCGCACCATGTACGTCCTCGCGTTCAGCATGGGCCCGGTGGGCGGGCCGATGTCGCGAATCGGCGTGCAACTCACCGATTCGCCGTATGTGGTGGTCAACACCCGCATCATGGCGCGCATCGGCCTCCCCGTTTTTCGCGAGATTGATAAGGATGAAGGCCGCGTCGTTCCGTGCGTCCATTCCGTGGGCGCGCCGCTCGTGCCCGGACAGAAAGATGTGCCGTGGCCCTGCAATTCTGAAAAATACATCGTCCATTTTCCGGAGACGCGCGAAATCTGGTCGTACGGCTCCGGCTACGGCGGAAACGCGTTACTCGGGAAGAAATGTTTTGCGTTGCGGATCGCTTCGAATATCGCGCGCGACGAAGGCTGGATGGCCGAGCATATGTTGATTCTCGGCGTCGAAGATCCCAAGGGCGAGAAAACTTACGTTGCCGCCGCGTTCCCGAGCGCCTGCGGGAAAACAAATTTCGCGATGTTGATTCCCCCAAAGGGATTCGAGGGCTGGAAGATTTGGACCGTCGGCGATGACATCGCCTGGATTAAGCCGGGGAAAGATGGCGTATTGCACGCGATCAATCCGGAGGCTGGATTTTTTGGCGTCGCGCCGGGAACTTCAGCCGCCACCAATCCAAACGCGATGGAGACGCTTTCGCGAAACACCATTTTCACCAATGTGGCTCTGACTCCGGAAGGCGGCGTTTGGTGGGAAGGCATGACCGAGGAGCCGCCGGCCGAATGTTTGGATTGGCAGGGCAAGAAATGGACGCCGCAGAGCGCCAAGGAAACGGGAGCGAAGGCGGCGCATCCGAATGCGCGATTCACCGCGCCGGCTTCACAGTGCCCGACCATCGATCCGCACTGGGAAGATCCGAACGGCGTGCCCATCAGCGCGATTATTTTCGGCGGCCGCCGCGAGAAAACCATTCCGCTCGTCTATCAAGCCTTCAATTGGAGCTCCGGGGTCTACATCGGCGCGACGATGGGCTCGGAAATGACCGCCGCCGCGACCGGCACCGTCGGCAAAGTGCGCCGCGATCCGATGGCCATGCTGCCGTTCTGCGGCTATCACATGGGCGATTATTTCCGCCACTGGCTGAAAATGCCGCGTTCGCTCAGCGCCACGCCGCGAATTTTCCACGTGAATTGGTTCCGCAAGGGCGCCGATGGCAAATTTATTTGGCCGGGCTACCGCGAGAATATGCGCGTGCTCAAGTGGATCGTCGAGCGCGCCCGCGTGCGCGCCCCCGGCGCCGAAACGCCCATCGGCTGGATGCCGCGCTACGAAGATATCGAATGGAAGGGCCTGAAATTTCCAAAGGAAAAATTCGAAGAGCTGCAAGCCTTCGACCGGACAGCCTGGCAGCGCGAAGTTATGGACCACGAAGAACTATTCATCCGCCTACACGATCATTTGCCGCCAGAAATGATCTACGAGCGCGAACTCCTGATCTGCCGCCTGTGATCTTCGTACTGCCGGCGCTACTTGGTAAAAATTAGCAGCGTGAAGCTATCCGGCAAGATCGCCGGGCGCGGATGCGGATCGGCGGTAGTCGGCGCTGGCGGCGGCCCGAAGCCTGCGGTTACGAGATAGACGGCGTGAGTTTTTAGATCGAGCGCCATAGTGCGCGCGCCTTTCTGCGTGGGGACATTTTCGACGACCGTGTATTTGTCGGGCGTATCTTGGTGCGCAACGGTTAGCGTGCCTTCGCCGCAGGACGCAAAGACGAAGCCTGTTTCAGGATCAAACGCGTTCGCATCGACGCCGTCGCCGATGGGAATCGTGGCGACCACTTTTCCGCTATCCGCATCCACCACAGCCATCATCCGATTGTCACAGCCGGCGAAGAGGCGCTTGTGAGCCACGTCGAACGCCAACCCCGACGGTTCCTGGCAAGGAGCGAGCGGCCATGTGT
The DNA here is from genome assembly GCA_013286465.1 of Acidobacteriota bacterium. Classification (GTDB taxonomy): domain Bacteria; phylum Acidobacteriota; class Terriglobia; order Acidiferrales; family UBA7541; genus Palsa-147. Next base: position 1,209 of record JABDFR010000064.1, on the reverse strand, counting down.
TCACAACTTTCAGCGTGTTGGAATCGATTTCGCTGATTTCGCTCTTGTCCTCGATATTCACGAAAATGTGGCCGACGCCATCGGCTTGCGGGAATTCCGGTTTGCCGTCGAGCGGAATGTTGCCGGCGATTTCCCCGGTCTTGGCGTCGATGGCGGTCGCATCGTGGCTCTTGCCGTTGAAGGTAAAAACGCGGCGCGATGCGGAATCGTAAAGAATCGCATCGGGATTCTGACCTTTCACGTCGACTTCGCGGATGGTCTTCAGCGAGCTTAGCTCAAAGATCGTGACGGTGTTGGCGCGGCCATTGCTGGTGAAGCCGCGATTCAGTTCCTGGGCGAGCGCGATGCCGTGGACGCCTTGCGTGTTGGGAATGTCGCCGACTTTCTTGCCTGCCGCGTCGACGACGAGCGTGTGCGTTCCACGCGAAATAAAAACGCGCCGCCGCCGCGCGTCGAAAGTCAGATAATCCCAGCCGCCTTCGCCGCCGAGAACCAGCTTCTTCGAGAGCCGGTATCCGGAGGGTGAAGGCGCCACTTTTTGCAGTGGCGAAGCCTGGATGCGAAATAATGCCGCAGCACAAAGACAAACCATCGCTGCAAGAACGGAGCCGAGCGCCAAATTTCGAGTTCTAATCACAGGTAAGCCTTTCGGTCGATTGCCGCAGTCGCAGCCACATATCGTATTAGATGCGGCGAAATCTAGAAAGCGGCAAGGCGATCATACTCGTGCGCGGCAAGTTTGGCATTCCAATCGTTGTGCGCAGATTAAAAATTCGTGGCCAGACGCAGCGCGTAACTTCGCGACGGCCCGATCGCATTGCCGGAAAAAAGCCCGCCGAAATCGATGACATCGAGGACGTTGGTGAGATTTTGTCCGTCCACTTGAAACCGCACATTTAGCCTTTCCGATTTATAGACATCGGCGCCCGCCGAGGCATTCACCTGGAACGAAGGATAGATGCGGCCGCGCGCAAAGTTGATGCGGCTCAGAACTTGCTGGCCATATTGCGCGAGCACCGTCGACGGATCGCCGTCGAATTCGAATGGCAGGCCGGTATCGTATTGAATTCCGCCGGCGATCCAGAAGCGCGGCTTCACTTGATAGCGCAGGCGTCCGCGAAGGGTATTGCGCTGATCCTGCGAATCGGGAAAGTGCCCGGTGATTTGCGACGCGGCGGCTGAAGCGTCGTCTCCAAGAAAAAGTCCGCC
>JABDFR010000063.1 GCA_013286465.1 Acidobacteriota bacterium | reverse complement strand
CGGCTTGTTTGAGTAGGAGGCGGGCGGCGTCGAAATTGCTGTGGCGAATCAGTTCCACCGCCATCGAGAGGCGGTACTTTTCTTCGTTGGGGGCGAGTCCTACGGCGGCCTGATAACTTTTGACGGCGGCGAGGCTGTCGCCGCGGGCTTCTTCGATGTCGCCGGCTAGATCTTCCAGGTCGGCGGCATCGCCGAGCTGCTTGCACTTTTCCACGCTGGCCGAGGCATCGTCGAGGCGACCGGCTTGGAATTGCGCGAGCGCGAGATTGAAAATTAAATCGGAGCGGCCTGGATCGAGAGAGGCTGCGGCCTCGAGATCGGCGATGGATTCGGCGTGTTTGCCATGAGCCAGGAGCAGTTCGGCGAGATGCTGGCGGAAGGGCAATCGTTCGGAAAATTCGAGCTGCGTGCCGCGAAGCGCCTCGAGCGTTGGATGGAAATCGGCGTGCGATTCCAATTCGGCTTCGAGACTAATAAGGCCGATTTGGGGATTTTGTGTGCGCGAAAATAGCGGCCCTGCCAACTCGGCGGCGCGTTTCCAATTTTTTGCCTGCAACTGGGCCGCGGCGGTTGCCAGAGTCAGCGCGTCATCCGTTGGATTTTGAGTTAGAGCCGATTCCATTTCGGTGGCGGCGGCTGAGGCATTTCCTAGTCCCAGCGCGACTGACGCTTTCAAGCGATGGAATTGGATGCTCTCGTCACGGCCACTTGGCGGAGAACTGCTTGCCAATGCGGCTTGGGCTTCTTTGTATTTGTGCAGGTGGGCGAGAACGACGGCCCACTCGATTCGAATTTGCGGGGAGCGGCTAATTTTTACGGCGCGGGCTAGGAGCGGCTCGGCTTTTTCGGCTTGGCCTCCGCGGGCATAAATTTCGCCGAGGGCTGCCAGGGCTACGAAGTCGTCCGGGGCGGATTGCAGCGCGGTTTGCAGCTCTTGGGCGGCGCGATCGTCTTGGCCGGCGCTGGCGTAGGCTTGGCCTAGCAGTCTCCGGGCGATGGTGTCTGTGGGGTTGGATTGAAGATGATCGGAAAGAATCTGGATGGCTTCGTCGGAATCGCCGCGTGCTAGAGCGGTTTGGGCTTGGACGACGGGTCCGCTGGATTGCGGCGGGTGTCCTGTCGGCGGGGACGGATTCTGATTCGCGCCGAAAGCGAGCGCGAAGCAAAATGGGAGCGAGCTGGCTGCGGCCAGCGTTAATCGCCGCAAATTTCCGAACCGCGTCACGATTCTTTCCTCTCTAGTGCGAGCGCTCGGAGCGTAGCGTACGGTTGCGCGGTTTGTCCACGCGCGATTTTCTTGACCTGGCCTGAATTTCGGCTTGCTCTGCGTTTTTTGCGATGCTTCGCTTGCTGGCACCGCTGCTTCGCCCCCGGTTCGGATACCGCGTCGGTGCTTGGGAATTGTTGCGCCTGCGGAGCGGTCGACGAAGGAGCCGGCAGAGACGCCAGCGGTACAGTGGAGCGTTGTGCCGAAACGTTTCAATGTTTTTCGGGTTCTCCCGTTGCCGGTGCCCATTTGCGCTGCTATAGTCCCGGCTCGACATTCGATTCACCTATTTTCCAGGGCATGTGACTTGGCCGAAAACTCTGCTCCACAGCTTCCCTCCGAGATCGCCGCAGCCTCCGAAAAACTAGTCCGCGGCATGGGCCTGCTGCAATCCACTGCCGTGAACATGCTCAATATGATCGGCATCGGCCCCTTCATCACCATCGGCGTAATCCTTTCCGCGATGGGCGGTCCGCAAGCGGTACTCGGTTGGCTTCTCGGCGCATTTTTTTCCGTCTGCGATGGCATGGTTTACGCCGAACTGGGCGCAGCGATGCCTGGAGCGGGCGGCGCGTTCATTTATTTCCGCGAGGCATTTGACGCCCGCACCTGGGGTCATCTGTTCTCTTTTCTATTTCTCTGGGAAACAATTTTTGTCGCTCCCTTGGGAATCTCGGCCGCTGCCGTCGGCTTCGCGGAGTATTGCCGCTATTTTTTCCCCCATCTGGGCCAAGCCGGTGTCGGCGCCGTGGCCGCCTCCGTCTGCGTATTCATCACCTTCTTGTTGTATCGTCCGGTGAAATCCGTGGGGCGTTACTCGGTGGTCATGTTGGGCGTGGTTTTGCTCGCAATTCTTTGGGTGGTTTTGTCAGGCCTCATTCACATCGACACCAAGATGGCTTTCGATTTTCCGCCAGGCGCGTTTCATCTCTCCAAGTCGTTTTTTTATGGACTGGCGGGAGCCACGCTCATCGCGATGTACAACTACGGCGGCTACAACAACATCACTTACCTCGGCGCCGAGGTCAAAAATCCATCGAAGAATATCCCTCGCGCCATCGTGCTCTCCGTGCTGGTCGTCGCGGTTCTCTATGTTTTGATGAGCGTAGTCATCATCGGAGTCATTCCCTGGCACGACGCGGCGGTGTCTCACGCGGTGGTTTCCGAATTTATTGGCAAGCTTTACGGCTCTCGGGCGGCGTCGGTGATGACATGTCTAATTCTAGTCTCGACGCTCGGCGGAATCTTTACCATGAGCCTGGGGCTATCTCGCATCCTCTACGCTGCCGGCGCAGAAGGCAGTTTTTTCAAAGTCTTCGGTCGAGTCCATCCCACCGGCCGGTTTCCCACAGTTTCACTTCTGGCCATAAATGCCATGGCCATTCCCCTCTGCTGGCTTTCTCTCGAACGCCTACTCTCCGCCTTCATGATCATTCAGATCATGTTTCAGTTCATCCCCCAGATCTTCGCCGTTTTCGCCATCCGCAAATATCGCAATGAAATTCAGCGGCCCTTCCACATGTGGCTGTATCCGCTCCCCGCCATCATCGCGCTCATAGGCTGGATTTATGTCGCTTCCGCTCCGGAACAACGCCAGAATATCGGTACCGCCCTGATTCTTTTGCTGTTGGGATTAGGCGCCTACTTCCTACGCGCCAGAGCCGTAAAAATCTGGCCCTTCGCCAAATCCCCCGCCAGCTAACCCACCCGCCATCGTCCCGATTTCCCGACTCGTAGCGCAGGCTGCCAGCCGGCGTTTTTGTGTGCGGTTACACTCTGTCAGGCGAATGGCGAGAGTGCGGAGGAGCGCTGGAATTTGTAGTAGTCGGGCGATTTCGACGAGCGCCGCACAGAAACGCCGGCTGGCAGCCTGCGCTACGAATGCCTTTCTGCTACCGCGTTCCGCCTGGGTGTTGCCCGCTTTTTCCTTCTTTATAGCATTTTATTATTGACATAGCAGTTAACATATGCTAACCTCCCCACAGCTCTGCTGTCGAGCCCCAAACGGCAATGAAAGTGCCAGCCCGCTCTCCAAAAATAAATCCACCCCGCCCCGTTCCAACTCCCCAATTCGAGCCCGATCCCACGAAAAAGGCGAACAAAAGGCTAATCGCAAACGAAATTATTAGAAACGCTCGTATCTCCTTCAAAACAAACAAAGGGAGACCGTTCTAATCGCAAAAAAAACGTCTTTTTCACACCCCGAAAAACGCCATTTTGACCAGAACTGGCGAACGCGAGGCGAAACCAGTAGCACAGCCACTCCTGGCTGTGGATTTTCCTACGCGAGCCCAGCATCAAGCCATTAAAGCGATTAAACACAGCTCGGAGTGGCTGTGCTACAGGAACCGCGAATAATTACACCTTCTTAGGAGGGCAGCAGGAGTCCCGGACGATCAGTTGAGTCTCGAGTAGCGCCGGGGCAGGCACATTCGGACGGCCTTCGATGTGGTCGATGAGGATCCGCGCGGCGATCATTCCGATTTCTCTGGCGGGTTGGCGGACTACGGTGAGCCTGGGGCGGAGGAGGGTGGACCAATAAAAATCGTCGAAGCCTAGGAGGCTGATTTCTTCGGGGCAGTTCAGGCCGATTTCCTGGATGGCGGCTAGGGCGCCTAGGGCCATCATGTTGTTGGTGCAGAAAATTGCAGTGGGGCGTTGAGCGCGAGTTAGCAGTTGCATGGCATGGAAGTGCCCGCTTTCCATGTCGTTGTGGCCGGTGTGGATCATGGAGCGGTCGGGGCGAAGTTTGGCGCTGCGCATGGCGGACATGAAGCCTTGGACGCGGTCTTGGGAGGTGCCGCTGGAGACGTCGCCGGCAATTATGCCGATGTCGCGGTGGCCGAGGCTGAGCAGATAGCACGTGGCGCTTTCTGCGGCGCGGGCGTTGTCGACTTCCACTCGTCCGATGTAGGAATCCTTTTCGTGCGGGTGGCGATCGGCATAAACCACTGGGAGATTTCCGAGGACGGCTTTGGCTTTGCCGGCGCCTGCGTTTCTGGCGGGGACGCGGACGACGCCGTCTACGCGGCGACGATGGAACGATTCCAGATAATTGCGCTCTTCTTCCCAGCTTTCGCGCGAATCTCCGATTAGGACTGTGAAGCTTGCTGAGGCCGAATAGTCTTTCACGCCGCGTACTAGCTCGATGTAGAAATTGTTGGAGAGATCGGGGACGACGATGGCTATGGAACGGGTTTTTTGCAGGCGCAGGCCGCGCGCCAGATCATTTGGGAAATAGCGGAGAGTTTTGACGGCTTCTTCGATGCGTTGGCGGGTCTCGGTGCTGACATAGTCGGAATTGTTTAGTGCGGCGGAGACGGTGGAGACGGAGGCGCCAGCGGCTTTGGCTACTTCGCGGATGGTGACGTGGCGTTTTAGGGGTTTGCCGTTGGCTTTTGGCCTGGGTCGAGAAGCGCCGTTTTTGGGGTAGGTTTGCAAGGGATTGGCAAAGAAGGAGCTTACTAGAAAGTGGAAAAACGCACCACTGGCCGGGCTGCAGATTCGGAGGCGATTTGATGAAGGTGAGTGAATCTGTTAACGTGCGCGGTTTAGGAGAAATTTGATTGTCGGCCGGGCGATTTTTTAACGGGATTGTTCTGCTGGCGTTGCTGCTGGGCTTTGGAGCGCCGCGGGTTGGTCCTCAAGATTCGCCCAAGCGCGAGAATTATGTTGGCGATGCGGCTTGCCGGGCCTGCCACGATGATATTGACCGCACGTATCTCCACACTGGGCATCATCTGACTTCGCAGACTCCTGGCTCGAGCTCGATCCTCGGGAAATTTTCGGCGCCGTCGAATACTCTGGCCACTGCTGATCCGACTTTGCGCTTTGTTATGTCTGCGCGCGGCGGTGGATTTTTTCAATCGGCGGTTTTCGGGAGGGCGCCTGACGAGCTTACGCATACGGAACAGATTGACATTGTTGTGGGATCTGGTGAGCGAGGGCAGTCGTATTTGTATTGGAAAGGGGACCGGTTGTTTCAGTTGCCGGTTTCGTATTGGACGCCGCTGGGGGAATGGGTGAACAGCCCTGGCTACTTGGATGGCACTGCGGAATTTACGCGGCCGATTGATCCGCGTTGTCTGGAGTGCCATGCCGGTTATTTTGCTTCGATTGCATCGGCGCCTCCTGCGAATCGTTATCGGAAGACGGGTTTTGATTTGGGGATTACTTGCGAGCGGTGCCATGGTCCGGGGCGGGAGCACATCGGTTTGGAACAAGCTCGGGCGCGGCAGGCTGCGAATTCGACGCTTAACGCTTCGCCGGACAAAACGAATGGCGCGGATTCTGGGATCGTGAATCCAGGGAGCCTTTCGCGGGAGCGGCAGGTGGATGTTTGCGCGGAGTGCCATGGAGGATTGGGTGAGGAACGGGGGGCGGCTTTCTCTTTTGTTCCGGGAAGGGTGCTGGCGGATTATTTGACGCTGGTGGTCCCGGGGCCGGATGCGAAGTTGGACGTGCATGGGAATCAGGTGGCGCTGCTGGAACGGAGCCGGTGTTATCGGAGCTCGCCGCAAATGAGTTGCATCACTTGCCATGATGTTCATGCACCGGAGAGGGCGGCGGCTGAGTATTCGGACCGGTGCTTGGGTTGCCACAAGGTGGAGAGTTGCGGGTTGTTTCCGAAATTGGGCGGGGAGATTGAGAAGAATTGTGTGGATTGCCATATGCAGGTGCAGGAATCGGATGTGATTGTTTCGGCGGTGGGCGGGAAGCAGGTAAAAATGCGAATTCGGAATCATTGGATCAAAGTTTATCCGGCGGCGGTCAGCATGCGGGACTGAGAGCGGGGTATATTTCTCTTCGACTGGCCGGGCTTTGACGAGGGTGGTTACCCTGCGGCGGTGCGATGTGGGCTATTTTCTTGCGGAATTTGCGGCGGCTTGGATTCGCTTTTGGTCTGCTAGCAGGCTTGTATTTCCGGGATAGAATTTCAGCATTTCGTTGATGAGGGTTAGAGCGGCTGGGTAGTTTCCTTGTTTGTAATAGGCGGCTACTCGCGATTTGTAGACTTCGTCGATCTGTACTTCCAAAGCTTTGCCGCCCGGATTTCCGGCTCTGCGCGAAAGAATGGCCCAGTGCAGCGCTGAATCGTTCACCGGCTCGAAATAATGGCCCTGCGCGAAAGCGGCCTGCGCTTTTTGCCAGAGCAGTTGTCCTTGATCCGCGGATGCAGCCGGGGCTTTAGATCGAGGTTTCGGTTGCGGCTGAGCCGGTGGCGTGCTGGGAGTGCGGTCTGGTTTCGCGGCGCCGTCGGGAATCGTGTTGTCGCCGGCGCTTGGGGATGTGTCGTCGCCGATGTGGTTTGTTGCTTCGGCGGGGGGAGCGTCCGGGACGCTCGCGGGGGGCGTGGCTTGCGCGGTTGCGGGATGAGCGCTGCCGCCGCGATTTGAAACTGGAACGAAGGCTTGATAGGCCGCGACTCCGATTAGTAGAAGAACTACGAGACCGACGCCGGCGATGATCAATTTTTTCGTGGAGCCGCCCGGCGCAGGCGTTGTTGTCGCCGCCGCAGCTGGCGCTGTCCATGCGGGTTGCATCGGCGATTGCGATTGCGGTTGAACGATGGTCGGCGCTGATTCGATACGCGTGGGGCCCATGCCGGCGCCGCCGTAGGGCGGCGAAACATTTGCGGAGGCTGGCGTCGAAGCTGGCCGCGCGACAGAAGACGCCGGCCGCGCTACGGACGATGCAGGCGGCGCAACCGAAGCAGGTGTGCGCGGAGCGGCGGACGAAGACGGAGTTGACGGTGGCGCTACTCGCGGTTGCTGGAGCGCGCTTCTCGGAGCGGTGACATCATCGGCCGGGGAAATTTCCGGCATGGGTTCCATTAAATCGGGGTGCTCAAGCGCGGCGCCGAATTGCTCTACGGTCTGGTAACGCTGATCGGAATTTTTCGCGATGGACTTCAGGACTACCTGCTCGATGCCTTTGCCTATATAAGGATAGTAGGTGCACGGTGGAGGCGGGGCTTTGTAGACGTGGTCGTGCATGATTTGGAATTCGCTATCGGCTTCGAATGGGAGATGGCCGGTGAGCATTTCGTAGAGCGTGATGCCGAGTTCGTAGATGTCGGAGCGGATGTCGACATTGCGGTTTTGGATTTGTTCCGGGGACATGTAGGCGAGTGTGCCTAGTTGCGTGCCGGTGCGCGTCATTCCTTGCACGCCCATTACTTTGGCGATGCCGAAGTCCATTACTTTGACCAAGCCGTTTTTGTTGAGCATTAAATTGCTGGGCTTGATATCGCGGTGGAGGATGCCGGCGCGGTGGGCGTAGCCGATGCCGAGCAGCGCTTGCCTGAATAGGGGAACGGCTTCTTGTTCGGGGATGGGGCCGCGGCGGCGGATCATTTGCGCGAAAGTTTCGCCTTCGACGAATTCCATTACCATTACGGCGGTGCCGTCGGTGTGAACGAGGAACGCGTAGAGGGTGGCTAGATTGGTATGATTGAGATTTGCCTGGGCTTTGGCTTCAGAGCGGAAACGCGCGACCAATTCCGGATTTTTGGAGAGGTCCGGATTGAGGACTTTCATGGCGACGATGCGGTCGAGGCCGGTGTCCACGGCCTTGTAGACCACACCCATGCCGCCTTCGCCGATTTTTTCCAGAATGCGGTAGCAGCTGATCTCGGTTCCGATCATCTTTGCTTACCTAACTTCCGGCGCCGGCCGCGTCTTCGCTGTAGGCGACCGGGGCTCCTTCGATTCGCACGATCTGAATGGTGATGTTGTCAGGGCCACCGCGCGACTTTGCCAGATCAACTAATTTCACGCAGGCTTCGCGCGGGGGATTTTCCGTGGCGACAGCTAGCATTTCTTCATCGCTGACTAGGCCGTGAAGACCGTCGGTGCAGAAGAGCAAGAGGTCGCTCGATTCCAGGCGAATGGGGGCTTCTGCGAAGTCGGCTTCTACCGTTGTTGCGGCGCCGAGTGCGGAAGTGAGGATGTTTCTTGAAGGATGCGTGGCGGCTTCTTCCGGGCTGATTACTCCGATTTCTACCATGTGCTGGACGTAGCTTTGGTCGCGGGTCAAGCGGCCGATGGTGCCGTCGCGCAGCAGATAGAGGCGCGAGTCTCCTACGTGGCCGTAAGTTAAATGGCCGCCGTGGAGCACTGCGGAAGTGCAGGTGGTGCCCATGCCTGCGAATTCGGGATGCTCGCGCGCGTACTTCTGAATGGCGAAATGCGCCGATTGGTACGCGGACTCGAGCGCGGCGGCTGGATCGCCGGCCGGTCCGTTCAAAAAAACTTCGCGCACCGTATCGACGGCGATGCCGCTGGCGATTTGGCCGCCTTCCTGGCCGCCCATGCCGTCGGCGATTACGATCAGGCGGCCGCGGACGAGGAGATCCTCATCGCTTTCGGGTTCTGCATAGCAGAGGCTGTCTTCGTTCTCGGTCCGTTCGCAGCCGACATCGGTTAAGTTCGCCAACTCAATCCCTGGGCGGATCTTCATGACGCGCGGGTCACCTTAGAGGCGCTTGAATTTTACCGTAACTTCGCCGAAGCGAATCATGTCGTTGTCGTTGAGTTCCTCGCGGGCGATTTTCTTGTCGTTGAGGAAGGTGCCGTTGGAGGAATCGAGGTCGGTTACCGTGAATTTGCCGTCTTCGAAGCGGACGCTGGCATGTTGTCCGGATATCGTCGTATCGCGAAGGACGATCTGCGAGTCTGCGGCCGAGCCGACTGTGTTTTTTCCTTCGTGAAGGCGGAAGTCTTCGCCTTTTTGTTCGCCGCTCATGGCTACGAACCAGCCGACCACGGCGGCCTTGCGTTTATCGCTGATCAGGACGGTGCGTCGCGCGGCGCCTGGGAGATCTTTGGTGGGCTCAGATTCCAGGCGCGTCTTGGCCGTGCCCGCGTTTGGCGCTACTCGATAGCCGGTGGTCTGGCAGGTCGGGCAGGTGTCCCAGGAATCTTCCATCTGATGACCTTTAGCGCAAAATTTCGCCATTGAAATCTCCTTGGCCGCGACTTCTTATGAGGTGAAGTATGTGAAGACGACTGTGCCCTTCTTGCCTAGAAAGATTCTGTCGCCGTTGCGCAGGCCGATTTTGCTGACTTTGGGTGAATCGACGGAGTTCACGTACGTTCCGTTTGATGAGCCTTTGTCGATCACTACTACTTCGTTGCCGGTCGGGACGATCCAGGCATGTTCGCTCGAGACCGTGTCATCTGTAAGAACGACTTGGCATTTCGGCGACCGGCCGATCAGCAGACCCTCTTTTGTAACTTTAAATGTTTTTCCTGAAAGTTCACCGGCTGTGGCTTGAATGTTTCCAAAAGATTGCCCTTGCGCTTGCGCCGGCAGCACACCTCCTGACGGCGCAACATCGACGCGGACGTGCGCCGAGGCTCCGGCCGGAACTGCGACGGCGACAGACGCGCCCGACGATTTCCGTGAAACCAGGATAACTGCCAACAGCGCGAGGATGACCACTACGACGGCTGCGTAAACGGCCCACGCGGATGTTTCCATGAATTGCTGAAAGCCATTCTTGCTCTCCCAGCACTTCGCCGCCATGTTGCGGAACTGCGCTGCATCGGGCAAACCAGGCATCATTTCCAGAGCAGTGTCGAATTCCGGAATGGCCGCCTTGCATTTGCCGGTGTCGTACAAATCGAGTGCGTGCGCCCAAATTGGATTAAACGGGCCGGTCTCCGCGGTCGCGCCGGCTTCGCGGACGAACTCCATCGCCGTGTTGATGGGCACGAACCAGTTGAAGCCCTGGGTGGTATCCGCGCCGGCGGTGGCAATTCCGATCACTTTCCCTTCCTGGTTGAACACTGGGCCGCCACTGTTGCCGTGAGTGATGGAAGCGTCGGATTGAAATAGCGGCGTGTCGATATTGCTTTTCTTGATTGCGGAGATGTGGCCATTGGTGGCGCTGGCATCGAAATTGGATTCGTTGCTGATGAGGCTATTGCGTCCCCATTTCGAAGCTACGCCCGGGAAACCGATGACCATCACGGGATCTTGAATATTGACCTTGTCGGAATCTCCCAGGGGGACGGTCGGAAGGTCGTTCCCGGCAATTTTTAGAATCGAGACGTCTTTTCCTTGTCCGATGGGATTGTCCCATTGCAGGATTTTTGCGGTATAGGATTTGCCGTTGGCCAGATAAACGTCGAGTGTCGGCGTGGTAAACGAAATGTCGGGCTTCAGCTTTTCCCGCACCACTTCTTTCTGTTTTTCGGTCAATCGTTTGCCGTATTGCTCTTCCACTTTAGCGATGATCGTTCCGTCATCCAGCGCGTCCTGGAATTCCTTCCGTGCCCGTGCATCAAATGCCGCGCGAGCGTCCGGATCCTTCAAGTGGGCATCGGCGACCACGTGGCCGTTGGTAATGATGTAGCCGTCGGGCCGGTAGATGAAGCCGGTGCCCGTTTCCCGATAAGAAATCTGCACAGGCTGCAACAGCTTCCAGGTCACGGTGTATTCGACCACGACGAGAACCACGCCTGGCTTCAATTCTAAAGTGCGCTTCTGATCCGGCGTCAATTGCTGCGCCGAACTCGCGAAACAGATGCCGAGCACCGCGGCCAGCATGGCTACTATTTTCATAGCACACCTCCGAATTTCACCGAGAAATTGCAGCGCTGCCGCAGCACGCCGCCCACTGGATTGCCGGAAAGAACTTGAAGACTGGGTCGAACTCGCGAGCGTGCAAGAGGGTTTAGGCAGGGCGCGGATGTGAATTGAGCAAGAACGCATTTGTCCCGGGCATTTCGCGGCATTTCTTCGACATGCCTCCTCCAGCGATTATCCCTGTGGGGGTACGGAAACGTTAGAAATATATAAACCGATTAGCGAGAGGTGTCAACGCAATCGGACCGCGTCGGGACGCGGCTCTGAATGACGGGATTCAAGCAGCGCAAGTAGCGTTCAGAGCGACCAGCATCAGGTACGCGGCCGGCTAGGCGTCGTCGTAATCCTCAGTCAGCGCGGCGAGGAAAGCAGCGACCGCGGCGACGTCGGCATCACTCAACGACATTCCTCGAAATTCGGCGGGAGCGTTGCGCAGCGCCCCGGCGCGCGCCAGCGTGGAGCTGCGCACGTAAAATTGCACCACGTCGTTGAATTTCAGGGCGCTGCCATTGTGGAAATACGGCGCGGAATCTTCCAGATCGCGCAACATCGGCGTTTTGAACTGCGCGATAGTGCCGGCCAGCCCCTGGTCCACCGTGCAATTCTGCGCGTTCGCGCACACCACCGATTTCAGATCCGCCTGCGGATTGGGCACATCGGGATTCAGGTAAATATTCCACAATCCCAAATCCGCGAATTGCGGCTGCCCCGCAACCGCGTGATGACGGAACTGTTCGGTGGCATTGGGATGCGCCGCGGAGACCGGCATGTACTGGTCAAAGTTTTGATTGCGTTGGTCGAGCGTAGGAAACTTCAGATTCATGAATGCAGTTGTGCCGTTGGCATTGTCATATTCTTCCTGCGTCACCCCCGTGTTATGAAATGCGAAGTCCGTGAAATTCGGAGCCGCGTGGCAGGCGGCGCAGTTTCCCGCGTGTTGCGAGCCATCCGCGGCGTTATTTGCGGCGCTAAGAAATATTTTCAGGCCCGCGAGTTCCGTGGCTCCGAACTGAAAGGTCTGGGCATGGTATTGGAATCGACCGTACGTCCCGTCTACGAATGTCGGGTTGCTCAAGCCATTCACCGCGGAAAGAAGCCGCTGATTGTATTGCGCGGTGCTCTCGCCCGCCTTGGGCTGCACCGGCAAATGATTGATGCGCACAAAAACATCATACGGCGACGAATAGTAGCGCCCGAACTCATCCTGCTTGAACAGCAACCCGCGCATATATTCCGCGATCAACCGCGCTACCAGGTTCACGATCTCATCGTCCGACGCCGTTGTCACGTCCAGCCGGAATTGCGGCGCAAGCTGTACGTCTTTGGGAATATTCGCAGCCGTGCCCAGAAAAATCGTCGAGTAAGGAAGATTTTCCCCGTATTCCTGAGCCGGGATATTGTTGCCATCGTCTTCGCGGATTATTTTTGCGATATGGGCGATGGCCTCTTGCGTTTGCGCCGGTCCCCAGCCGAAATTGCGCCCCGTTAGCGTGGTCTTCACCAGATCGGCGGGATCATTAAATTGCCCATCAAAATGCAAAAACGTCGGACCGCCGCGCGATTGCAGCGAACCCACCATTTGCATGGCGTTCCGCGGCGTGCTCGTGAAATTTCCCATGGCCAGCGGCAACGGGCTGTGATCGATAAAATCCGAGTAGGTACGATTTCCCGCGCCCGAGACGCCCTGAAACTCCACCACGAAGTGACACGAACGGCAGTTCATCGAATTCCCTGCGAAAGGCCCAGGCAACGGGCCATTGGTGCTCTGCACTTGAGCCACCACCGGATCGCCCACTGCCAGCGGATCGTTCACTCCGGTCATGTGCGCCGCGAAATATTCAGCGAATCGCGTTTCGACGAACAGCCGCTCGCCGGTCTGCTGCTCGGAAGCATTTATCGTATCGTTCTCTCGCGGAAAATTGGGCGCCTTTCCAGAGCTGCACGCAGCCAGAAATAGCAGCGCAGCGCCGAGCGATGCAACCAATGCCATGGGCTGGGTCATTTCGATTTCTCCTGTCGGGGTTTCTTGCCGGGCGCGGATGCGGATTCCGGCCCCAGGCTCTTCACGTACGCGATGATTTGCCAGCGCGACGGCTCCGGCATGGCGCTCCAGGTTGGCATTCCGCGGCGAAGGTTGCCGTTCTTCAGCAACCAGAAAATATCGCCTTCAGTGGCCTGCGATTGGACCCGCTCGCTGCGCAGGCTGGGACGTTTCCCGCGTCCCAGCGCGTCCTTGCCATGGCATTTGGCACAACGATCGGCGAAAAGCACCTCGCCACCGGCGATCGCGGCCGGCTGCCCGGCTAGTGGATTCGCTTTCGAATGGTAATCGGGCGGTACGCTTCTCAGCCACGAACCATCCGCGGCCGCCATGCAAATGAGCAGCGCCACAAAGCAAAGCGCGGCCCGAAGCCGCTCTACCCGCCGCGCCGGGGCACGCCGCGCCCCGCCCGGAATTCGTGCCTGCCTTGGAACTCGATTCACCGTGGTTGCGTTCATTGGTTTTTCCGCCGGAAAATATTCCCCACTTGCTGCACTTCGAAAGAAACCGAAAGACGAAACAACACTTTGGCGCTGTTGTCGTTCAAACCGAATTGCGGCGAGAGAAAAATGGTCGGCCCGCGCGGAATGCCGAAACTCACCGTTGGTCCAAGATATTGCGACGTAGCTTTCCACCCGAATCCCTCTGTGGTGCCCAACCCGCCGTAAAGTTCCGCCCCGGCAGCGAAATTTTCGCGGCAAAGGAAGCAGGACTTACCGCTGGAGTCCAGCCGCAGCGGCCTGCTAGCTCCCAGGGCGTATCCGAATTCCCACGGTTCGCTTTCGTTCAACGCTTTCTCCGCGATAAAATTTTCCGAGAAATTCCACCCGTGCACGTTGCTCCCCAAAATCAGCTTCAATTCCATCTCCCGCTCGATTTCCCGGCGCGCAGCACTATTGGGGATCGCCAGGTCCGCCACGCTGTCGTGCCCCACAATTTCGAGCAGGCTGCGATCCGCGGTGTTGGTGTTTTCATATTCCACGTACAGCACTGGATTAATGAAGTGTTCCCGCAGCAAAGGCCGAAAGCGATTTTCCCAGCGGAAGCCGGTAAAGAGCGTCGAGTCGTTTCGGGTCGTCTGCCCGTCCAAATAAAACTCGGTGGTCCACCATCCCTTCACTCCGTACTCCAGTTCGAGCACGCTGCCGAGGAACGCATTTCCGTTCGCGGGCGACGCTTGCGTGGACTTCAGTGAAATCTCCAGGTTGCCGGGCTCTTCGAGCGCCGACGAATAGGTGACGAAATAAGGTGGCTCTTGACCGGCCGCGCGCAGCGCAAAAAGAAACAGCAGCGAGCACACGGCCAGGATGGAGCGCAGGACGGCACGAGTAGTGAGCGCAATGCGGTTGCTAGTCGGGAAGTTCATAAGGCTCCAGGGTAAAATCTTAGTTGCAACTTATTAACAACTAGAAGGCGACCGGATTGAAACGCAAAATCCTTTCTAGTTGTTAGTAAGTTGCAACTGGATGGCCGATTACAACTCAGCTTCGCCGGCTTGTCAAGACCCTTTGCGTTCCCCTCTCAATTTTGTTTGTGGAAATCGCGCGCGAATTGTCACAATTGCCTCCGAATCCGCGCCCCTTGCAACTCCGCTTGCGATAGAGTTCCAGGCGCTGGCGGCGTCATCAGTGAAAGATACAGCCGCCGCAACGGGGAAAAACCGTGAACAAGATTGTCCGAGCGTGTTTCGTCTTTCTGTCGGCTTGCGCAATGCTGGCGCTTTCGATCGCTGCGATGCCCCGGGAGGGCAAGACGCGCAACGTCGTGCTCATCGTCAGTGATGGCCTGCGTTGGCAAGAAGTCTTCACCGGCGCCGATCGCAGCCTGATGGATTCCGAGCACGGGGGTATGTGGGCCGAACCGCGCGCCCTGGCCAAGCAGTTCTGGCGAGACGATCCCGCGGAGCGGCGCTCGGCGTTGCTCCCCTTCATTTGGGGCACGGTCGCCCGGCAAGGCCAGATTTTCGGCAATCAGGAAAAGGGCAGCATCGCCCGCGTCACTAATGGCCTGGCATTTTCCTACCCGGGCTACAACGAAATGCTCACCGGCTTCCCCGACGCGCGCATCGACAGCAATGAGTTTGGCCCAAATCCGAACCGCA
>JABDFR010000062.1 GCA_013286465.1 Acidobacteriota bacterium | reverse complement strand
GCGAGGAGTGACCATAGGCAGCGGGCGCCCGGTAGTAATCGCCGGCCCATGCTCGGTAGAATCGCGCGAGCAAATTCTGCAAACCGCCCGAGCCGTACGCGCCGCCGGCGCCGGCATGCTCCGCTGAAAAATTTACGGGCGAAACAAAAAAGCCAGCTCGGTCCCTATCGGGAGCGGCTGGCTGGTAGAACCTTAATCGGCTTTGGAATCTTTTTAGAGCGTCATTGGCCGATGCGTTCTGACCGCGCCGCCTCTCCCGCGGGAGAAGCGGTACGTAAAGAGGAACTTATGCGGTCGAAGCGACGGCATCACCGGATTGGAGATCGCATTCATGTGATGAGTACATTGAAATCTTAGAGCAGAGTGGAGGAATGTCAAGGCGAGATGTTGTAATGATATGCGGGCGCTGCGCATTTGTCAGCGGCTCGAACACGGAAG
Organism: Acidobacteriota bacterium; assembly: GCA_013286465.1. Lineage (GTDB taxonomy): Bacteria > Acidobacteriota > Terriglobia > Acidiferrales > UBA7541 > Palsa-147. The sequence goes on along the minus strand of JABDFR010000062.1, from coordinate 15,506 downwards.
AGATCGAGTCTCGTCGCGTGGTTGCACATCGCCCACATTTTCGTCAAGCGTTACACGGCGGGCGCAGCAAGCGGCGCCGCTACGGGGAAAAATTCGCAGATTCAGCCTAGGCGATTTCGATAGAGCGCCATACCTACGGCGGCGTCCATTCGGATTCGCTCTAGGGCGCGGACTTCTTTTTGGCTGCGGATGCCGCCCGCGGCGATGATTGGTTTTCGGGTGATGTGGCGGAGTTTGCGGAACCATTTGAGATTTGTGCCGCGGAGGGTGCCTTCGTTGTCTACGTAGGTGCAGAGGAAGCCTGCGCAATAGGGTTCGAGCTGCGGGATTACTTCTTCTGGACGGGCTTGGAGTTTTTGGCGCCAGCCGCTGATTACGATCCTTCCTTTTTTTGTGTCCAGAGCGATTACGATTCGCTGGCGTCCTACTTTGCGGGCGAAATTGGTTAGGAATTGCTTGCGGATTTTTCCGTTTTTGAAAATGGCGCTGCCTAGGATTACTTGATCTGCTCCTGTGCGCAGGAGGTTGAGTGCGCGGGAGGTTGTGCGGATGCCTCCGCCTACGCGGATTCTAAAACCGAAGCGATGCTTGGCTTCGCGGCAGAGCTTGCGAACTAGATGATTATTGCGGCCGGTGTGGAGGGCGGCGTCTAGGTCGATGATGTGGAGCTGCGAATATTTCTGGAAACGTTCGAGCAGGCCTAGAACATCTTCTACGGCTAGTGCGCGGCGGCGGCCTTGGACTAGTTGGACGGCTTTGCCATTTTGTAGATCGATGCAGGGGATGATCATTGGTTTAGGCGAACGGGGATCCCTTGGCTCGCTAGGAATTCTTTCAGTGCGCCTATCGGCTGCGTGCGCTGATGGAAGATCGAGGCAGCTAACGCTGCGTCGGCGGCGCCGGTAGTGAAAACTTCTGCGAAGTGCGCGGGAGTTTTTGCGCCGCCCGAGGCGATTACTGGGACCGAGACGCTTTGGGCGATTGCTGAGGTTAGTTGTACGTCGAAGCCGCATTGCGTGCCGTCGCGATCTACTGAGGTGATTAGAATTTCTCCGGCGCCGAGGGTTACTCCTTCTTGGGCCCATTGCGTGGCGTTGCGATTTGCGGATTCGCGGCCGCCTCGGACGCGGACGTCCCAGGAGTCGGATTCGCGCTTTGCGTCGATGGCTAGAACTACTGCTTGGCTGCCGAACTCGTTTGCTAATTCTGCGATGAGTTGTGGGCGTTCTACTGCGGCGGTGTTGACGGTGATTTTGTCTGCGCCTGCGCGTACTACTGCTCGAGCATCTTCTAGTGTGCGGATGCCGCCGCCTGCTGTTAGAGGAATTGCTAGTTCGGCGGCTACGCGGCGGATGGTTTCTAGGAACGTGGGGCGGCGATCGCGGGAGGCGGCGATATCCAGGACTACGAGTTCGTCGGCGCCTTCGGCGTTATAGCGGGCGGCGAGTTCGACGGGATCGCCGGCGTATTGCAGGCCGACGAAATTTATGCCTTTGACTACGCGGGAGCCGTCCGTGTCGAGGCATGGGATTATGCGGCGGGCTAGAGGCATTGGGCCATTTCCAGGAAATTTTTGAAGACGGTGGCGCCGCTGGGGCCGGATTTTTCTGGGTGGAATTGGACGGCGGAGATGTTTTCGCGCTCGATTACGGCTGCGAATTGTGCGCCGTGGGTGCAGGTTGCTGTGGCGGCGGTGCTCGCGTCTGGCGCGGCGTAGGAATGGGCGAAATAGAACCATGCGTTTTCGGCGAGGCCACGCAGGAGGCGCGAATTGCTGGTGCGTTGGAGTTGATTCCAGCCCATGTGCGGGAGCTTTACCGAATTTGGCAGGGCGCGCACTGAGCCTTCGAAAAGACTTAGGCCACTGAACTCGGGGGCTTCTTCGCTTGATGCGAAAAGTACCTGCAGGCCTAGGCAGATGCCTAGAAACGGGGTGCCTCGGCGCACGGATTCGCATAGAGGCTCGCGCAGATTGAACTTGTCGAGTGCGCGAATTAGCGCGGCTACGTGGCCTACGCCTGGTAGGACGATTGCTTCGGCGCTGGAAATGGATTCGGGAGTTGTGGCTCGCTCGGTCGGTGTGGCGAGACGCTCGAAAGCTCGCTCGACCGATGGGAGATTTCCGGCGCCGTAATCGAGGATGGTGACTTTCATAGCAGACCTTTGGTGCTGGGTAGGACGCGGCGAAGTCGCAGGTCGCGGGAGACGGCGAAACGTAGGGCGCGGGCGAAGGCTTTGAAGATGGCTTCGAGTTGGTGATGCGAGGAGCGGCCGTAGAGGGCGCGGAGATGGACGTTGGCGCGGGCGGATTGCGCGAAGCCTTGAAAGAAATCTTCGAGGAGCTCGGTTTGGAAATCGCCTACGCGGCGGGCGGCGATTTTCGCGCGGCAGATGCAGTGCGGGCGGCCGCTGAGATCGATCGCGGCGGCGGCTAGCGATTCGTCCATGGGCATCAGGAAATATCCAGCGCGCAGGATGCCGCGCTTGGAGCCGAGGGCTTTTTGTACGGCTTCGCCTAGGACTATGCCTACGTCTTCTACCGTGTGATGTTGATCCACGTCTAGATCGCCGCGAGCTTCGAGATCTATGTCGAAGGCGCCGTGGCGTGCTACGAGTTCTAGCATGTGATCGAAGAAACGGATGCCGGTGCGGACGCGGGATTTTCCGCGGCCGTCGAGATTGAGGCGCAGGCGGATATCGGTTTCGGATGTGTGGCGATGGATGCGGGCTTGGCGATTTTTTGGGGGCATCAGTTGATCACCTGATTTGCTTGATGGCGCGGATTAGACGGCGCATTTCGGGGCGCGTGCCGATAGAAACGCGGGCGAATCCGCGGCGCCCGAATTCCATTCCGCGATCGCGCAGCAGGATTCCGCGTTGCTCGAGCTTGCGGATCAGCTGCGGGCCGCTCTCGCCGAAATCGACTAGAACAAAATTGGCGGCGCTGGGATAGGACGTGATGCCCAGTTGGTCCAGCGCCTTTGTGAATTCCTCGCGGGCGCGCGTGACTTCGGCTACATAGCTGCGGATCGTGCGCAGGTCGCGGATGGCGGCTTCGGCGGCGACTAGCGCCGCGGTGTTTACAGAAAATGGCGACGCAGCGCTTTTCAGGAACGAGATTAGTTTTGGATTCGCGAATATGCAGCCTAGACGCAGGCCGGCGAGGCCTGCTGCTTTTGAAAATGTGCGCAGTACGACGAGATTTGGAAAGCGGCGAATCCAGCGGATTATCGAGAGGCCGGAAAATTCGGTGTAGGCTTCGTCCACAACAATTACCGTGCGAAGGGAGGCTTTGAGCATGCGCGCGAGTGACTTGGCTGAGACTAGCGTGCCTGTCGGATTATTCGGATTGGCTAGAAAGAAAATTTGCGGCGCGGACTTTCCGGGGCGAAGTGCGTCGAGGGCATCTTCGAGTGGGAAATTCATGGCCGCGCCGTAGCGCAGCGTGATGATTTTTGCGTTGGCTAGTTCGGCGTAGAAGCGATACATCGAAAATGTCGGCTCGCAGAGGACGACGCGGCTGCGCGGATCGACGAAGGTGTCGCAGAGGAGATGCAGCGCGTCATCGACGCCGTTGGTTAGGACCATTTCTTCGGGGCGGACACCGAATGAGCGGGCCAGGCGGCGCGTGGTTGCGACGTATTCTGGATACATCGAGAGGCGATCGGGGGTTAGTTTTGCTAGCGCGCGGAGGACGGCGGGCGAGCAGCCTTTCGTGTTCTCGTTGAAGTCGAGGCGGAGTTTTCCGGCGCGTCCTTCGGCGGGAGGGATGTAACGTGGTTGGCGCCGGATGGCATCACGCACTTGCGGAATCTTTTTCAACGACGGACCTCCACGGCGTTTTCATGTGCTGCTAGCCCTTCGGCGCAGGCTAGCGATTGCGCGGCGGGAGCCAGGCGCGCGAATCCTGCTGCGCTGATGGATTGTACATTGATGCATTTCACGAAATCCGCTGTGCTGAGGCCGCCGCGGGTGTGGGCCCAGGCTGCCGTCGGAAGGACATGGTTGCTGCCGCTTGAATAGTCGCCCAGAGGTTGCGCGCTCCACGGGCCTAGGAAGATCGTACCTGCGGAGCTGATCCTGCGAAGAATTTCGCGCTCGCTGTTGAAGAGGCTCAGATGCTCGGGGGCGAAGCGATTGACGAAATCGACGGCGGCGTTGAGTGATGGGGCGAGCAAGATGGCGGAGGACTTGACGATCGAGCGATGTGCGGGATTCGATGGGGGAAGCGCGGCGAGTTGCGTGGCGATCTCTTGCTGCACGGCGCGGGCGAGTGATGGCTTAGTGGTGACGAGGAAGCTGCCTGCGTCCGGCGCGTGCTCGGCTTGCGCGAGTAAGTCGGCGGCGATCCAGCGGGGATTGCCGCACTCGGCGAGAATTGCGGCTTCAGTGGGGCCTGCATTTAGATCTATGGCGCAATCAGGGCTGACTAGTTGCTTTGCGGCAGCGACGTAACGGTTGCCGGGGCCGAAGATTTTGTCCACGCGCGGAATGCTGCGGGTGCCATAGGCGAGAGCGGCGATGGCTTGGGCGCCGCCGATTTGCGCGATCGCATCCACGCCCAGAAATTTCGCTGCGATGAATAGTTCGGGGCTTGGCTTCGGGCAGACGATCACTATGCGCCGCACGCCGGCTACTTGCGCTGGAATTACCGTCATCAGCAGCGTGGAGACTAGCGAGAAGCGCCCGCCGGGAATGTAGCAGCCGATGGATTCGATGGGCCGCACGATCTGGCTGATGCGCACGCCGGGCTCGACTTTGAGCGTCCACGGCCGCGGCATTTGTTTTTCGGCGACGCGGCGGATATTGCGGGCGGCGTGGCGGATGGCGCGGGCGAAGCTGGCGTTTATCGAGCCGGATGCGGCGCCGAATTCGCGGGGGCGAATCCACATTTTGCCGCCGCGGATATTGGTATGGTCGAGGCGCATGGTCCACTCGACTAGCGCGCGATCTCCGCGGCGGCGCACATCCGTGATGATGCGCGCGGCGACGCGCTCGGCTTGGCGATCCCGCTGGCTGCGGGATCGCAGCAGTTTTTCCACTATGGCACGGGTAAGTTTCTCGATGCGCATCATGGCACGATTTTATTCAACGGATATTCGACGATCCCTTGCGCATTTGCGGCTTTCAGCTTCGGCAGAATCTGCCGGACTACGGCTTCTTCGATGATGGTGTTTACGGCGACCCAGTCCGGATCGCTCAGCGTGGAGACTGTGGGATTTTTCAGCGCGGGCAAAACATTCAGGACGCCTGTCAAATCGTCGCGGCGGACATTCAGCATCAGGCCGACTTTGTTGGAGGCGTAAATGGCGCCTTGAAGCATGAGGACGATGTTGTCGGCTTTTTCTTTTTTCCAGGTGTCCGCGGCCGCCGCGCGATTCATGATGAAGACGGTGGCTGATTCGAGGACCGTGTCGACGATGCGCAGGCGATGCGCGCGGAGCGAGGCGCCGGTTTCCGTGACTTCCACGATGGCGTCGGCGAGTTGTGGAACCTTTACTTCGGTGGCGCCCCAGTAAAATTCCACGCGGGCGCGGACATTGTGGCGCGCTAGAAATTTCTCGGTGATTTTTACCACTTCAGTGGCGATCACCTTTCCTTCCAAGTCGCTGACCGCATGAATCGCGGAATCTTCTGGGACGGCGAGTACCCAGCGGACGCGGGCCAGGCGCTGCTTGGCGTAGATGAATTCGGCGAGTTCGATTACGTCGGCGCCGGTTTCGACGACCCAATCGTGGCCGGTGATGCCAGCGTCGAGCGCGCCGGTCTCGACGTAACGGGCCATCTCTTGGGCGCGGACCATCAGACATTCGATTTCTGGGTCGTCGATGGCTGGGATGTAACTTCTCGAGCTTAGCGTGATGCGCCACCCGGCGCGGGCGAGGAGCTCGAGCGTGGCTTCCTGCAGGCTGCCTTTGGGGATACCAAGCTTTAGCGCGCTCATGGTTGGCGTTCCTGGGAATAGACTTGCGCTGGATCGAAGGCGCGCGGCTCGACGAATGAAACTTGGCCATCGCTTTCCCAACGGCGGAAAAAGCAGGAACGGTAACCTTCGTGGCAGACCCCCGGGCCCTGCGGCTCGACGCGGAGGAGCACGGCGTCGGCGTCGCAATCTACGCGCAGCTCGAGGACGCGAAGGAGGTGGCCGCTTTGCTCGCCTTTTCGCCAGAGGCGCTTTCTGGAGCGGCTGTAGAAAACTGCTGCGTTGGTGCGCCGCGTTTCTGCCAGGGCTTCTTCGTTCATGAAGCCGAGCATCAGGACATCGCCGGTGCGGGCGTCCTGAACGATGGCTGGTAGCAGGCCGTCGCTTTTTTCGAAATCGAGTTCCATATGGTCTCCAAAAACAAAAAGCCCGCCGGGCTTATCGACCGGCGGGCTGAAGAGTGCTTATTGTTTAGCGAATCGCTATGCACACCTCAGCGCGCGCGGATCGATGCCGTGATGATGATGGCGACGATGGGCGTGCTGAGTCATAGCGTGGAGGCAGGATAGACGGAGACGATTGGAGCTGTCAAGTTGGGATTGAGGGCATCTGCGCAATCGGGCTTCGTTTCTGCGGGAGTTCGTAGCATTATCTCGATGGATAAATTCTTGCGCCGATGACAACGAAACTTGATCATGCGGGGATGCTAGCGGTAGCGCTTGGCGAGGCGCGACTTGGTCTTGCGGAGGGCGGAATTCCGATTGGGGCGGCGATATTTGATAGCGGCGGGGGATTGATCAGCGCGGGGCATAACCGGAGGGTGCAACAGGGTGATCCATCGATACACGCTGAAACAGATGCATTTCGGCGGGCGGGGCGGCAGCGGAGCTATCGCGAGCTGATCATGGTGACTACGCTGGCGCCGTGTTGGTATTGCAGCGGGTTGGTGCGGCAATTTGGATTTGGGACGGTGGTGGTTGGAGAGAGCCGGACGTTTCAGGGTGGGATCGAATGGTTGCGTTCGCTGGGCGTGCAGATGATTGATCTTGATTCGAAAGAGTGTGCATCCCTGCTGGGCGCGTATATCAAGGATCACCCTAACATTTGGAACGAAGACATCGGGCAAGATTAAAATTATTCGGCGGCGAGATAAGCGTAGCGGAGTAGGAAGAGGCCGGTGAGCATCCAGATTAGCGGGCTGATTTCGCGGTGTTTGCCGGAGCCCAGTTTTACCAGCGTGTAGGAAATAAGGCCGAGGCTGAGGCCGGTGGCTACGCTGAAGGTGAGTGGCGTGGCTACGATGGTGAGGAAGGCTGGAAATGCTTCGCTGAAATCATCCCACTTCACTTTGGAGACGGACTCGCACATTAGCGCGCCGACTAGAATTAGCGCGGGGGCTGTGGCGTAACCGGGAATTGCAGCTACGAGCGGAGCGCAGAACATCGCGGCAAAAAACAGAGCGGCGATTACCAGGTTGCCGAGACCGGTGCGGGCGCCGGCTGCTACTCCTGCGGCGCTTTCGATGTAGCTGGTGACTGTGGACGTGCCGGTTAGCGCGCCGAAGATTGTGCCCGTTGCATCCGCTAGTAGAGCGCGGCTGGCTCTCGGCAGTTTTCCATCGCGCAGGAAGCCACCTTGTTCGCAGACGCCTACCAGAGTGCCTACGTTGTCGAAGAGATCGACGAAGAAGAAAACGAAAATGAATTCGACGAGGCCGAGCTTTGCGGCGCCGGCAAAATCGAGCTTGAGGAAAGTTCCGCCGGGGTGCGGCAGCGAGAAAATGTGGGCGGGCCACTGGCTCAGGCCTCGGAGGATTCCTGCGATCGTGGCGATTGCGATTCCGATCAGAATGGCGCCGCCTATTTTTCGGGCCATCAGAATGGCGGTGACGATCAGGGCGAACGTGGCGATTTGCACCTGAGCATCGGAGAAATTGCCGAGGCCGACGAAAGTGGCGGGGTTGGCGACGATGATTTTCGCGTTGCGCAGGCCTACGAAGGCGATGAAAAGGCCGATTCCGGCGGCTGTTCCGTATTTCAGGCAATCGGGGATGCCGTTTACGATTTGCTCGCGGACGTTGGTGAGCGTGAGTAGCAGAAATAGCAGGCCTGAGAAAAAAACTACGGCGAGTGCGGTTTGCCAGGGCACGCCGCGGCCTAGCACGATTGAGTATGTGAAATAGGCGTTCAGCGACATGCCCGGCGCGAGCGCGATGGGATAATTTGCCCAGAGGCCCATCACTAATGTTGCGGCGGCGGCTGAGACGCATGTGGCGAAGAGGACACCTTCGATGGGCATGCCTGCTTCGGAAAGAATTCGAGGGTTCACGGCGATGATGTACGCCATGGTCATGAAGGTGGTGAGGCCGCCGAGCAGTTCGCGCCGGATGGTGGTTTGATTTTCTGCGAGTTTGAAGAGGCGCTCGATCACCGCGAGCCTTCCTTCGAATGCGAGAGCGGGCAAATGTAACACAGCGGGGCGCGATTCGAATTCGCTGGCGATTTTTGCGGAGCGACGTGGCGGAAAATTCTGTTTGTTTCAGCGCGTTGGTTTCGATTAGCGCTTCGCGGGCTTGTAACTGAAAAGCTTTTGGCATTCTTTCCGCAGAAAGCCGCCGATTACCGGGATGTGGTGATTGCCTTTTTCGAAGACCGTTTTGCAGGAGATGAGACAGGCTCGCCATTTGTAGTCTTCCGTGCCGTGGCTTCGGCCGTAAGCGTCAATATCTTCTTGCGAGACGCCATAAACCACCGCGCCGATTCTGGACCACACGCAGGCGCCGGCGCACATGGCGCAGGGCTCGTGGGTAGAGTAGAGGACGAAGTCGGGGAGATAGCGGCCGTAGCCGCTGGAGACATATTTTAGCGTTTCGAGTTCGACATGTTTGATGCTGGAGCCGGAAGTTTTCACGCGATTGCCGGCGTTCGCGATGACCACTTCGCGGCGGCCGGTGAAGCCCGTGATCACCGCGCCGATGGGATAGTCGCCGCGGTCACCTGCGCGTTTTGCTTCGGAGATGGCCAGCTCCATGAACTTCTTTCGAGGTTTGTAAGATTGAAGGATCATGTGGATAGATTACATCTAATTGGTGCGCATGATGTTGGAACGCGCTGTCAGCGGCTTGACATCTCAATGTGCGGTTATAAGATACGCGGATTGTCGCTGGGTAGTGAGGCACGTTCCCGAATTTCCCCGGCTTCGGGGTCCACATGAAACTTCTGGGCTTGGCGCTCATGCTTTCTTGGTTGCTGCCGCTTCCCACTGACGCGCAGGATGCGGGCACGGTGACCCTGATTGAAGGGCCGCTGCGGATCATTCGTGGTGCGGAGGTACTTCAGGCGAGCGAGGGTGCGCGCGTTCGGTTGGGCGATATTTTTGAAACTTCCGACAAGGGATTTGCGCAATTGGAATTTTCTGGTGGAGGGATTGTGGGGTTGGGTCCGGGCAGCCGGATGTATGTGATGCGGCACGCGGCGGGAAAAACTTCCGCCAGCGCGGGTGGTGGAACGGAATTGGTGTTGTTGAGCGGTTGGATGAAGGGGCAGTCGAATGCGGAGGCGGGGTTCTATCGATATGAAAGCCCGTTGCTGGCTGCCACGACTGTGAATGGCACTGTTGTTTTTCACGGCGCTGCCGGCGAGTGCGAAGTTTTTGTGGAATCGGGGACGGCCAAGCTGGCTGATGTGAGTCCTAGCGGGGACGCGGGGAAATTTTCGGCCGGAAACTCGGGGCAATTTTTCTCGCGGCACGCGGGCAAGAGTCTGGCCAGCGACTCGCGTCCGAGCGCGGCTTTTTTAAAAGAGATTCCGCAGGCGTTTCGGGATACGCTGCCGTCGCGGCTAGCTCATTTTACGGGGAAGCCTCCGGAACCGAAGGCGCAGCACCCCGTCTCTTATGCTGAAATTCAGGCTTGGCTGACGATGCCACGCGATTGGCGCAGAGGATTGGTGGCGCGGTTCGAGCCGCGATTGAAGGACCCCGAATTCCGGAAGCAACTGGAAGCGCATGAGTCCGAGCATCCGGAGTGGGAGCCGGTTTTGCATCCGGAAAAGACGAATCCAGAGACGCCGCATACAGAAAAGCAATCATCTGCGAATGCTCCGCCTGCTGCTGCCGATTCCGAATCTCGACATCCGAGGGTGTGACTATGAAACTTCTGGTCAAATTCAATCTGGTGCTGTGCATCGTGTTTGCGATCAGTTTCGCGGTCACCGGTTACGTGTGCAACCGGTTGCTGCAGCAGAATGCGCGGGCGGAAATTATGGAGAATGCGCGGATCATGATGGAAGCGGCGATTGCAGTGCGCACTTACACGGCGACACAGATCAAGCCGTTGCTGGATACGCAGATGAAATATAATTTTTTGCCGCAGAGCGTGCCGGCTTATTCGGCGAATTCTTATTTCAGCCAGTTGCAGAAGAAATTTCCTGATTATTCTTATAAAGAGGCGACGCTGAATCCGACAAATCCGACGAATCGCGCGACCGACTGGGAAGCGGATTTGGTGGAGGAATTTCGAAAGACGGAAGATAAGAAAGAGATTGTGGGGGAGCGGGCTACGCCGAATGGGCCTTCGCTGTTTATTGCGCGGCCTATGAGGGTTTCTAGCATGGCTTGTTTGTCTTGCCACGATACGGCGGAGGATGCGCCGCGGACTATGGTGGAGAAGTATGGGAGCGCGAATGGATTTGGGTGGAAGATGGGGGACATTGTGACCGCGCAGATTGTTTCCGTGCCGATGCAGTTGCCGCAGCAACGGGCGCGAGAGACGTTTAAGACATTTATGATTTCTTTGGCGGCGGTGTTTGTGATTCTGTTGATTGCTACGAATGGGCTTTTGATTTTTATGGTTACTCGTCCGGTGAACCGGCTTTCGAGCATGGCTAGTAGCGTGAGCTTGGGGAAATCGGATATCGCGGAGTTTCCTGTGACGGGCAAGGATGAGATTTCGGAGTTGTCGAAATCGTTTAATCGCATGGCCAGAAGTTTGATTGAGGCGATGAAGATGTTGAGTGCGGAGGCGCGGTAGTTCCGTTTGGGTGCGGCTGGCTCTCTAAGACTCCGGAAATCCTGCTTCGCGAAGAAACTTTGCGCGCTCAGTGGCGTCTTTTAGGTGATCTGCGAGAAGTCGATACAGGGTTTGAGGGCTGTCGGCGCGCTTGGCGGCGCGTTCGGTGAAGACTCGCGACATCGGGCCGACGTATCGGGCGAGTAACTCGGTGGCTTGGCGGAGCGAGCTTGGCGAGAATTCGGCGGGCGCAGACGATTGCGACGTGCCTGTGGCAATTGATGGTTCTTTTCCTGATTGATCCCCCGAAGTAAGACCTAGCAACTCATCCTTTCGTGACAAGAAAGCTTGACGATCTTTTTGTGTGGGCAGCTTCGCGGCTAGGACGGCGAACAACTCGTCGTGATGTTTCGCTGTGGCGGCGGCTCTTTGCACGATGATGCCGGACATGGGGCCGAGGAACGTGGCTAGATACTTTTCGATGGGACGCAGGGCTTCTTGTTGTTTTTTGCGGAGATCGGAATCTGCGCCGCGCGCGGGGCGCGGCGATGGCGTGAGTGGCGATGGCGTTCGTGGTGACGACGTAAACGCCTGCGGTGACGGGGGGATCGTTTCTGGATCCCGGAATTGTGCGACGGGGATTTCTGACGGTTGTTGTGCGCGTGCGGGCGAATCGGCGTGGTCGGTGGTGATTAGAGGGATTGCGCTTAGGTCGCGTTTGACGCGTTGTAGTTCGGCGCGCATGTCGGCGGCGTGTTGGAAACGGAGATTGCGATCCTTTTCTAGGGCTCTGGTGATTATGCGTTCTAGATCGGCTGGTAGATCTGGATTCAGGCGGACTGGGGCTACTGGGACGCGATGGAGGATGGCGTCCGTGATTAGGCCGGAGGTTTCGCCGCGGAAGGGGACTGTGCCGGTGGCCATTTCGTAGATGACTACGCCGAAACTGAAGAGATCGGAGCGAGCGTCTAGTTCTTTGCCGCGGACTTGTTCGGGGGACATGTAGCCCATGGTGCCTAGTGGAGTGCCGGGGCTGGTGAGTTGCTCGTGGCTTAGGCGGGGGGCGGCCCCGGTGGAGAGTGTCGCGTCGGAGGCCGTGGGGGAGAGGCGGGTTTGCTTGGCTAGGCCGAAGTCCAGGATTTTTGCGTGGCCACGCTTGGTTACGAAGATGTTGGCGGGCTTGATGTCGCGATGGACGATGCCTTCGGTGTGCGCGGCGTCCAGGGCATCGGCGATTTCTATGGAGAGGTTCAGGAGCGTTTCGATTTCTAGAGGTTGGCCGCCGATGCGATGTTTTACGGTCATGCCATCGAGATATTCCATGGCGATGAACGGGAGGCCTTCGTGTTCGCTGATTTCGAAGACCATGCAGATGTTGGGATGGTTGAGGATGGAAGCGGCTTGGGCTTCGCGCTGGAAACGGGAGAGCATCTGGGGGTCTTGGACTACATCGTGCGGGAGAAATTTCAGGGCTACGTAGCGGCGGAGGGTGGTGTCTTCGGCCTTGTAGACGACGCCCATACCGCCGCCGCCGAGTTTTTCGATTACGCGATAGTGAGAAATGATTTGGCCGATCATTGCCGGGATGCCTTTGCCGGTGATGTTAGGACGGGGGCTGGGGATAGTCAACGGGGGAGGCAGCGGCTAAGGCGGCGGAAATTTAAAATTTCAAATTTGAGATGGGGAAACGGCGACGGCAAAGGCAAAAACCCCATGCGCAAATACGGCGCATGGGGCAGCCGGAGGACAGCCAGAAGTGGCTGAGCTACTGGGCTGTGCTACCGCGGTCTGCGCTTTCTTGTTGCTGGGGCCAACGTCGGCTTGGCGATTCTTGGGAAATTGCGCATGTCTTGGACTCGGCGGACATTTTGCAGGAGCGATTTTGCGGTTTGGATGAAGTTTAGGATTGTGGGCGACGTTTCGTCTCGGCGCCAGGTGCTGTGGACTTCGATTACGGCTTGGGGTTCGCGTAGCGGTAGGACTGTTAGGCGGTCGGCGAAGGACGGGTGGGTGGGATTTTTTCCTACTGCTAGGAAGATGCCTTTGTTTGAAGCGGTCATCATGGCGCCGGCTTCGTCGTAGATGGTGGATTCTGTTAGGACGATTCTGGGGCTTAGGCCGGCGTTGCGGCAGAGGGTTAGGGCTAGATCGTGGAAATTTGGGGAGATGGAGCGCTCGATTAGCAGCAGGGTTTCGTTACGCAGATCTTTTAGGCGTAGATGGCGGCGCTTGGCTAGCGGATTGGTGCGGGGTAGGACTACCGAAAGGCTTTCGCGGAATAGTCTTTCTGAGGCTACTTCTAGGGATGTGGCTGGACCGTGGGAGAAGCCTACGTCGATTTTTCTTCCTTGCAGGGCTTCGCTTTGATGGCCGGAGAGAATATCGCGGAAATCGAATTCGATGTCTGGGTAGAGGCGCATGTGCTGGTTGATTACCAGGCTTACTACGTCGCCTAGGCCTTTGCCGAAGCCTACGCGGACTGTGCCTAGCTCGCCTTTCTTGGATTGGCGGGCGATCTCGATGGCGGCTGCGGCTTGTTCTAGGACTAGGCGGGCCGCGCCTAGGAAACGCGCGCCTGCGTCGGTTAGGAAAAGTTTGCCGGAGCGGCGCTCGAAGAGTTGGACGGCTAGTTCGTTTTCGAGGGAGCGGATTTGGCGGCTGAGCGGAGGTTGCGCCATGCCGAGGCGCTTGGCGGCTTTAGTTACGCTGAGATCCTCGGCGACCGCCACGAAATAACGAAGATGATGAAGCTCCATAGCGGGCGAGTATAACCGAGCGCGCGTTTGGAGTCATACCTTTTCAGTATTCATACCTTATTGATATGCGAAATACATCGTTTCCGGTCTTGACACTCGGAGCGGGTGGGGTCACAGTGCGCGCGTTTGTGATCGCCGAGCGCAGGGCCGACTTGCGCTTAGGACTAGCAGTACCCCACCCATGAGGAGGTTTTAGAATGAACGTGAAGAGGATTGCATTGTGTTTGCTGGCGCTGATCGCGCTACTGAGTTGGCCGGTTGGTTCTGCATTTGCGCAGGGGAAAAAAGCGGCGGCGGTAACCGCGCCTACGATGGCTTGCAGCAGCGTGACGAGTCTTTCGCTGCCGAATACGCAGATCATTAGCGCTACTGAAGTGACTGCGACTACCGGGAATTATTGCAACGTGATTGGGGTGATCGATGAGCGCGTTAGCACGCAGGATCCCGATCATTTTACTTACGGAATTGGATTTGAATTGAATTTGCCGGATGCCTGGGTGGGACGATTTGAGATGCAGGGCGGCGGTGGGACGGACGGGTCGGTCGGAAGTCCGGTGGGAAGCGCGGGGACGGAATTGAGTTTGGGTTGGGCGGTCGCGGCGGATGATGGCGGGCACGAGGATGCGCCGGGGAATCCGGCGTTTAGTTGGATTGATGATGATTCCAATGCCGGCGGGACTGGGCATTTTGGAGTCGACGAGCAGGCGCGCATTGATTATGGATATAACGGGATCGCGCAGACTACGAAAATTTCCAAGATGATCATGGCGCTTTATTACGGGCAGGGGCCGCAGTTCTCTTACTTGTGGGGTTGTTCGAACGGCGGGCGCGATGCCACCGTGGCCGCGCAACGCGAGCCGGATATGTTTGATGGGCTTGTTGCCGGGAATCCTGGGTTTGATTTGCCGCGAGCGGCGGTTACCGAGGCTTGGAACGAGCAGAAATTGGCGCCACTGGCTACCAGTTTGGATTCAAACGGACAGCCTTACTTGCCGGATACGTTTCAGCCGCAGGATTTGGAAGTGGCGTCGGCGGCGATTTTGAGCGCTTGCGATGGGTTGGACGGGCTCGTGGACGGCATCATCGACGACTATACGGCTTGCACGAATGCACGGGTCTATCCCGCGCTAGCGGCCTATACGTGCAGTCCGACGGGCGCGAACGGGAACACGCCGCACGGCGGAACTTGTTTGACGGCGGCGCAGGTTACGGCGCTGAAGCAGATTTATGCCGGGCCGCGGAATTCTCATGGCGTGCCGCTGTATTCGAACTGGTTCTGGGATGCCGGGATTTGGGATCCGCCGACGGCGTTTGGGGCTGGTTGGCAGGCATGGAACGTTTCGTTCTTCGGTCCGCCGAATACGAATACGGCGATTAACCTGACTTTGGGAGCGGGGGCCGTGCCGATGATCTTTACTACGCCGCCGGTGGTTACGCCTGTGGCTGGGACTAACGGGCAGGAGGCGTTTATTTTCGGCTACAACTTTGATACCGATGCGCCGAAGATTTATGAGGCGGCGCACGGTTATCCGCAGAGTTCGATGCAGTTTATGACCGGGACTGAATTTGGGGCCTCGCCGTTTCTTTTTCCGTTCAAGCAGCATGGCGGGAAGATGATTTTGTATGACTCGGTGAATGATGGGATTTTTTCTGGCGTGGATTTGGTGGATTACTATGAGACTGTGGATTTTGTGATGGGCGGGCATGCTCATGACTTTGCGCGGTTGTTTATGATTCCGAATATGGCGCATTGCGGGGGCGGGCCGGCGACTTCTAGCTTTAGTGGAACTTTGTTGACGGCGATTACGGATTGGGTGGA
>JABDFR010000061.1 GCA_013286465.1 Acidobacteriota bacterium | reverse complement strand
CCCGAGTCCCAGCGCATCCGCCTTCGTAGCCGCCCCCACAAAATAAACCTCGTCCTTAGTCCCAATCACCGCGCGATGCTCGCCACCAAGCCCAAGCGCCCCAGCAACAATGACCACGCAAAACAAAGCCAAAAACCCCAACCCAATCCCAGTAGCCGCCCAACGCGAACTAAGCTCTCCGCCCCGCGCCTGATGCTGCGCCACCGCCGCCCCCTGCCAAAGCTGCGCCGCTCCCCGCGTGGCCGCCGCCAAAACAACGCCCACAGCAACGCTCCCGCTAGACGGTAAGAAATATCCAATCGCGCAAACCAGCGCCGTAGCCACCACTCCGATAATAAAAGCCACCAACCCCTTCCTCCCCTCGCCCAATCGCCGGTAATTCAGCCCCATCAAAGCAACCCCAGCCACAGGCGACCCCAATATCGCCGCAATAAACACAGATCCAGCATCAAACAACCGGTAAGCAGGAAAAGTAGCCGCCGCCCCAGAAGCCCCCGCCCCAGCCAACGCCGGATTCAAATGCGTATCCATAATTTCCCTCGCCAAGAATCAAGAAGCAACGCGAACAAATAGATGCGTCCCGCCACTAAGCATTGCGCAAAATCACCCAAAAAAACGTCATCCAAGTTCCCCGCGCGGCGCAAGCCGCGAACAAGGTGGCAGCCCCCGAATTTATTCGGGGGGAGGAGAGCTTCAGCGCTCCGGAAAAAGCCGCGCCGCTGAAGGATGCGCTTTAGCGCTGGCCACGACCGGCGTCAGTTGTCCCCGTAGGGCCGCCGCTCGCTGCGCCCGCCCACGTAACGCCCCCGAAAATAACCGCCAGAATTCCACCTTCCCGTCAACCGTCGCGGTTGCCGTAGCCGTTTCCCCGATCTCAAATCTCATATCTGAAATTTGAAATCTCCGAAGCCGTCGTAGGGGCGGGGGTTCACCTCCCGCCCGCCGTGGCCCTGGGCGTTTCTCCGGATTCCGCCGCGTCCGCCCGCGTACCATCCCCCGATTGCTGTTGACTAATGCGTTAATTCCTGCTACGGTGATCCTGGCTCCCTCCGCGAGCTGCAGTAAATTCGACACAGGAGGCGTGTGTACCCCGGAAAGAAACAACAAGCGAATCTCCAAAATGATCCGCCCAACACAAACCGCCCAGGCCCATGTTCAGAGCAATCGAAAAACCCACAAAATCTAATCGCAAACCCAAATTTTTAGAATCCCGCGCAACTCCAACAAAACAAACAAGCCCGCACCGTTCTAATCGCAAAAAAAACGCACTTTTCGGGATCGATTTCGGCGCCCCCGCTGCGCCCCAGCCTCCAAGTCACGAACCCCAGTTCGCACACCCCAACTCTCAAAAATTCCCCCAAACGGAAACAAAAAGCGAACCCGCGACCCCTCGATTTTGTTTCGGGTTCAACTCAACCCGACCCATTGTTTTCTTACACTTACAACGAATTCTAAGTGAACCCATGTTTCGACTAGAAAAACGAAATCACCCGCAAAATCGCCTCAGAAAACACGCTCTTCGCCGCCAAAAGGCTGACCACCAAATACCCATCGCCAGAGAAGTCAAAGAAATGCCCCGGATGCAAATAAACATCCCTAGCAGAAATCAACTCAATCGCCAGCTCCTCATCCGAGCGCGTCGCCGGCACCCGCAAAACCGCATACCACCCACCCTCACATTCCAGCCGCGAGCACGTCGTTTGCGTCGCCAACCGCTCATCGAGCACCGCGAGATTGGCCCGCACCCGCTCCATCAATCTCCGTTGGAGTTCATGGCGCAACTCGAGAAACGAAGCCAGCGCAAGCTGCACCGGCGCATTCATCGACAGAAAGGTATCCGCAATCACCTCCAACCGCTCCATCGCCGCCCGCTTCAAATCCGCCGGGCCAGAAACCGACAACCAAGCCATCTTCATCTGCGGCAATCCGCAAATCTTGGAGATCCCGCTCAAAGCAAAAGTAAGCGCCGGCAAATTCCCAGCAAATCCCCCCACTCGCTCACCGTTCAAGGCAAAATCCAAAAACACTTCATCGGCAATAATCGCCAGGGACGCCCCGGAGCAAATCTCATTCAACCGCGCAACCTCACCCGCCTTGCAAAATTGCCCCGTGGGATTATTCGGATGCACCACAATCACCCCGCGAGTCCGCCCCGAAATCGCCCGCTCCAATTCATGAAAATCAACCTGCCAACCATGATCGTAAACCAGCGGATACCGCAACAATTTCACATCCGACAGTTCCGCCAAATAATCAAACAAGGGATAAGAAGGCGCAGGAATCAAAATCTCGTCCCCAGGATTGCAAAGCAAACGAAAAACAAACGAATAAGCCTCGCTCGTACTGGTAGTCAAAAAAATATCGCCAGGCGAGACAGCGTCTCCCCGCGCCGCGTAGTAATCCGAGACCGCACTCCGCGCAACGTCCAGCCCGCGAGCCTCAGGCGTATAAGCAAGCCCCGCAGGATTCGCCAGCGCCGAAAGAATCGAAGCGTCGTACGCAAATCCACATTCCGTAGGATTCGAAACAGTAAGATCAAACAGCGGCCGCCCCGAAGCGCGATGCCGCCCCAGCGCCTCACTCAAGCGGTTAGCACTCAAATCCCAATGAGTCCGAGAAGAAAACAATCAAAAGCCTTCGTAGCGGTGCCCTTAAGGGCAGCATCTCACGCCGGCGAACTGATCAACGACCCATCAACTCCGCTCCACGCGCCAAGGCTCCAACCAATAATCCACCGAAAGCCACAAACTATAAGCCGGCCGCGAAAGCACAATACTCAAAACAAAAGCCGAAACAGCCCACAATCCAATCCGCCAATTCTCGGTTATCACTTTAGAATCCGGAAACAGCAAAAGCACCAAGTAAACCGCCAACAAAACCCCAGCCGTCAAAGCATAAGTAAAAATCATCCCGCCAACGTAATAACCCGATTCCCGAAAATAAGAAAGCCCGCAAACCGAACAGCGAAGCAACATCTTATTCGGCCACCCCGCAAAAATCAGGCCCTCATGGCAATGCGGACAACGGAAGCGCCACGCATCGCGCAAAGTAATCGCAAACGGCGGCCGCGGTATCGCCCGCAATCGACTCATGCCGCGATTGTATCGTGGAACCCAAGCAACTGCGTTGCAGCAACCCCCAGATTCCTGATAGCTTCGAAGCTCGCAATCACGCTCCACAAATTACGAGGAGACCTAGGCCGTGCCCAAAAAGAAAGCCGCTAAGAAGAAAGCCAAATCGACGAAGGTAAAGATAAGCGCAAAGACCCGCGCATTGAAAAAGAAGCCAGCCGCAAAGGCCAAGAAAAAAGTCGTGCAGATGAAGCAGCCCGCTCCGAAAAAATTGGCAGCCTCGACCAAGAAAAAAGGGAAGACCTACGACTTCGAAGAACCCCGCGTAACCCCAATTCGCCGCGACGCCTCCGAACGCGCCGGCCAATCCGGCGATCTGCAAGGCCTATCAGACGTAGAAGAAGCCGATTCCGAAAGCGTAGACGAACTCCTCGAAGAAGGCCAAAGCTTCGAAGCCGAAGCAGTAAGCGGAGTCGAGAATGCTCCCGATGCCGACCGCGGCCCAGTCCGCACGCACGAAGTCCCCGAAGACGACGTGCCCGAGGAATATCGGGAAAACGACGACCAGTAATTTTCGTTACCGCTCGGCCAGCTCGACGCGCGTTACTTGAGCTCGCCAGACCGAATGCGCATGCTGTAAAACGAGCGATACACGAATATGAAGGAGATGACGTAGAAAACCGCCGCGAGTATGTGCGTCAGATTGCCGCCAGTTTGCGAAGTCAGTCGAACGGCGAGCTCAACAGCGAGCAATCCGAACAGCGTAGTGAACTTGATCACCGGATTCAGCGCCACGGACGACGTATCCTTGAACGGATCGCCAACAGTATCGCCAATCACAGTCGCGTCGTGTAGCGGCGTTCCTTTCTGCTTCAGCTCCACTTCCACGATTTTCTTAGCGTTGTCCCAAGCACCGCCCGCATCGGCCATAAAAATGGCCTGGTACAATCCGAAAATCGCGATGGAAATCAAATAACCGATGAAAAAGAATGGCTCAACAAATGCAAACGCCAGCGTCGCAAAAAACACCGCAATGAAAATATTGAGCATCCCTTTCTGCGCATACTTCGTGCAAATCTCGACGACTTTCTTGCTGTCCTCGACGGACGCTTTCTCAACGCCCTCCAGCTTGATATTGGCTTTAATGAATTCCACAGCGCGATAAGCGCCAGTGGTGACTGCCTGTGTCGAAGCACCAGTGAACCAATAAATCATCGCCCCGCCGGTGATCAATCCGAGCACAAAAGGAGCGTGAAGCAAAGAGAGCTTATCGACGTTCTCAGACAAGCCATGCGTCAGCGCCATGATGATCGAAAAAATCATGGTAGTCGCCCCAACAACGGCGGTGCCAATCAGCACCGGCTTTGCCGTGGCCTTAAAAGTGTTCCCGGCCCCGTCGTTCTCTTCGAGCAAATCCTTGGCGCGTTCGAAATTGGCGTCAATCTTGAAATCCCGCTTCAGTTCTTCCTTGATTCCCGGGATATTCTCGATCAGCGAAAGCTCGAAAACAGACTGCGCGTTGTCGGTAACCGGGCCATACGAATCAACCGCGATGGTCACCGGCCCCATGCCCAGAAAGCCAAAAGCCACCAGACCGAAGGCGAAAACGGGCGCGGCGATCATCATCGCGCCGAGTCCGTAAGTGCTGACCAGATATCCGACGGACATAAGAAGAACCATCGCGAGTCCGAGGTAGTAGCCCGAGAAATTCCCGGCGACGAAGCCCGAAAGAATTCCGAGCGACGCGCCGCCTTCTTGCGCCGAGATGACAACTTCTTTCACATGCCGCGATTCGGTCGACGTGAATACTTTCACGAGCTCGGGAATCACCGCCCCGGCCAGCGTGCCGCAGGAGATGATTGTGGCCAGTTTCCACCATTGCGTCGTATCGCCGGCGAGATCCGGGATGATCAGCGAAGAAACGAAATACGTGAAGGCGATGGAGACAAAGGAGGTAATCCACACCAGCGAAGTGAGCGGCGATTCGAAATTCATGCGCTCGGCATTGGCGAAGCGCGCGCGAGAAATGGCGCCGTTGATGAAGTAGGCCGCGGCGCTGGCGATCAGCATCACGATGCGCATCACGAAAATCCAGACCAGCAATTGCACCTGCACCGTTTCGCTCTTCACGCCCAGCAAAATGAAAGTGATCAGCGCGACCCCGGTGACGCCATAGGTTTCGAAGCCATCCGCGCTCGGGCCGACCGAGTCGCCGGCGTTGTCGCCGGTGCAATCGGCAATGACTCCTGGATTTCGGGCATCGTCTTCTTTGATTTTGAAGACGATTTTCATCAGGTCCGAACCGATATCGGCAATTTTAGTGAAAATTCCGCCGGCAATTCGCAGCGCCGCCGCGCCCAGCGACTCGCCGATGGCGAATCCGATAAAGCAGGGCCCCGCATAGTCACCAGGGATAAAAAGCAAAATGAAAAGCATCATCAGCAATTCAACGCTGATCAGCATCATCCCAATGCTCATCCCCGCTTCGAGCGGAATATACGAAATCGGGTAAGGCTTCCCGCGCAAACCCGCAAAAGCAGTGCGCGAATTCGCAAACGTATTCACGCGAATGCCAAACCACGCCACGCCGTAACTGCCCGCAATGCCCACCAGGCTGAAAAGCAAAATAATCGGCAAAGTAGTGCTGATCGGCTTCCCGGGCACAGGAGCAAGCACGCCGAAGTAGAGAACGATCACGACGGCGATAAACAGCCACAGCAACAGCAGGAATTTCCCCTGCGTAAACAGATAAGTCTTGCAAGTCTCATAAATCAGCTCGGATATTTCGCGCATCGAGCGGTGCACCGGCATATTCTTCAGCCGCGTATAAATGAAAAGTCCGAACGCCAGCCCCAGCACGCAAAACAGAATGCCCCAGAGCAACAGGCGGTGGCCATCCACGCCCATGAACTGCACGCTCGAAAGATCGGGAAGCTTAAGATTCGCTTCGCCCGCTTCAGGATCAGGCTTCACGCGCGCAAAAACAGAAAATGCGCCGAGCGTAAACACGCCCGCGCCTGCGAGAAAACGCGCCATCGCGCGGCTCGCCGTCGCCATCATATTCGTCGAACAATCTTTCATCTAGGATTCTCCGCCACCGGCCTGCGGCCACAATTCGCCGCAACAATTTCAGGCCAGAGGGCTAAAGTTTACGCGGGAGTGCCGAAGCAAACGCAAAGTTTATAACATGCTAGCGAAGGGCGGTCAAACGGTCCGCGTCGCGGCTGCGGCTGAATTTGGAATGGCTTTTGACGGTTTGATCTGGGCGAGTGCGACTCCGATTAGACTTTCCTGTGGATGCGGGCGGCGTTCCGGTCTTGCGGGCCCTGGCTTTCAAGTACCGCATTGTAAGTAAATGTAAAGGCCGGCGATTCCGAGGGAGTGGCCGACGATTCTCTGCGCTCCCAATTCTGACGTCGCCCGCAATTTGTTGAAACGGCTTGACAATTCATGAGTCCGGAGCAAGTATCGCGCTACCCGCAGGGCGTAGATCGCGGCGACTAAACCACGGCAATAAGCGAAGATGCTTGAGAGGCTTTACGTAACTTTACATCAAGTCCCGGTTATGTCGCGGCCCGCCTAAAACGACGAGTAATCCGAGGGAGGATTTTATGGAGACGGCAGTTGGAGTTTTCAAATCGAGAGAAAAAGCAGAACTTGCACTTAAGGAATTGATCGATCGTAAGGTGCCGCAGGAGTCGATCGCGTTTCTGACTACGTCGGAGACGGAAGCGGTTTCTGTGGCGAAAGAAGTGGGGACGTACGCGGGAGGATTTCTTGGCGGAGCGGCGGGGATGACGGCTGGCGTTGTTGCGACAACGATCTTGCTGATTCCCGGGCTTGGGCAGGCGTTTGCGATCGGATTGGGCGCGACGGCGCTGTTCGGGCTTGCCGGAGCGCGAGCGGGATCGGCGGTGGCCAAGGCGGCCGCGGACGAATCCGCTCCGATGGCTCTTCCAGACAATGAAGACGCGGCGCTCTTTCGGAAAGTTTTGAAGGACGGCCACTCGGTGATCATCGTACGAACGGAATGGAAAGAAGTAGCCAATGCTGCGGTGCAGGTGCTGGACCGCATGAGTGTTGGTTCGGGAGGGAAGTCTTCGACAAAGATGCAAGCCAACGCGCGTGAGATTGGCGACGTAAGCGTCGTCGATGTGAAAGGACGTATTACTCTCGGCGAGGGCAATGAGATACTTCGGGAGCTGATTACTGAACTAACGGCGCAGGGGAAGACCCGCATCGTTTGCAACTTGCTCGAAGTGGATCACATCGATAGCGCAGGAATTGGGGAATTAGTGCGGGCGCACTCGACGCTGCGGCGCCAGGGTGGGCAATTGAAGTTGGCTAGCCCTAGCGGAAAAGTGAAAGACGTTTTGAAAATGACCAGCCTGCATTCTGTGTTTGATATTCACGAGAATGAGGCCAGCGCGGTGAAGTCGTTTGGGAGTTCCGCGGCTGCGGCTTCGTAATTCGTCTTTCGTAACGCGTCGCGCTAAAGGCCGAAATCGTATCGCAGTTAAGCCCGCCTTCCCGGGTGATTCCGGGATGGCGGGCTTTTTTATTTTGAGGCTATTGCGCCGTGCGGCCGGTGGGGCGCGGGGTGGTTCTGGTAGAATCGCGCACCCTGCCTTTGCAGGCCTTGGAGATTGATGCAGCAGGCGCCGAAAATAAAATTGCCGGCTTGGTTGGCGCACCTGGTGGCTACGCTGGGTGGGCTGGGATTATTTTTGGTGGCGTTTTTTGATTCTTCAGTGCTTTCGTTTCCGATTGTTACCGACCTTTTGGTGATTGAAGAATCGATTCAGAATCCCGCGCGCATGCCTTACTACGCCTTTATGGCGACGGTGGGGTCCTTGGCCGGCTGTATTTGGCTGTATGCCCTGGCCAAAAGGGGCGGGGAAGTATTCTTTCATTCGCGGGCGGGGCGGCATGCAGTCCGCGCACGCCGTTGGGTGGAATCGAATGCGTTCTTGAGCGTGTTTATTCCCGCGATTTTGCCGCCGCCTTTGCCTTTCAAAGTTTTCATTTTGGCAGAAGGCGTGTTTCAGGTGCCTTTGCGTACATTCGTAATTGCACTGGTTTTAGGGCGCGGGTTGCGTTATTTCGGTGAGGGAATTTTCGCGGTGCGTTACGGCGATTCCGCCACGCAGTTTTTGTTGGCGCATGGACGATCGGCGGCGTTGATCGCCGTGGGCGTGATCGTGCTGCTGTATGCGATTGTGCATTTCATGGGGCGGCATCATCCGGCGCCGAAGTGACTGGGATTGTTACTGTGGTGCGTAAACCTGAAAAACCCAAGGCCAAAACGGCTCAGTCGTAAACCCCGGCCCCTACGGAAAGCGAATTTCCTCGTTGCGGATTTGCATTGCGGAATCTACGTCTACCACTACTTCCATATTTTCTAAGCTTTTGGAATTTGCTGGAATGCGGAGATCGCGTAGCGTGATTTGCCAGCCGCTGTCAGTTTGCTGGACGCTGGCTCTAGGGAAGCGGGCGTAGCTCACGAACTCACGAATGGCCGGCACTTTTTCTGCTGCAGCTAGGACTTGCGGCTGGGCCGGCTTGTAATGGGTGATGGCTTGCTCGGGATCGAATTTTTCGCCGCTGTTTAGATGAATCTCGATTTCCTGGAGCGTGTTGTCGGTGGCGGCTATGCCTCGCCAGTCGAAGGGTGAGATGGAATCGGGATAGGCGCCTGCAGAAAGCGCAACTTCGCCGCGATAGATCGCCGATTGCAGCAGATCGATCGCTTGCGAATGTAGCGTGGCTCGAGTTGCGAAATATCCGGAGAGAATCGCAAAAGCCGCGACGGCCCAACGTCGCGGGATGGGATTTTTCTTTTTTCGCTCGCCGATTTCTTCGCCGACCAATTTGAATAGAGCCGGTAACGCGATCGATGCGATTAGTGCGATCAGGATTATGGGATCTAGATTTGGCGCCAGGTACCAGCCTTGCCAGTCTTGGCGGAAGGGCCAGAATAGGCGCACGCCGTCGGCATCGACGAGATCTAGGAACAGATGGAGCGCCACGCCCGAGATGCAGAGTGCGAGTACGCGGGAAAATAGCGAAATCATCGAGGCGTCGGCGAATTCGCCGGCTGGGTTGACGCGGCGGAGAATTATTGTCGCGAGTACTGCTAGGGCGATCGCTAGCGCTATGCCGCCGAGCATCGAATGAAATAGCGTGCGATGAAATCTTAGATACGCGCTTGCGCCGCCGATGGCGCTGAGCAGATCGATGTCGGGAGCTAGAGCTGCGGCCATGAGGATCGCAGTAGTTCGGGGAGCTATGCGATTTAGGCCGGTGCGCGAGAGGGCTATCGAGGCTAGGGCTTGGCTTACTGGTTCCATTTGAATTTGGGACGGGCTCTTTTTGAAATCGAAGTCCGTCGTTGAGGTTGCCTTTTTCTGATTTTTTGCTCGTCGGATGCCGGCAGGGACGCCGACGCTACTTGGGGAACTCTACACGGAGGCTGCGGTTGGGACAACTAGCGTTAGGGCGTCTGGGACGATTCGGAAATGTAGCGGCAGCGTGCCTACTGGTTCGCCGTCTACTTGGGCGTAGACCGTCTCGCCATTTGCGGGCACGCAGGTGACCTCGCGGGTTTTCCAGGCGAAGATGCCTTTCATTTTGCGCAATTGCCCGGCCCATAGTGCCGGTAGCGCGACCAGATATCGAAAGCGGCTCGCGGTTGTGTAGGCCACGATTTCGAAATCGTCTTCGAAAAGACTGGCGCCGGTGGTGATTTTGAACGGGCCGCCGTAATTTGCGGTGCGGCCCACGACGATCAGCGTGGCGTTCAGATTCGATTGCGTTCGGCTGATGGACATTTTCGGAAAGCTATATTTGATAATTTGGCGCACGCCTTCCGCCCAGAACGCCATGATGCCCGCGCGATCTTTCAGCTCCGGATCGACGGCTTGGACCATCGCGCCATCGGGGCCGGCGCCTGCCACGCAGAGGAAATAGCGGCAGCCTTGTGATTCGTCGATCACGCCTTGCGCGGATGCGTTCATCACTGAGCCGAGCGCGATGCGGCGCATGTGGCTGGTAGGAATCATCCGTGCGGCGGCGGGAATGTTCCAGGGGATGCCGAGTTCTTTCGCCAGAATATTTGCCGTGCCTGCCGGAAGTAACGCCATTGGGACATTGCTGCCGGCCAGGCCGTTGATTACCTCGTTGACCGTGCCATCGCCGCCGCAGGCGATTACCAGTTCGCGATTTTGGGCAACGGCGTGGCGGGCGATTCCGGTGGCGCTACCGCGGCCGGTGGTGGGCGCTAGCTCGGTGCGGATTCCGGCGGCGTTTAGAATACGGGCGGCTTCTTCGATTTCCGCGAAGCGGGTGTGGCGGCGGCGGCCGCAGGCGAGATTGTAAATCAGGAGCGCGCTTTGTATGTCGTTTAGCACTTTCGTAATTTGACGGAACTTCGCTCCCAGCTACTCGCTCCCACGCCCCCGACGCATCTCGAGCGAACGGGCATTGTATAATAGCGCGCGCTTGCCAACGTTTGCGTTAAGTTGAGGGCTGATGCCTAAACAGAAAGAGGCTGCTGCCACGAAAACCGTTGCGACCGCGGCGGCGAAGAAAATCGAAAGTCTCCGCGAGGACATTCGCCGGAACGATTATCGCTATTACGTCCTCGATGATCCAAAACTCTCTGACGCGTCTTACGACAAGCTGATGAATCAGCTCAAAGCGCTCGAATCCGAGCATCCTGAGCTGGTTACTGCGGATTCGCCTACGCAGCGCGTTGGCGGGAAGCCGCGGGCGGGATTTGAGACGTACCGGCACAAGGTGCCGATGGTTAGCCTCGACAATGCTTTTTCAACCGAGGAATTGCAGGATTTTGACCGGCGCGTGCGCGAGCTGACCGGGCGCGAGCGCGTGGATTATGTGGCGGAACATAAATTCGACGGCTTGAGCATGGCGCTGATTTACGAAAATGGATTGCTGGCGCGCGCAGTGACTCGCGGGGATGGCACGACGGGCGAGGACGTGACGCCGAATGTGAAGACCATTCGCTCGATTCCGTTGCGGCTCGATCCTGCGGCGCTGAAAAAAGCTGGATTGCGCGGCGATTTGGAAGTGCGCGGCGAAGCGATCATGACGCGCAAGGCTTTTGAGCTTTTGAACGAGCAGCAGGAAGAAGTGGGCGGGAAGCGTTTTGCGAATCCCAGGAATGCCGCGGCTGGAGCGGTGCGCGTGCTCGACCCGACAATCACAGCTTCGCGGCGGCTCGATTTTTATGCGTACTACCTGCTGATGGATGGCCGTCCAGCTTTAAAGCGGCATTCGCTGAATTTGGAGGCGCTGAATACCATTCATTTCAAAAGCTCATTCCGCGACGCGAAGGTCTGCGAGGGGATTGCCGAAGTAGAGCGTTACATTTCCGGGTGGGAGAAGAAACGCGAAAAAATCGCCTACGAAATCGACGGTATCGTAATCAAAGTGGACGAAATCGGGCTGCAGAATGAACTCGGCTTCACTTCGCGCGCCCCGCGTTGGGCCATCGCATTTAAATTTGCAGCCCGCCAGGAGACCACCGTCGTCAACGACATCATCGTGAACGTGGGCCGCACCGGAGTGCTCACTCCGACAGCGATTCTCGAGCCAGTGCAAATCGGCGGCGTCACCGTTAGCCGCTCGACGCTGCACAACATGGACGAAGTAGCCCGCCTCGGCGTAGAAATCGGCGACACCGTGCTAGTCGAGCGCGCCGGCGACGTAATCCCGCACGTCCTCAAAGTAGTGAAGCGCGGCGCCAATCGCCATCCCTTCGAAATGCCGGCGAAATGCCCCGACTGCGGCAGCGCCGTACATCACGTCGAAGGCGAAGTCGCCTATCGCTGCGTAAATGCGGTCTGCCCCGGCCGCCTGAAGGAATCGCTGCAGCACTACGCCGGACGCCACGCGATGAATATCGATGGCCTCGGCGAAAAAATTGTAGAGCAACTGGTAGATAAAAAAATTGTGAAGGATTTTGCCGATCTATATTCGCTGAAGCTCGACAAGGTGGCCAACCTCGAGCGCATGGCCGAAAAATCCGCCCAGAATCTCCTGGATGAAATTGCGGCCAGCAAAAAAAGTCCGCTCGATCGCCTGATTTACGCCCTGGGAATCCGCATGGTAGGCGAACGCACCGCCCAACTCATCGCGGAAAAATTCCTCTCCATCGAAAAACTATCCGAAGCCAGCCTCGAAGACCTAAACGAAGTCCACGAAATCGGCCCCAAGGTAGCAGCCAGCGTCCGCGAATTCTTCGACGAATCCTCCAACCTGAAAATGCTAAAGTGCCTGCGCGAAGCCGGAATAAATCCCAAGGTAGAGCGCAAAGCCCCCAAGAGCAACAAGCTAGCCGGCCAAACGTTCGTCTTCACGGGCGGCCTAGCAAATCGCACTCGCGAAGAAGCCGGCGAACTAGTGGTAGCCCACGGCGGCAAAGTGATTTCTTCCGTTAGTAAGAAGACGAGCTACGTGGTGGTAGGCACTGACCCCGGCTCAAAATTCGACAAGGCGAAGGAACTCGGCGTGCCAATTCTAGACGAAGCGGGATTCGAGAAACTGATCAACAGCAAGTGAATCAGCCATTAAATCTCTTCGCCGCGTCTTCGCCCAGGGCCGCGTAAAAAATTCAGAAAAATCAGCATTCTTGGAATCTCATGTACCCGGGGAGTGTCCCGATTCTTTGGGATCCGATTACAGATTCTAAAGGGGTTAAGCCCGCCAAGAATATTCGAGTGTCCCGATTCTTTTTATTCCCTTTTTGTTCGCTATGTTGCGGGACGAACCGAAGTGGACCCCCGGCGTGCCAGTGATCAACGAAACGAGGATTATCGCGGGCGGTACCGCCATTAAGCTACTAAGCATTAAATCTCTGGCAAACATCTCAACGAGTAGGCATAATCCCGGCGACTCGGGAGTGATTCTTGAAGACTCTCGCCACATTCGTCCGTTCAATTCTCCCGAGTGACCCGCCGCAGCTTTTCTTCATGCTCGGCTCGCTATTTCTCTACATCTCAACGAGCCTCCGGTTCTCTCCCGAAGAGTGGTCCGACTTAATAAGCCATTTCGGCCCGATAATCTTCGGACAAGCAAACAACCCGGAAGGCGCGGCGCTGATTGTTTGGACCCGCGTGGTTTGGGGTTGCGCTGCGTTGTTGTTCATCAGCGGCACGGCGGGGCTCTATTTGTGTCTGCGTCCCCGAAAGCACCCACTTCGCAACATTTTGGTTTTCGTTTGGTTTCCGGCAGCGTGCGCCATAGGCGTGATTTGCGTCCGCTTCTCCATCCTCATCCACAATCCGTCACTCCAGCTGCTTTCGAACCCTCCGAGCCGCGCGCACACGGTGCCGTGGATTGGAGAGGTGTTGAGCCGGCTCGGCCCGGGTTTGCACTTTTCAGTTCTTGGAATCGTGTGTGTTAGCTACTTCATGATTCGTATGGTGACGGGGCGGTCGTCGCTTCCCGTTTCGCTCAATGTATTCTCGACTTCCGGGCCAGAGCACGACGATGAATGGCGGCGGATATGGCTCTTTGTCTGGTTTTCCATAACGTGCGCGTTCGTAGCCTTTGCCGCTACAGCGGTTCCACTTTACGGCTTGCCCTTCCTGATGAAAGCCCCACCGAACGGCTACCTTTCTCAACTAATCGCCTGGCTTCAGCCAGCTAGCGGCACAGCCGTCATCGCCGGTCTCGCGGCTTGGTCTGTTGGCAAAGATCGATGGAGGGAAATGCGACGATTCCTGATGCTTCCGTCACCTAGCGATGCGGCAGCCACAGGTATTATCGTCGCGGCAGATTGGTCGTTTCTACGCTTGGTCATGTACGCGCACGACCGAATAGTTTGGGCCTCGACTGAATTCGGAAAGTTCGAAGCTCCACGAGTGGGAATGTATTTCTTAGCACCGCAATGGTCTCTATTTCCGGAACTCCTTCCAGCAGCTCTGTTTGAGGAAATCATCTATCGCGGCTACCTGCAGCCTCGATTCATTCGAAGATACGGAGTCTTGCGAGGGCTGGTGATCCTCGGACTCTTGTGGGCCGCATTCCATTTCCATTGGGATTTCAAATCGGTTTTCAGCGATCAACAAATCGCATTGGTGTTTTTGTGGCGCCCTGCATTGTGCATCGCCCTTGGCTTGGTGCTTGGATGGACGAGATTGCGCTCCGGTTCAATCTTGCCTGCCGCCGTGATCCATGGGCTGTCCAACGTCAACGTTTTCTCTCAGTTTGAGCAGAGGCCCAGGGACGCGGTGCTCTTCGATATCGCATTTTGGGCGTTGATCGCCTTCCTCCTTTTCCGGTACTGGCCGCCCAAATTGGACGAAGATCCAGCGATGCAAGTTTTGCCGGCGGCGCCTGAACCTGCGCTGTGATACTGGCACTGTTTGAGTATGGAATCATCGAGTTCGGCTGCAATCCGCGTATAATTAAATCGGCGGATGAGCTGGGCGATCGCTGGCGCTGTCTCGCAAGAGTGCAGCGCGGGAGGAAAGTCCGGACTCCGGAATCGCAGGCCGCAAGGCGAGCGATTCCAAGGGCAACGCGCCTGGTAACGCCAGGGGGCCGCTCTCAGCAAGCAGGCGCAAGCCAGCCTGTTGGGAATCCGGCCACGGACAGTGCCACAGAAAATAAACCGCCGGTGAGTGATGCGCCTCTGCGGTGGCTCAAAGGGAAACCTTGCGAGCCGCCTGTTTGGGCCGTACCGCCGGTAAGGGTGAAAAGGTGGGGTAAGAGCCCACCGCGCGGATGGCAACATTCGCGGCACGGAAAACCCCGCGTGGAGCAAGGCCAAATAGGAGGGGAGGGCCGGCCCGGCCCGTTAGGACCCTCGGGTAGGCTGCTGGAGTCCCGGAGCGATTCGGGGCCTAGAGGAATGATCGCTGGGGCGCGCAAGCGCTCAACAGAATCCGGCTTACAGGCTCATCCGCTGATTTTATTGGACTTGTGATGTCTTTTGGCTCGAACGTGCCCAAATCGTGCCCGCGTTGGAGCCGTTCGATTGGGATTCCAAGATGCGCCGCACACGCTCTCGCAGCTCGGGAACAAACGGCGCATAGTGGTGCTCAACGGTTTCGATACTATCCCCAAGCATTTTCGCAACGTCGTAGGGCGTCGCTCCCTTGCATAACATCTCAACCGCCAAGGAATCACGGAAGCGGTGAGGATTCGAGTTCGCCACCCCCGCTCGGCGGCCTATCGCCATTAGCCGATAATAGAGTCTCGGTCGAGTGTAAGGCTTACCTGTTTCGGGATTTAGTAAGACGCGTTCCCAAGGATTGGGCTTTCGCCTGTCGTGTTCCGCTTCGAGGCTGAACATCAGCTCCGTGTGAATCGGCAACACAACTTTCTTCCCACGCTTTTGCGTGATGCGCACGATTTCGCGGCTCTCAAGATCAATCTCTGCCCAAGTGAGGGCTACAGCATCCGAACCGCGAAATCCTGTCCATCGGAGCAAGCTGAAGGCGAGTAAATCTGGTCCTGCGTGTCCGCGTAATTTGCAAATTTCGTCGGCCTTGAAGGGCTGCGAGCCACGTTCCGGCTCAGCTCCCGGTCGTCCTTCGAGCCGCACCGGATTTTTCACCAGCATTTCGTTCTCGATGGCGAATGCAAATACCCGATGCAGGATAGCTGCCGAGAGAGAAAGGCTCTTTGCTCCCTTGAGTTGAGACCGGCTGCGAATTCTTTCAACTCGCCAGACTTTGAATTTCTCAATGATCGGGCGGTCTATAGATTCAACTGAATCGATGCCAAGCTCTTTTAGAAAATCAGAAAATTCGCGGGTCTCAAACTGATAGCGCTGGATTGTCGAAGCACTCATTTTTTTCAGCGCAAGTCGCCGTATGCAATCGGCCTCGAATAGTCGGAGAAGTTCAGCCCAACACAGGCATGGAGCTGAGGGTGCCTCAACGTAACCGGCAATCGCTGCAAGCGTAGCGAATGACTTTTTGGGGAGAATTGTCCGAAGCTTAGCCCATGAGCCTGGATCAGGAGTGTTTATCAAAGCGCTTTCAATTTCCC
>JABDFR010000060.1 GCA_013286465.1 Acidobacteriota bacterium | reverse complement strand
GCCGCCGCCGTAGGGGCCTTGATACCAACTGGGCGGCTGCATCGAAATATTCGAGAAGGCTTGCACCCACTTTTTTTCCACCTGCAGCGCCATAGCGTAAGGGAGAAATTTCTCGAAGAGCTCGGGAGTTTTTACGATGCGGTCGAGGCGATCGCCTTCCACGCGGCCGAGGAAATCCTCGAAGCCTAGAACTTTTTCGAGCGTTCGCGCGCCGGTGTTGGTGCGTGCGGGCATGAACCATCCGAAGGCGCAGACGATAATTCCGCTGGCGATTCCCGCAATTATTGCCGAAAGCGGCGCGATGCCCATCGCCCCGCTTACATTGGCCCCAGCTACGGCGAGAAAAATTCCGAGCGCTACGCCGCCGGCGATGTAGGCGGCCCGAACGCGATCTGGGCGATGCAGGTAGTAGCCGTCGGTGACCAGCGCATCGAAAATGTTGTCGCGAATTTTGGGCAGGTGCACGTAAAAATGATTTTGCAGCTCGGACATTTTCACGGTGTCGCGCGCGCCGCCATCGAAAAGTGCGGTGAGCATTTCGAGTTCGTGCGGTCGCGCGGTTTGCCACTCGGTGGCGGGTTTCTTGAGATGAAAAGTATATTCCTTGCTGTGAAGTAGGCCGAGCATTTGATCGCGTTCGGTTTGTTCGATGACGTAATAACCTTTCACCGCAAGATCGACAATGGTGGCGGTGATATCGCGCATGTTGGCGGAATTATCGACGAGCGTGCCAACTTCGCCGGGCGTGAGTTGATCGGGCGGCTCGTACTGCACGGAGATCGGTTGACGGCGCGGATCGCGCCCGCGCGTCCACCACTGCCAGAACATGATGCCGAACGCGAGGACCGGAAGAATCAGAACCCAATTGCTGCGCAGATAGAGGAAAAATAAATCGAGTGCTGTAGGCTCGTGGACCAGGCCTTTATCCCAGCCGATTACCGCGGTCAGGCCCTCGTGGAAGCGCAGCGAATGCCGGGACTTGACGGTGATTTGGCTGGCGTTGACTTGCACGTCGGCGTCTTGAGAATTCGAGCCATAGGCGCCGGTGAACGCGAGCGTGCGGATTCCGGTTGCGCCGGCGGGCAAATCGATTTCTGCGCTAGCGGCTTGCAGCGGAACATCCCAGGAATTACCTGTGACGTTCCAATAAAGCTCATCGTGATCGGGAAAGAATCGCAGGCCATCGAGCACGTGATAGTGCAGGACAACGGTGCGCGTGGCGTTCACCGCATCCGGAACGTAAATTTTGAATTGCTCGTTGGGGCCCTGGCGGCTGGTTTCGAGTTTGAGGCGATTGCCGGAATCAT
The DNA here is from genome assembly GCA_013286465.1 of Acidobacteriota bacterium. GTDB lineage: Bacteria > Acidobacteriota > Terriglobia > Acidiferrales > UBA7541 > Palsa-147. The sequence goes on along the minus strand of JABDFR010000060.1, from coordinate 15,213 downwards.
CGGTGGCGATGACGTCGCTGAGGAACAGCGTGTAATTCAAGCCCTGCGCGGTGGAATATTCAACCGGGATGGTGCGATAGATGCCGTGCCATTCGCCCGTGAAATTGGCGGTGATGGTTTCGGAGACGTCGATGGTGCCGTTCGGATTCACCGTGACCAGAGATTCGAAATTCTGAATCTTCATCTCGCGCGCGCGGACGGGAAGCGCGAATGCGAGCGCTGCTAGCAGCAGTGCAAGGAAGCGGCGCGTGGCTTTAGTCATCGGCGGATGGCCCGAAAATTCTATTGCTGCGCGGCGCCGGCGCCGAAACTGACCTTGGGAGTTTCGCGTTCGGCCGGGGCGGAAATCTCAAAGAATTCGCGCGGCTTGAAATTGAACATGCCGGCGATGATGTTGGAAGGGAACTCCTGAATCTTCGTATTCAAGTCGCGGACCACCGCGTTGTAATAACGGCGCGCGTTCTGAATGGTGTCTTCGAGTTGATTCAACGTGGCCTGCAGCTGATTGAAACTCTCGACCGCGCGCAACTGCGGATAGGCTTCCACGAGGGCGAAAACTTGACGCAGCGCTTGCGTCAGCATCCCTTCGGTTTCCGCCTTTGCGGCGGGGCCTTGCGAACTCATGGCCGCGTTGCGGGCTTGCACGACGCCTTCGAGCGTGCCTTTTTCGTGGCTGGCGTAGCCCTTCACCGTTTCCACCAGATTGGGAATCAGGTCGTAGCGCCGCTTGAGCTGCACGTCGATATCCGACCAGGCGTTATCGCACTGAACTTTCAGGCGCACCAAGCCGTTGTACATTCCTACGATTACGACAATCGCGAGCAGAATTACTGCTCCGATGATCAGCATTATCATGCCTGCCTCCGGTGTCGGGCCTCGAGGGAATTCGCTAGCTTGCGGATTCTACAGATGAGGATACGGGGCTGGACGCCGACTGTAAAGCGCGGACAGGTTTCGTACCGCAGGCGTCTCTACCGGCTCTTGTGATAGCGAGCGCCGGCCAACGCAAATTCACGGTCGGAGCGCGATGTTAAGTAGCGCTGGCGTCCCCGCCGGCATCTTACGACCGCGAATGTTCGCAGAATCCGAAGTCGTGGACGGCGCGCGATGTTAGTTAAATAGACCGATCTGAATTGTGTGGGCCGTCCATGCTTGTAGCTTGAATCGTGATCGCGCTCGTAAGAGCCGGCAGGGACGCCGGCGCTACTTTGGCAGCCCTGCCGGCGGCGTCAGGCTGGAATCTAGTTTTGCAGCTTCTGTGAATTCGAGCTTGGCTGCTTTTAGATCTTTTTGGCCGATCAGCGCCATGCCTAGATTGTAGTGGGCTCGCGCCAGGTCAGGTTGTAGGCGAATCGATTCTCGGTAGGCATCAATTGCTTGTGCGTAATCGCCGTGATTGTAGAGCGCGTTGCCCAGATTGAATTGCGCCTCGGCATCGTCGGGGCGATGCTGCAGATACTTGCGGAAAGTATCTGCCGCGGCTACCAAATCTTTATTCGAATATTGAGCGTGGCCCAGGCTGAGCAGGACATCGGGATTATTTGGCTTCGCTGCGAGCGCGGCCTGGTAGTCGGCGATTGCCCCATCGAAATTATCCTGGCGGAAATAGGCGTTGCCGCGGCCGTGTAGCGCATCAGGATCGCCGGGCTTGAGCGTCAATTCTTTTTCGTAGCTTGCTTCCGCTTCCTGATAACGGCCGAGTTGATAGTAGGCGTTGCCCAGGTTGAAATCGATGTCCGGCTGATTGGGATTGATCTGCAGCGTTTTCTCGAAGCTTGTTATGGCGCTTTCGTAGTGTCCTCCCGCGAATTGCAGCTGGCCAAGTTGATGCCAGGCGACGGCATCGCCGGGATCCGCTTGCACAGCGCGCTCGTAAGCAGCGCGGGCTTCGTCGTTGCGGCCGGCATCGGACAACGCGCTGGCTAAATTCGCCTGGATATCTTTCGCTTTGGGATGCAGCGCCAGCGCTTTTTGATAGAGATCGATCGCGGCATCGTATTGGTGATCATGTTGCAGCGCGACACCCAGATTATTCATGGCGTCGACGTAATTCGGCCGCAGCTCGATGGCGCGGCGATAGGCGGCGATGGCTTCCTTGGATTTTCCGGTAGCCATCAGCGCCGCGCCCAGGCCGTTATAGGCCTCCGGGAAATCGGAGCGCAGATCGATCGCTTTCTGGTACGCCGCAGCAGCATCGTCATACTGGCGCTTATGAAGATACGCGAGGCCCAAATTGGAATAGGCCAGCGCATCGCTGGGGCGAAGGCTCAGTGACTGCTGCAAATCGGTGATGGCTTCGTCATCGCCGCCTTTGGATTCGAGGGCCAACGCCAGATTGTCGAGGGCTTCCGGAAATTTCGGAACGCGCTCCAGGGCTTGGCGGAATTTCGCGATGGCATCGTCGATTTTCCCGTTTTGGTACAGCTGCATGCCTTCGTTATTCAGCTGGACGGCCTTCGCATCCGAATAGCCGCCAGTTTCAGCCTGCGCATCGGCTTTGGATTGAGCTTTGGATTCGGACTTGGACTGAGCGATGGCCTGAGACGAGAAGAATAAGGATACGGCGACCATGGCGGCACGAGCAGCGCCGGCGCGGAGCCATTCAAGGACTGGGTACGAGCGTCGGATCAGAGCCATTGGGACTATGACGAAGCGCGATTGTACGGATTGTGCTTTGCCGCGGACAGGATAGCATGGGAAATAGCGCGGCAGTCGTGTCTTCGCGCTCTTAGGTCTGTTTCTAAACGCATTGGCTGTGTTGGCCGCGACGTGTGCTCGATGCGGGCACAACTTTCCGGCCACACGAAAGAGCCCATTCAAAAATGTTATTCAAATCGCTCAGCGCCGCTGTATTTGGAATTGATGCCTATCTCGTCGAAGTGGAGGTAGACATCGGCGCGGGGAAGCAGAACGAATTCACAGTTGTAGGCCTGCCCGATATCGCCGTGAAAGAGAGCCGCGAGCGGATCAAGTCCGCGTTGAAGAACTGCGGTTTTGATTTTCCTTCCCCTCAGAGCGTTACCGTCAATCTTGCTCCCGCTGACATCCGCAAAGAAGGATCTGCTTTCGATCTGCCGATGGCGCTGGGGTTGATAGGTTCGCAGGGTTCGTTCCACGGCAAAATTTTGGATTCGCACGTATTCCTCGGCGAATTATCGCTGGATGGCAGCGTGCGTCCGGTGCGCGGGGCGCTTTCGGCGGCGATTGTGGCGCGCGACCGCGGGGCGAAGAATGTGGTGGTGCCCACGGCGAACGCGCGTGAAGCGGCGGTAGTGAAGGGGATTGACGTATTCGCCGTGAATTCACTGGTCCAGGCCGCAGATTTGGTGAATGCGCCGGAATCGTTTACGCCTGTGCGCGTGGACGCCGCGAAAATGCTCGCGGAATCCGACGGCTATTCGGTGGATTTGCGCGATGTACGCGGGCAGTTGGCGGCCAAGCGTGCGCTCGAGATTGCTTGTGCCGGCAGCCACAACATTTTACTAATCGGGCCGCCGGGCGCGGGGAAAACAATGTTGGCCAAACGCATTCCGACAATTTTGCCGCCGATGTCGCTCGATGAGGCGATAGAAACCACGCGAATTCACAGCGTCGCAGGCGTGCTGGATAATTCGCGCGGCCTCGTGGGAACGCGCCCGTATCGTTCGCCGCACCACACCATCAGCGATGCGGGATTGATCGGCGGCGGAGCGATTCCTCGGCCGGGCGAAGTTTCGCTGGGGCATAACGGCGTGTTGTTCCTCGATGAGCTGCCGGAATTTCAGCGCAATGTGCTCGAAGTGATGCGGCAACCGCTCGAGGATGGGCACGTTACGATTTCGCGCGCGGCGCTTTCGGTGAGTTTTCCTTCGCGATTCATGTTGGCAGCGGCTATGAATCCCTGTCCTTGCGGATTTTTCGGCGATCCCACGCGCGATTGCAATTGCTCCGCTACTTTGATCCAGCGCTATGTGTCTAAAATTTCGGGACCGTTGCTGGATCGCATCGACATACATATCGAAGTGCCCGCGGTGAAATACAAGGAGCTGCGCAGCAAGGGCGACGTCGAGCCTTCGGCGGCGGTGCGCGAGCGAGTGGTAGCGGCGCGCAATGTGCAGCTCAAGCGCTTTGCCGGTGAGAAAATGCTCTATGCCAATTCGCAGATGCCTCCGAAATTGATCCGCACGCATTGCCAGATTTCCGCGGACGGCGAAAAAATACTCGAAACGGCAATTCAGCGTATGGGCCTATCGGCGCGCGCGCACGATCGCATATTGAAAGTGGCGCGCACGATTGCGGACTTGGATGAGACTGCGGATATCGAGTCGAAGCATTTGAGCGAGGCGATTCAGTATCGCACTTTGGACCGGACTTATTGGGCTTAACGTGCCTTATTGATTCGGCGTCAGATGAATGGGTGGCTCGATCTTGCACGAAGAGGCCCGGCATAAAGCGCGGGCCCTACGAAGGCTTTTTTAGCATCCAGCGGTAGGAGACCGTCAGAATAATTAGATAGATTACGGCGAAGAAGGCCCAGCCTGCGTTTACGTGGAATCGGCCCATGGCATATTCCGGGCCGATATCGTTTCCGATGATTACCAGCAGGCTGATGCGCACTATATTTGCCGCCAAAATTGCTGCGCCGCCCGCGATGTAGGCGGTGAGAAGCCGCGCGTGATTTAGTTCGTTCCAATCCAGTATGGCGATTAATGCCACGAGTGTGTCGAATAGCGCTAACGCGGAAAATCCCGAGCACCAGAAAACAATTTGAAGATTAATTTGCGGGCCGGCAATTGTAGGAATCGGCTGGTTGATGAATGCCAGGCCTGCGACGAACGGTTTGGCGCCGTAATACGCGAGCGTGGCGATCAGCTGCGAATACGCCGGCCAGATGGTGTGAAACAAGCGATACGGGAAAAACGTCAAGAGAACGATGAGCGCGGCAAGAAATTCGGCGCGGAACTTCCGCAGGATCGCGCTCCAATCGCTGCGAGAGAAAAGCGCGATTACCGGCAAGAGGATCAGTAGTTTGGCGGCGGCTAGTGGAGCGGCGGCGAGTGCGTCGCTCGCTGCCGCGGATGTCAATATCGCCCCGGAGCTCCGTCCGATGGTGATGATGATTGCGTGCAGCGCTAAGAAGATAGCCAGGCGCGCGATCGACAATCTCGCGATCCCCGGCTCCTCGCTATTCGCGCCGACGGCTTGTCCGCGACGGAAGATGAGCAGCAGGAGCCCGGCGGTGGCCCAGAGAGTCGAGCCGTTATAGAGAGCGGGTGCGGCAAGATAATCGGCCGCTATCATTATTAACGAGAGCAGAAGGCGGACGCAGATTGCGAGGCTCGCGCCAACGGGCATGGAGAACACACCAGCGGAGACCCGCTCGGGCGCCGAATTTTGCACGGAAGACAATGCGGACTCGTTCGTTCCTGAGATTGAGGGTAACACTCTTTCGTAGCGCTGGCGTCCCGCCGGCATCTTACGAGCGAAATAGTCGCCAACTCCGATGCTCGGAGGCGGACCTCAATCGCGCCAACTCGCGTAGCGCTGGCGTCCCTGCCGGCTCTTTCGAGCAGACTCGCGCCAACGGCAACGGATGCGCGCGAACTAAAAAAAACCAATCAATTGCCATTTATTTTTGCCTCGCTCCGTCCACGATTAGAGACCTAACCAAGTTCCGCGCTCGTAGGAGCCGGCGGGCACGCCAGCGCTACAAAAGCGAAACCACCTCCGATGTTGGCGTCGCCCTCCGGCCAGGGTTTTGGCCTTCGCGTACTTTTCCGCTCGTCGGATGCCGGCGGGGACGCCGGCGCTACTAGAGGCGAGACTTACATATCGTAAAATGTGATGATTAATACGATAAGCGAATGGCCCTCTCCGATCCCAGCTTGCTTCTACCTCCCTCACTGCCTGCCCTAATTTGCAGCAGCGCCTTCGCCGGTCCTTGGTTCTACTCATTCAATCATTGGGTTTTGGCGCTGCTGGTGCATTTGTTTCCGCTCAATGATCCGCACATGAATCTCGCGGAATTTTTCATGCACAACCGCCTCGTGAGCGGCTTCGCGTTCGCAGCCGCAACGTATTATTTCTGGAGCCTACGCGACGATAGGACGGAGTGGCGGCGCGCGCGGATACTCGAAGCAATCGTCGCATGCATTGCCGCTGTGCTTTTCACTTTGGCGCTGCGCCCCTTCGTCGGCACACTGCCGCCCTGCCGCACTCCGGGATTTCAGGAATTATTCCCGCCATACCTCTGGCGATTCGGCAGCGGCAATTCGTTCCCCAGCCATTCCACGCTGGTTTATTTCACGATGGCCGCAGGATTATGGCCGCTCAGCCGCAAATGCAGCGCGATCCTCTGCGCGTGGGTTTTGCTGGCGGTCTCGTTGCCGCGAGTTTACGTGGGAGGCCACTATCCCACCGATGTCCTCGCATCCGTGGTAATTGCCCTTGCGTTTTTGTGGCTGGCGTGGCGCGCCGGCGAGTCCCGCCGGGGGATCCGCTGGCTGGATCGCGTACTTATGTCAGGCAGTTGGATCGAGTTGGCGATATTTCTCTGGCTATTTGAATTGGGAGAAGGATTCCGCGCGTCCGGAGAACTCGTGATCTGGTTCGTCCGCAAGGTATTGCACGTAAGTTGAAGCATACGCAGTACCTTTGGCCACCACGACCGGAATTCTCGAAATAGACTTCCATCGGCGAATATCCTCGCGGAAATTTTAGCGATTTCGACATCTCGCCGTAACCACAAAACACCCGTTTCTCTCGCAGAATCAAGGATTTGGCGGACCCTCCTCGTTCCCGGCCGAAGGTGCCCGCAGGGACAGCAAAGTACCTGTACCGAACGTTGACCCTAATCAGGCCCCCCGACCAGTACTCCCCGTAACTCCCAGCGTTTAGCCTAGTTCCGTTATCGGAGATCCGTGAGCGCTAATGTTCGGGGGGCGGTCAAGCGGGTTACCGTGCAGATTCTTGACTGGGGGAAAGAAATGCAAGTAAACAAAGGAGTTTGCCCACAGCGCTGGTCAACGACGCTCGGGCTTTTCGCGGTCCTCTTCGTTTCCAGCCTAATTTCCGGCTGTATCGGCTTAGCTGGCTCCAATAATACAAAGTTGACGGATTCCACTCCCGCCGCAAGCACGGTCTCAGCCACCAGCGCAGCGATCACCTGGACGACGAACATCGCCAGCAGTTCGCAAGTCGTCTACGGCCCCACGACGGCCTATGGCCAGTCCACGCCGCTCGACAACACCATGGTCACCAGCCACTCGGTGACGATCGCCAATCTCACCACCGGCGTTCAGTATCACTATAAGTGCCAATCGCAAGCCGCGGATGGAAGCACCAGCACCACTGCTGATCAGACATTTACTGCGGGCGCTTCTGGAGATAGCGATCCGCCAGCGGTGGCAATGACCTCGCCAGTTAATGGCGCGACAGTTTCAGGCACAGTCACGATGGCCGCGAGCGCCACGGCAAGTGCCGGCGTCGCAAATGTTCAATTCCAATTGGATGGAAATAATTTTGGCGCTCCGGTAACTGCCGCGCCGTACAGCATTCAGTGGGACACGACATCTTCGACGAATGGAAATCACACCGTAGCGGCAGTCGCCACCGATACCACTGGAGTTTCGGCGACCAGCACGGTTGAGACAATCACGGTAAGCAACGGGCAGACCGCTCCGCCACCGGCGGTTTCGATCACTTCGCCAGCGAATAATGCTTCGGTGAGCGGAACGATCACAGTGAACGTGACCGCTTCCGATACGAACGGCGTTGCAAGCGTCCAGTTGCAAGTCGATGGCGCCAACGCAGGTGCCGCGCTAACGAGCGCGCCTTACAACTTCTCGTGGGATACCACCACCGTTTCGAACGCCAGCCACACGCTGACGGCAGTAGCGAAGGACATGTCGGGAAACGCGGGAGTCAGCGCAGCCGTGAAAGTTACGGTGAATAACGCCGACACCACGCCGCCGACGGTCTCGATCACTTCGCCGGCGAACAACGCAACGGTAAACGGAACGATCACAGTAAACGCGACGGCTTCCGATAATGTCGGCGTGGCCAGCGTGCAATTGCAAGTTGATGGCGCGAATGTTGGATCGGCGGATACCAGTTCGCCGTACAACTTCTCATGGAGCACCAAGTCGGTTGCCAACGGCAGCCACACGCTGACCGCGGTTGCCAAGGACGCAGCAGGAAACGCTACGACTAGCGCAGGCGTGAAGGTCACCGTCAATAATAATTCCGACACCACTCCGCCGGCCGTCTCGATCACCTCGCCGTCGAACAATGCCACCGTCAGTGGCACGATCACGGTGAACGCAACGGCTTCGGATAACGTTGCCGTCGCCAGCGTGCAATTCCAGGTCGATGGCGCGAACGTCGGCTCGGCCGATACCACTTCGCCGTACAGTTTTTCGTGGAATACCACGTCGGTCTCGAACGGTAGCCACACGCTCACTGCAGTCGCGAAAGATTCGTCAGGGAACACCGCGACTAGCACCGGCGTGAAAGTGACCGTCAACAATACCAACAGCACGCCGCCGGCAGTGTCGATCAGTTCGCCGTCCAGCAACGCGACCTTGAAAGCTACAGTCACGGTGAGCGCCACCGCTTCCGACAGCGACGGCATCGCCAGCGTGCAATTCCAAGTCGATGGCGCGAACGTTGGCTCGGCGGACACCAGCTCGCCGTACAACTTCTCGTGGAATACCACGTCGGTCTCGAACGGCAGCCACACACTTACCGCCGTCGCAAAGAGCTCTTCCGGCAGCACGGCCACCAGCGCAGGCGTGAAAGTCACGGTAAACAATTCCGACACCACGCCGCCAACAGTCTCAATCAGTTCGCCAAGCAACGGTGCAACCGTCAGCAACACCGTCACGGTGACGGCGTCAGCGTCGGACAACGTCGGCGTTGCCAGCGTGCAATTCCAGGTCGACGGAAACAACGTAGGTTCCGCCGACACCTCATCGCCATACAACTTGTCGTGGAATACCACCAGCTATGCGAACGGCAGCCACACGCTGGCGGCCGTCGCAAAAGACGCGGCCGGCAACAGCGCAGTCAGCTCAACGGTGAATGTAACCGTCAACAACGCATCCTCCGGCAGCGGTAGCGGCAGCGGAATTCCTTCGACGCTCGGCTGGTTCGATGTCGCAGGTCAACAGATCGCCCCGAATTGCCCGCCGGATCCGTCCAACACCGGCTCTTGCTACGGCGTGGTTGATGCCTGGAACAGCGGTATCGCCGACACCAACCGCAATATCCTGTGGGTCTGGGGCGGCGGTCACAACGACTACTCCGGAAATGAAATCTACGCCTTCAATCTCAACACGTTGAAGATGACCCGCGCGAACAATCCAGCGGATCCAACTCCAACTTGCGCCGATGCCTTCAGCAACGGCACTCCAAGCTCGCGCCACACCTACGGCGGCACCGCCTACATGCCGAACGTCGACAAGATGTACGTCTTCGGCGGCGTACCCTATTGCCCGGGCGGCGGCTTCATCAGCGACACTTGGACGCTTAATCTTTCGCAAGTCGGATCGAGCGGCACCGGTGGCTGGACGCAAATGGACAGCACGCTCGGCAACGGTGGCGTGCATCCTTGCAACGACTTCGGCAACTCGCAAGCGCAATACGATCCGAACACCGGCCTCGTATTCGTCAACGATTCTTGCCAGGGAATGTGGACCTACGATCCGAATGCGAATTCCTACACCTTGATGGGTGCCGCTCCCTCAAGCCTCAGTCTCCATGAGGGAACAGTCATCGATCCAGTGCATAAATTGTTCCTAAGATTCGGCGACAACGGCGCGCAATCCATCAGCATCGCGTCCGGCAGCAACTACTCGGTCACCACTCTGAAGGCTTCCGGTTGCAGCGGGCTCGAAGGCAACAACCCGGGCCTGCAATGGGATCCGGTTCTGCAGTTGGTAGTCGGCTGGCCAAACTTCGGCGGCACGCTGTATCTCTACGATCCGGTCGCCGATTCCTGCACCACGCAAACTTACTCGACGAATGCACCGCCGGACTCCGATATGACCGGCTCGCCATCCACCACCAACGGAACGTTCAAGCGCTTCGGCTACTTCCCGGCACTGGGAGTCTACGCGCTGGTGAATGAGTGGAACATTGACGTTCACACGCTGCGCTTGACCGCCGGTAGTGGCAGCGGCAGCGGCGGCACTGGAACGGGAAGCGGCACGACCACCATTTCGAACGTGGCCGCGAGCAACATCACCACAAACTCCGCGACTATCGCGTGGACCACGAGCGCGGCCGCGACCACTCAAGTGATGTACGGCAAGACCGCGAACCTGGGATCATCCACCACCAAGAGTTCCACGATGACAACCAGCCATTCGCAAACTCTCACCGGCCTGTCCGCCAACACGCTGTACTTCTTCAGCGTGCAATCTGTCGATGGCAGCGGCAACACCATCACTGGCAGCGGCTTCTCGTTCGGCACCACGAACACAACCGACAACACGCCGCCAACAGTTTCCATTACTGCGCCTGCAAACGGCGCGACTGTTTCGGGCACCGTCACAGTTTCCGCGAATGCTTCCGATAACGTCGCGGTAGCCAGCGTGCAATTCATGCTCGACGGGTCGAATCTCGGCTCGGCGGATACGTCCTCTCCCTACGCAACGTCGTGGAACACGTCGGGTGCAAGCAACGGAGCTCATACTCTGACGGCGACTGCGACCGACACTTCCGGAAACACGACGACGTCAACAGGAATCAGCGTGACCGTCTCGAATTCCACTTCGAACGCCGAAGCGGATTTCCAGGCGCGCTGCGCAACTTCCGGCGTGATTCGCTGCGTCACCTTCGATACCACATCGACGATCAGCGGGAATGCCGCACCGGGCCTGCCGTTAATTGCATCCGGCTTGACTACGCCGTCGATCGACACATCCACCTTTGCTTCGGGCGGCGGTTCGCTGCACTTTGCCGTGCCGGCTGGAGCGACGTCGGCGAACACTTCGGGATCGTTCAACATCGACTTCTCGGACGATTTTTCGCAACAGATCGATTCGCTGGTCAACGGCGATCCGCTCTCGCTCACCACCGCGTGCGGCGGCGGTCCTTGCAAGAATGAAATCTGGATCCAGTGGCGCCAGCGTTTCGACTCCGGCATGTTGCAGAAATTTGCGAATTCGAATGGCTGGAAGCAGGTCATCGTCGGCGAAGGCGACACGGCTTCGTTCCTGTCGTACTCGTGCTCGGACCTCGAGACGGTCGTCGAAAATTCCAACCAGTTCGAAATCCCGCGCATGTATCACAGCTGCGGCCAGAAGCTCGATGAATACGATCCACTCGAGGTCAACACCGGCCGCACCGATAGCAACGGGAACAGCCTGTTCTCACCGCAGAACGCAGCGGGCGGCTACCTGAACTGCACCTTTACCGTGACCATCAACATCCCAACGATTCCGCCGTGCGTCCCATACGTCGCGAATCAGTGGATGACGTTCCAAATGCACATCCAGGTGGGCACCTGGTATCCAGCCGGCGTCTCCTCGAATGGCGGCCCACCGGCGCCCTTCAAGCACGACAGCACGATTCAGCTCTACGTCGCGCAAGAGGGCCAGCCGTCGCAACTCGTGATGGACATGCATCCGGGCGCCACGTCCGCGGCCTGCGACGCGCAGCAACAAGACATTCCGTCCTGCCAAACCGGCTATGACCTGGTGAACCCAACGGCCTACGGTCAAGCGGATGCCAACGGAAACATGATTCGGGAGAAGTTCGGCAAGATCTGGCTGCTCCCGTATCAGACCAATCTCAACTGTCCGAGCTGCTCGGCGGCAAACACGTGGTACGACGAACTCATCATCTCGTACACGCAGATTGCCGATCCGAAGTTCTGACACAACGAGCTACCGGCCCCCCAGCCGGTTAAGGAGCGGCGGCGCCATGTCCCCCCGTGGCGTCGCTGCTTCATTTTAGGCTAAGATAAATCGCGTCGAATGCGATGGAAGTTGCGACGCGAGTGGCGAGTGATCGCGAGAGAAGCGTGAGATCGAATGTCGCGGTTTAAGAAATTCTTCGTGGCGAGTTGTTTCCTCGGTGTCCCCGCGATTGCAATCCTGCTGAATCAATCCACGCCGCAGACGCACGCGTCGTCGCAGGTCATCGCGTCAGCGAATCTGCAATCGCCGGCACAATCCCAAGCTCAAACGCAATCACAGGAGCCGGAGAAGAAGCCCAACGAGCCAGCTGTACCGCCCGTCGAGGAATTGCCGCAAGCCGAATCCGCGCCGGGCCCCGCGAAGCTGGGCAACGATGCGGATTACAAAGCACGCTGCCACGCCCCCGGCGTAATTCGCTGCATCGGCTTTGACACGCGCTCGGAAATTGCCGGCCACATCATGCCCGATTCCACTGGCGCGGTGCTTCCCGAAATCGACACCACCGTCTCGGCCTCCGGCCGCGGCTCGCTGAAATTCACCGTCCCGGCATTTTCGGTAGCGAATTCCTCCGGACAATATTGGACGGATTTTGCGGACGATTTATCGGCGCAATTCGATTCGCTCGTGAACGGCGATCCAAAAAGCAAATACGACGAATTTTACATTCAGTGGCGCCAGCGCTTTTCGCCGGAGATGCTGAAGCCCTTCAAAGGCTCCAATGGCTGGAAGCAAGCCATCATCGGCGAAGGCGACCACCCGGGCCAGACCGCCTGGTCCTGCACGAATATCGATTTAGTTCTCGAAAATAGCGGACAGCTAGGAATGCCGCGCATGTATCACAGTTGCGGCGTGAAGGATGACAAGTACGAAGAACTCTCCATCATGGAAGGCTACGACGCGCAAGGCTCCGGAATTTTCTCCCCGCAAAATGCCGCCGGCAACGGAAAATGCCGTCTCTATCGTGGGTTCGCCCCGAAGTTTCCCCCGTGCGTTGCGTACAAACCAAATCAGTGGATGACCTTCCAACTGCACGTGAAAGTAGGCACCTGGTATCTAGACAATTCCCACAAATATCATCGCGACAGCACCGTCCAGCTATCGGTAGCCGACGAAGGCAGGCCCTCCGTCCCGGTGATCGATTTCAGCCCAGAGAAAAAAACCGGCTACGACCTGGTAAACACCGACCTAGGCAAAGCAAAATTCGGAAAAATCTGGCTGCTACCCTATCAAACCAACAAAGACGGCGACGCCCCGCACGACAAAGCCTACACCTGGTACGACGAACTAATAATTTCCAGGGAAAAAATCCCCGACCCTAAGTAGACAATTCGGGCAGCCGCATTTGTTTCTGGATTCGTAGGGGCGCTGGCTTGCTGTGCCCGCCCGGGTAACGCATGCGAAAACTTGGACCATCTGCCTCTGCGCGCGCAGATCTCGCGTTCTTTGCATTGATCAATTCGTTGAAACTAGGAACTTATCGCCGGCGAGAACCGTGCGCGAGAATTACGATCGCGATTCCGTGGTGATGGCAACATCCTCTGAAGCAGCTTCCGAAATTCCCTCAGCAAAAACCGCGTCCAGAATTTTCATCGACTCCGGCCACGAATGCGCGCGCTCGACTTGCGCACGTGCCGCAGTGGCGATTTTGACGCGCCGAGCAGGATCACCCAACAACTCGAGAACGCCGCGACCAGTTTCCGCCGCCCCGTCCGCAACGACAATATGTTCCCCGGCCACAGCCTGAATCCCCTTCGCCGCCTGCGGCGTCGAAACCACCGGAATTCCCGCCGCCATGCATTCCAAAATTTTATTTTGTGTCCCCCGCGCAATTCGCAGCGGCGCAATCGCGACAGCAGCCTCAGTCAAATACGGCCGCACGTCTTTCACGAATCCGGTGACCGTAACTCCCTCAATCCCGCGCAATCGCAAAATCTCCTTCGAAGGATCAGCCCCCACAATCTGCAATTCCGCCGAAGGCATAGCTCGCCGGATGCCCGGATAAACCTCGCGCACAAACCAAAGCACCCCATCAATATTCGGAAAATAATCCATGCGTCCAAGAAAAACGATATTCGGCTTCGTCCCCCCGCCCATTTTCGCCGGCTGAAAGAAATTTCCATCCACGCCATTGGGAATCACCGTACAAGGTTTCGGAACGCCCAGCGTCTTGAATTCTTCCTTCTCGCCCTGCGTGGTAATGGTGATGCGGTCAAAGCGCTTGGCCATTTCGCGCTCATAGCGCCGCAACTTGCGCGATTCAATCGCATAACCAGCAGACAGCGGAAAACGGCGATGCTCGGCATAATCCATCCATTTCGCCGAATCCATATCGCCATAATCAAGAATGCGCAGCGCCGGTCCGTGCAGGCCGAGCGTATACTGCGCGACAAACGCGCAGTGCACCATCACCGCGTCAAATTTCTTCCGCTGCCACGCCGCCTCAACCCGCGAGCGCAGCCGGCTCGAACCGAAGTAGGCGACCGACGAAGGAACGCTAGTCGGCAGCGCCAACACCGCCTGCGGCCAGCGCGTCGAATCCGGCGCAACCCCGCGCCAGCATCGAATTCCTCCTGCGAATGCGCCAAACTCGCGACAGTCACCTCATGCCGCTCGGAAAGATGCCGGATCATCTGAAACGGACGAATTTTTCCCCCGCGATTCGGCGGAAATGGAAAGCGATGGCAGATATAAAGAATTCGCATGGATTAGTTCGGTCGCAGTCGATTTTCGCTCAAGAAATTCGCGCCGCCGCCACCGGCGCAGCCGGCGTCGAGCGCCAATCATTCCCATCCAGATAAATCCGGCACCACAACTCCAGATTAATCAGCGCCAGCAAATGATCGGTGTGATCGCTCGTCTGCGCGTGATGCGCCGCAATAATTTCCTTCACCACCGCAGGATCAAAGAATCCGCGACGCCGCACCTGAGACTCGCCGAGCGTGTCGCTGACCAGGCTTTCCAAATCGCGCCGCAGCCACGAGCCCATCGGCGCGCCAAATCCACGCTTCTTCCGATGCAAAATCTCGTGCGGCACCAGCGGCTCCAGCACTTTCTTCAGCAAATATTTCATGGTCAGCCCGCGCACTTTCAAATTCGCCGGCATGCGCGCAGTCATCTCCACAAGCTCGTAATCGACCAGCGGAGCGCGGCATTCGAGCGACGCAGCCATGCTCATGCGATCCGTCAACATCACCAAATCATCGGGCAGCGAAGTTTTCAAATCGACATAGATGATCTGATTCAGACTGTCCCAGCCGCGCGCCTTCTCGAAATAACGCAGCAACACGTCCGAAGCCGCATCACTGCCATC
>JABDFR010000059.1 GCA_013286465.1 Acidobacteriota bacterium | reverse complement strand
TTCTTGAGTCCGGCTGCTAACAAACCTGTTGAGGTTCCGAAGAAAGGTGATTTTGAGAAGTCGCTTGGGCGGTTGGAGGAAGTTGTCAAGCGGCTGGAGAGTGCGGACCTTTCATTAGATGAGGCTATGAAGCTTTTTGAGGAAGGCGTTACGCTTTCGCGCGAATGCCAGAAGCAGCTTGAAGAGGCTGAGGGTAGGATTGAGATTCTTTTGAAGAAGGCGGATGGGAAGATTGTGGCGCAGCCGTTTGAATCGGATGAGGAAGCGGGTTCTTGATGGACGCTCGAGTTATGGCGTTGATGGCCGCGTGAGAATTTCAAATTTCAAATTTGAAATTTCAAATAAGTTCCACCGCTGCTTCCTAATTTCGCTGCTTGGAACTCCTTGCGCCGATTTATTGTTGGAGTGTAATTCCCTTCTGAATTTCTTGGAAGCCCGCGGTGTCATCCTACCTTTGCGTCGAGCTTATGGGCTTCTCTGAATTTTTTGAGTTGGACCGGGTTGCTGTGGACGCGGCGCTCGACAAATTCCTTCCTGCTGCTGGGACTTTGCCTGTTTCGATTCATGAGGCTATGCGTTATTCGGTTTTTGCCGGGGGGAAACGATTGCGGCCTGCGCTTTGTTTGGAGGCGGCGCGATTATTTGCTGATCCGCCGGTTGCGGCTATGGCGGCTGCTTGTGCTATCGAGTTTATTCATACTTATTCCCTGATTCATGATGATTTGCCGGCGCTGGATAACGATGATTTGCGGCGCGGGAAGCCTACTTGCCACAAACAGTTTGGCGAGGCGAATGCGATTCTTGCCGGGGATGGATTGCTTACTTTGGCGTTTGAGACTTTGGCGCAGGCGCCGATCGAGGCTTCGCGTTGCGTGCGTTTGATCTCTGAGGTTTCGCGGGCTGCTGGGACTGTGCGGGGGATGGTTGGCGGGCAGGTGGCGGATTTGGAGGCGGAGAAGACTCGGGCGGATTTGGCTACGCTTGAGTACATTCATCAATCGAAGACGGCGGCTTTGATTCGAGCGGCATGCGTGGCTGGGGCGATTTGTGGCGGGGCGGCGGATGCGGATGTGGAGCGGTTGCGGAATTTTGGGGAGAACATTGGTTGGGCGTTTCAGGTGGTGGACGATATTTTGGATGTGGAGGAATCGTCGGCGGCGTTGGGGAAGACGGCTGGGAAAGATCAGGCGCAGCAGAAGGCTACTTATCCGGCTTTGCTGGGATTGACGCAATCGCGTGAAGTTGCTTCGGAACTTGCGGCTAAGGCAATTTCGGAATTGGAGCCGTTTGGCGCGCGCGGACGGAATTTGCGGGAATTGGCGGAATTTTTGGTGGAACGGCGATCGTGAATTTTTGATGAGCGGGCGGATTGCTAAGCAGCGGTTGGATCTTTTGTTGGTGGCGCGAGGGTTGGCGCCTTCGCGGCAGCGGGCGCAGGCTATGTTGCTGGCCGGCGACGTGATTGTGAATGGGCAGCGGGCTGGAAAGCCTGGATCGTTGATTGCAGAGGATGTGGCGATCACGATTGCTGGAGATTCGCAGCGTTATTCCAGCCGCGGGGGATTGAAGCTCGAAGGGGCGCTCGCGGATTTTGGGATTTCGCCTGCTGGTTGCGTTTGCTTGGATGCGGGGAGTTCTACTGGCGGGTTTACGGATTGCTTGTTGGCACATGGGGCGGTGAAAGTCTTTGCGTTGGATGTGAATACGGCACAGCTCGATTGGAAATTGCAGAAGGATTCGCGGGTTGTGCCGATTCAATGCAATGTGCGCTATTTGAAGGCTGACGCGATTCCTGTGCCGGTTGATTTTGTTACGGCGGATGTTTCGTTTATTTCGATTACCAAGATATTGCCGGCGTTGGTGAATGTGGCGCGAGAGGGCGCAGAATTTTTAATTTTAATTAAGCCGCAATTCGAGCTGGAACGACGCGATATTGGCAAGGGCGGGATTGTGAAAGATGCCGCGTTGCACGAGAAGGCGATTGAGAAGGTGCGTGCATTTGCGGCGGCGAATGGACTGCAGATTGTGGGGATTATGCCTAGCCATTTGGCTGGGGCTGAAGGAAATCTGGAGTATTTTCTGCACGCTCGCCGCGAGGGCTAGAGTACAATTTTGGCCTGGCCAAAATGATTTCTACTGTCGGGATTCTCTGCAAACCGCGTAAAGAAGACCTCTGCTCCGTTCTTCCTCCATTGGTTGACTGGCTGCGTGCGCGCTCACTGAAAGTCTTGCTCGACGAAAGTGCTGCTGAATCTTGCAGCTCGCTCGATAAGGCTTCGGCGCGCGAGAAACTCGTTAGCGAGTCGGATCTGCTGGTAGTGTTGGGCGGCGATGGGACTTTGTTGGCTGCGGCGCGGCTTTTGGGCGATCGCGAGATTCCGATTTTGGCGGTGAATCTCGGATCGTTGGGATTTTTGACTAGCGTTACGTTGGATGAACTTTATCCTTTGCTGGAGGCTACCCTCGCCGGGAAACATTCGATCAGCGAGCGGATGGTTTTGCAGGCGCAGTTGATGCGTGGGGGCGTTGTTGGCGAAGGGGCGCGGGCTTTGAATGATGCGGTGGTAAATCAGGCGGCGCTGGCTCGATTGATGGATTTTGATGTGCACGTGGATGGGAGTCATGTTGGGCGGTATCGGGCCGATGGAATTATTGTGGCTACGCCTACCGGATCTACGGCTTATTCGCTGGCGGCTGGCGGGCCGATTGTGTTTCCCGACATTCATGCATTTGTGATTACGCCGATTTGCCCGCATATGTTGACGAACCGGCCTTTGGTGATTCCGGATACTTCGCGGATTGAGATTGCTCCCGAGCAGCATGGAGAGCCGGTGCATCTGACGCTGGACGGGCAAGTGGGATTTCAATTGTCGCCGGGGGATCGTGTGGCGATTCAGCGGGCGAAGACGCGGGTGCAACTGGTGCGTGCTGCGGGAAGATCTTACTTCGAAGTGCTGCGCAACAAATTGGGTTGGGGAGAGCGGTAGCGGTTCTTCGCATGTCGTGGAAATAGCAAAGGAGCTGACGATGAAATCTCGAATGCGGGTGGGAGTGTGCTTGGTGGCGATCTTGGCGATGGGTGTCGCGCCCTTGCTGGCGCAGCAACATCGCAAGAAAGCGGCTGCGGCGCCGACTTCGGACACGCCGAATTATCCGATCGCTGATGGATTTGTGGATGTGAACGGGTCATCGCAGGGGTACGTCGATGCCGAGGGCATGCTGATTTATTACATGACTGTGGGAAAGGGCGAGCCGTTAGTGATCGTGCATGGCGGGCCGGGCGGGTCGCATGATTATTTTTTGCCTTATTTGCTGCCTTTGGCGCGATTGAATAAATTGGTTTTTATTGATGAACGCGGGTCGGGGAAATCGCAGAAGTTGGAGGATCCTGCCGGATATACCGTCGAGAATATGGTGGAGGATGTGGAGGGCGTGCGGCGGAGTTTGGGGTTGGGCAAGATTACGTTGATGGGGCACTCATTTGGCGGAGTTTTGGCGCAGGCTTATGCGCTCAAGTATCAGTCGAATTTATCTCATTTAATTTTGGCTAGCACTTTTCCGAGCACGAAGCAGATGAATGATGTGTTGGCACAGATCAAGGCGAAGATGGCGCCGGAGTTGCGCGAGCGGATCGACAAGATGGAAGCGGATGGATTGTACGGGCACGGGAAAGACTACGAGAAGAATCGTTATACGAATGACTATATGGTGGCGGCTTGGGGCGAGGGTTATTTTCCTTATCTTTTTCAGAACCGGCCGGATCCTAATTTTGATCCGATCGCGATGGGCGTTACTTCTTGGGATTTGTATCGCGTGATGTGGGGATCGCATGGGGAGTATGTGATTGATGGGAATTTGAAATCTGTGGAGTATGTGGACCGTCTAGAGAACATTCGCGTGCCTACTTTGATTTTGGCTGGGGATCATGATGAGTGCGATCCTTCTTTGTCGAAGGAGATGCATCAGAAGATTGGGGGGTCGCAGCTTTTGATTTTGCCCAGGAGCGGGCATATGGCTTTTGTAGATCAGAATAATTTGTTTGTTGGGGCGATTGATAATTTTTTGCATCCGGAGCATCACAAGGCGCACCGGTAGGCGGTCGTTGTTTCACGGGCGGGTGGAATTTTCGAGTTGGCGATTGTGGCGCGATCTTGCATGAAGAGGCCCGGCGTAAAGCACGGGCCCTACTCGCCGCGCAGCATTTCTGCTCGAGTTTCGCGTTTGCGAATAATCTTGGACTTTTTTCCGCTGACTAGGATTTCGGCGGGTCTTGGTCGGGAATTGTAATTGCTGGATTCTGCGAAGCCGTAGGCACCTGCGCCCCAGAGGGCTAGGACGTCTCCTTGCTGTACCTCCTCGATTGGCCAATCTTTTAGGAAACTGTCGCCGCTTTCGCAGACTGGGCCGACTATATCGGC
This sequence comes from Acidobacteriota bacterium, assembly GCA_013286465.1. Lineage (GTDB taxonomy): Bacteria > Acidobacteriota > Terriglobia > Acidiferrales > UBA7541 > Palsa-147. The sequence goes on along the minus strand of JABDFR010000059.1, from coordinate 12,598 downwards.
TCGGATAATTTTTTCTTGGGATACGCGGCGTGTCACTGGCGTGATGGGATGGATGCCGTTGTAGAGGGCTGGGCGGAGGAAATCGTTCATGGCGGCGTCGACTACGATGAAATTCTTGCCGCGAGTGGATTTTTTGTGGAGGACGCGCATCAGTAGGACGCCGGCGAGGCCTACGATCGAGCGGCCGGGCTCTAGCATTAGGCGGCAATTTAGGGGTTTCGCGATGGCTTCGATTGCGCGAGCGTAGTGGTCGAGTTGCGGCGGGACTTCTTCCGTGTAGCGAATGCCGAGGCCGCCGCCTAGGTCGAGATGTTCGAGCACGATGCCATTTTTTTGTAGGTCGGTGAAATGCGCGGCCATACGGCTGGCGGATTTGCGGAGCGGGGCTACATTTAGAATTTGGGAGCCTATGTGGGCGCTGATTCCCTTCCATTCGAGCGAGCGCGTGTTGCGATGGGCTAGATAGAGGCGGCGGGCGTTTGGCCAATCGATGCCGAATTTATGTTGATGATGGCCGGTGGAGATGTGGCGATGAGTGCCCGGCTCTACATCCGGATTTACGCGGATGGCGGCTGGGGCTTTTTTGCGGGCGCGGGTAGCTTCTTCGATTAGTAAATCGAGTTCGGATTCCGATTCCACGTTGAAGCAGTGAATTCCTTCGCGTAGAGCGTCGCGGATTTCTTCGCGGGTTTTGCCTACTCCTGAAAATACGGCGCAGCTTGCTGGAATGCCCGCGCGCTTTAGGCGATAGAGCTCGCCGCCGGAGACTATGTCGAAATTGCTGCCTAGTTTTGCTAGTAGGCCGAGGATGGAGAGATTGGAATTGGCTTTCATTGCGTAACAGACGGTTGTTGGCACGGTGCGGAAAGCGGTTTTGTATTGGTTATAGGCGTTTTCAATGGCGGCGCGGCTGTAGACGTAGGTGGGGGTGCCGTATCGCGCGGCGATTTGCGATAGAGCGATTTGTTCGGCGCATAGTGATGATTTGCGCCAAACGAAATGCGGGGTGAATTTTGAGGGATCGATGGGGTGCGTGGGGCTTGTGGATTTCTTGGGCGCGGGCATCGGAGAATTGGCGTTTTTGCGCGACGCAGTCATCTCGTAATTATTCAAGGATCGAAAGATTGCCGCGGCATTTGGTGTTGGTCGCGGCGCAAACGCCGCTGTCGAGGCCCAGCGCTAAAGCGCATCGTTAATCAGCGGCTCTTTTCCGGAGCGCTGAAGCGCTCCTCCCCCCGCATGAATGGCGGAGGCTCCCACCTCGACGCTTCGGCTGCTGCCGCAGCGCTACGGCTGACCATTTAGAGCACCTTTAGTACTACTAAGGTGCGATCGTCGAAGGCGTGTTGCGAGCCTGAGAATAGGTCTACCTGCTCCAGGACTCGATCGGCTATGGCCGCGGCCGACTCGTGCGCGTGGGCGCAAATAATTTCTATGATGGGTTCGGTGCCGTAGAATTCTTTTTCGAAATTTTGGGTGTCGGTGATGCCGTCGGAATAGAAGGCGATTATGTCGCCGGGATCCAGGATCATGTTGATCTCTTCGTAGGTTACGTCCTCGAACATGCCTAGGGGGAAGCCGGCGAGATTGATTTTTTTGCATTCGCCTTTGTGGAAGAGGATTGGTTCTTCCTGGCCGGCGTTGGCGAATTTTAGTTTGCGCTTGCCGCGATGATAGGTGGCGAAGCACATGGTCATGAAGCGGCCTTCGATGCGGCGCTCGACTATTAGTTGATTCATGTCGTGGAGCATCTGAGCAGGGCCCAATTTATTGGGGCCTAGGCTGCGCATGATTCCGATCGCCGCGGCGCCGTAGAGTGCGGCGGCACTTCCCTTTCCGCTTACGTCGCCCATGGCTAGGGCTAGTTCCTGCGGGCCGTAACGCAGGAAATCGTAAATGTCGCCGCAGAGTTCGCGGGAGGAGACTACGCGAGCGGCTAGATCGAGGCCGGAATCTGCGCCTGGCATTCTTGGCAGTAAAGCGCCTTGCAGGCGGCGGGCGGCGTTTAGATCGCGCTCCAGGCGGGCTTCGTCGCTGGCTAATTTTTCGTAGAGGCGGGCATTTTCGATTGAGACTGCCAGGCTCGCGGCCAGGATCGAGAGGGCTTGGACGTGATCGGCGGTGAAATAATTCAGCTGCGGGCTTTCTAGATCCATTACGCCGATTACCCGGCCTTTGCTTAGTAGCGGGACGGCTAGTTCGGAGCGCGTTTCGGGATTCACCATTAGATAGCGCGGATCGTGGGAGACATCTGGAACTACTACTGGGCGGCCTAGAGTTGCGGCTGCGCCCACTAGGCCTTCGTGTGCTGGAACTGCGTGTTTTTCCTGGATGCGTTGGCCGAATTTTACTGTTACTCGGTGACGGAATACTTTGTCGGTGTCGTCGTAGAGAAGGATGCTGAAAATTTGGTAATCGATTATGCGCTTGGCCAGTTCGGCGGCGCGGCGTAGGACTTCTTCTACGTCGAGGACGGAGCTGGCTTCGCGGCTGACTTCGTTGAGTAGAAGTAGCGTGTCGGCTTGATTTCTTACGCGCTCGAATAGACGCGCATTCTCGATCGCTCCCGCGATTCTCGTGGCCAGCAGCGTAAGGATCGATTGCTGTTCTGGAGTGAAGTAATCCACGTCATGGCTCTGAATATCGAGGACGCCGATGGCTTTGCCGCCTACCATCATCGGCACGGCTAGCTCGGAGCGGACGGCGTCGTTGGCGTTTAGATAGCGTGGGTCGTTGCGGACATCGCCTACGCGGACGGCGCGTCCGGTGGCTGCGGCGATGCCGGTGATGCCTTGGCCCCAGGGTACTCGCCAGTGGTCTCTTACTTCTTCTTTGTAGCCTATGGTGAAGCGAAAATAGAGTTGATCGGTGCCTTCTTCGGGGAGCAGGACGGCGAAAATTTCGTAGTCGATCAGGCGCTTGATTAGTTGGGCGGCTTTGGCTAGGACTTCGTCTAGATTTAGGGACGAGTTGATTTCTTGGCCGATCTCTACGAGCGTCGAGAGGGTTTCGGCTGAGATTTCGTTGGCGGATTTGATTTCTACTGGATCCATGACTTTTTTGTGCGCGGCGGGCAGTGCTCGGCCCGCTGGGGCACATTACACAGGGTTATTGGAAAAGACAATTATATCAGGTGGGATGCGGGTTCGGGGTGGTTACGGCGGTTGGAGTGAAAATATTTTTAGGCCAGGAATCAAAATGGATTGCGGCATTTGAGGTGGACTTGGTCCGCAGAGCGAGGAGGATTCGCAGGAGATCGGAACCACGCAGAAATCGCGTGGCGGGGACGCCAGAAGCGGGCGTCGCGGGAGGGCTAATTCGGCCCTCCCCTACGGGAAAGTGCCACGTCAACCTCGCTTTAGTCGGCGGCTTGGCTTCTGGCTTGTTCTAGGATTTTTATGCTGGCGCTGGCGCCTACTCTGGTGGCGCCGGCCGCTACCATCTTTTGGAAATCTTCGTAGCTGCGGACGCCGCCTGCCGCTTTGATGCCGATTTGGCCGCCTACTACGGCGCGCATCAGGCTTACGTCTTCGGCTGTGGCGCCGCCGGTGGAGAAGCCTGTCGAGGTTTTTACGAAATCTGCGCCTGCGTTTTTTGCTGCTAGCGAGCCTCGGATTTTTTCTTCTGTTGTGAGCAATGCGGTTTCCAGGATTACTTTGCAGATGGCGTTGCCTTGGTGGCTGGCTTCGACTACGCCGCGGATGTCGGCTTCTACTGTTTCATCGAGGTTGGATTTTAGAGCGCCTATGTTGATTACCATGTCGATTTCTTGCGCGCCTTGTTTGATGGATTCTTCGGTTTCGTAGATTTTTACTTGGGGTAATGTGGCGCCTAGCGGGAAGCCTACTACGGTGCAGACTTTTACTTGGCTGCCTCGGACTAGTTCGGCGGCTTGGGCTACGTTCCATGGATTGATGCAGACGGAGGCGAAACCGAATTTTACGGCTTCTTCGCAGAGCTTTTTGATTTGATCGCGGGTGGCGTCTGGCTTTAGTAGCGTGTGGTCGATTAGATGGGCGATTTGGGAATCTACTGAGATCACTTCGGAGCTTGCTGAGATTCGGTCGGCGCCGGCTGCTATGGCTTTTTGCGTTTTGTGGATGCAGAGGTGGTTGCAGCGTTCGTTGCACTCGGCGCAGTAGATTTCGGAGAGTTCTGTGGGGCGGGCGTTTGCTGGCTGCGTGCCTAAATACGCCAGCATTTCTTCGGTTATGGCTTGGATTAGTTTTTCTAGATCTTGCGGATTCACTGGGTGCTCCTGCTGAGCTTGTGGTGATTGTCAGCGAACTGGGTTACGGGTTGAAAACATGGCCGAACTGCGGCAGGGTCTGAAAAGAAAGACCCTCCCCTACTTTTGATGCCGCGACTCTATCGCTCGAATCTTATCTATTCGTTTTTGGTGCCTGCCGGCGGCGAAGTTCGTTTCTAGCCAGAGAGCTAGGATCTCGCGGGCGGATTCATCTGAGAGCATTTTGGCGCCTAGCGAGAGGATGTTGGCGTCATTATGTTCGCGGCTGTTTTTGGCTGAGGCGCGATCGTAGCATTGGGCGGCGCGGGCGCCTGGTACTTTGTTGGCGGCTATGGCGCTGCCGATTCCGGCGCTATCTATTGCCACGCCGCGCCAGGCATCGCCACGAACTACTGCGTTGGCGACCACTTCTGCGAAATCTGGATAATCTACTGGCTCGGTGCTGTCCGTGCCTAGATCTAGCGGGGTGTAGCCCCAGTCGCGAAGATATTTTTTTAGCTGCTCTTTGAGTGCGTAGCCGCCGTGATCGGCGCCTAGGGCTACTATTTGTGCGTAATTCGAGGCTGCTGATTCTGATTTCGGTTGTTCGACTCGGATTGTGATTCCGCGCTCGGCAGCTGCGTCGCGGGCTAGCGGAGTGATTAGCGTGTCCGGAGCGATGGCGATTTCGCCGTTGTCGGCGATTTTTTCTAGATCCTGGGCGGTTAGGACCGGGCGTGGCACGTTTTACTCCGGTGGGAGTGAGAGGATGCAGACGTCTTTTAGATTGCGATAGCGCTCGGCGTAATCGAGGCCGTAGCCCACTACGAATTCGTTAGGGATTGGGAAGCCAATGTAATCGCCCCTGATATCTTTGATTAGGCGGCGGGACGGCTTGTCGAGTAACGCCGCGACTTTTAGTACGCGGGGGCGGCGCTGCAGCAGAATTCGCTGGAGGTAGCTGAGAGTTAGGCCGGTGTCGAGAATGTCTTCGACTAGAATCACGTTTAGGCCTTCGATGCTGCTGTCGAGATCTTTGAGGACGCGGACTTGGCCAGAGGACTGCTTGTCCTTGCCGTAACTCGAGACGGCGATGAAATCGAGCGAGACTTCTAGATCGATTTCGCGGATTAAATCTGAAAGAAAAATGCACGCGCCTTTTAGGACGCCTACGAGATGGACGCGTTCACCTTTGAAATCTTTGGTGATTTGTTGCGCGACTTCGCGGACCCGCTTTTGAATGGCGGAGCGGCGAATCAGCGTTTTCAGGTGCGTGCGTCCCTTATCGGCCATTCCTCTCCGCCTTCGTTGCGAGAAGGCGGGTACTTTATCGCAGGGCCTTGCGGCTTACAAGGCGGCTATTTGGCGTCCAAATCGATGGAGGCGCGCGTGTTCTCCCAATCCATTTGCATGGTGCAGGATTTTCCGGATTGCACGAAGGAGATGGTGAAATCTTCCATGGGTGCCGAGAGGGCGGAGACTTTCATGTCGATGCGGGCCAGGTCATTAGATTCGCCAGGGTAGTCGGTGCCCCATTCGCCGGTTTTTTTGCTGATGACTAGCGTCCATTTGTCGGCATTGGGAATCGTGAAAATCGTGTAATCGCCTGCCGGGATTTTCTTGCCGCCTGCGGTTAGTTCGACATCTGTGTGGAACGTGGTGGCTTCGTTTGCACCCGCGCGCCAGACCAGGCCGTAGGGGACCAGGCTGCCGTAAATTTTGCGGCCTTTCATGCGCGGGCTGGAATAATCGACTTTGATGGTTTTGCCGCTGGCCAGCGTGCAAGTTACGGATTCCGGCGGGCTGGGGCGCTTGGCTTTGTCTTGTTGGGCCGAGGTTGGAATGGCGGATAGGGTTAGGGCGATTGCAGCTAGTGCGATAGTGGCTATGTAGTTTTTCATTTGTTCTCCTGTTGCTTCGGATTCGAGATCATCGTCACCTTATTTGAATATGCGCGCCGTAGTTTAGTTTCGCCATTGACCGCATTAGTCATCGTGAGATGCCGGCAGAGACGCCGGCGCTACTTGGGCTACTACGTGGACTTGATTTCGTTTTGCGTACCAGCAGGGGTTGTAGCCGTAGTGGGGGAACAGCGCGTGAACGCAGGTTTCGGTTTGCGGGGACTCGATGTAGATATCGAGCTTGCCGTTTTTTAGTTGTGTTGCTGGGTAGAACTGCACGCTGCCTAAAGCGTCCGCAGAATTTCCGCTCGACATTTTGTGGCCGACGTAGAGCGAATCGCAGATGTAGGTAAGACCCGTGGCCAGAAGTACGATTGCCACGAACCACTTCGTGAACTTGCGAGGTATTGCCATTCCAGAGAATTCTAATCCCAGTGGTTCTGACGCGCTAGCGCTTCGCACCATGCGCGCCGGGATTTCCGTCTCACGGTGAACTAGGCACAGCTTGATGCTCCGGCGCGGCGGGAACGGAAGCGACGCCGATTTGCATGGCGGTGTTCTTGGGGAAGACGACCTCGTGGCCGCGAGCGATGAAATGCGAATAGATCGACATGCTCGCGCCATAAGCTCCCATCGCGGCACCGAATGCGCGTGAATGGACAGTGAGTCCGAGAACAATTCCGATCAGCTTGAATCCGCCGGCGCCGCCTGCCACGCGATTGCTGGTATTCCCGGCGGGGTTGCCGCCTCCGGGTGCATCGCGATCACCGCCGAATGAAAAAGCAGCGAGTCCTACGGAAACTGCCGTGAGCGCATAGCGGGATTTAGACGAGGTGGCTTGCGCTCCTCCTTCGGAATCGAGCTTCACATCCTGATTCTTGCCGGCTTGAATTCCTTCTAGGCTGGTGTCCACTTTTTGCTGAACGCCATCGGGCAGATCGAGTTCGTGAAATACGATTCGTAGCTGGCCATTACGGCTCAGATAGCGAGCTGGCGCGGCTTGCACTACTGAGCCTTTCAGGTGGCTGCCTTGCGGGAGGATCAAATGATCGCCGTCGAAGAGCGGTTGCGAGAGGACGGCTTGGACTTCTGCGCCCTTGGGAGTGGTAGCGGAATTTAGAGATGTCACGAGACGGGCGCGAACGAAATTGGTTTGGCGCAGGACACCCAGACTTGACGCTTTTTCCGGAGTGAGCGGTTCACTGCCGAAGTCGAGCGGGTCCTGAAGTTCGGCGAAGTAGACGGTGCCTGCGTCGATGTACTGCGGGTGAACGGGGAAGCGGGCGATGGCGTATCTCTCGAGACGATGCATTTTGCCCGGAGATTGAATTTCCTTCATAGCATTGTTCCAGGCATCGCGGGCCTGCGCCTTGGCTTGCTTGGCTTTTTCGGAGGCTTCGTCTTTGGCGGTTTTTTTGGTTCCCTTGTCGTCGGCAGTTACAAATTGGACCACTTGGCCTGAGCCTGGAGCGACGATTGTGCGTATGGGTATGTGCTTGCCGTCCGCGAGAGTCAGATCGTCAAAAGTGACTTCCAATTTTCGCGTGGGCGAAAAATCGGTGTCGAGCGCGGCGGTGGTGCGACGGAGTGCAGAGAGAGATTCGATTTTGGTGATGTGTCCGGTGGCTTGCGCGCCGACGGGGATTACGAGTTTGTCGAAGGCATAAACGGGCTCGACTACTCGGCCGTGAATCGGCTGGTCTACATTGCGAACGCGGATTTCTTTATCGAGTGCGACTTGAACGGCGGTGCCGGCGGGAACGGCGAGAGGGATGGAGGCTTGTACTGCTGAAGGATTAGAGCGTGGTGACGGTCGATGGTCTAGTTTGGGGGATGAATCTTGCGAGGTCTCTGCCGGCAGCTCGCTTGGGGGAGAGACCGGCTGTTGGGCGCGAGCGATTGTCGCGAACAGTATTAGGAAAATTGATGAAGCGGCTCGGCGGGTGAGGAACATGAATTCTCTCCCGGTCTGCGCGATGCCGGAGGGTTGAGGGGTCGGCTTGGAGCGTCGGGATGCAGGCCTCAGCGGCTAAAGCCGACTTTTTTTTCTGCGCTCACGGCATGACTGCCCTTCGACGTCTCTCAGCGCAAGAAGCCACGCCGTGATAAAACAACCTAGTCCGCTCAACGAATCTACTGACAGGATGGATTCGGTGCGAGCGCGATGTGTTGCCTTGGATCTCCACTCCCGGTCGAGCCAATGCTAGCGCCGAACGGCCTGGTTCACAATTCGCGCAGGGATTGCGCGACTGGACGGCTGGCTGCGCGTACCGCCGGCGGTACGCCGCCGATCAGGCCCATGGCTAGGGCAAAAATTATTCCCATAGCTAGAAGCAGCGGCGTGACGCGGAAGGCGAAGGCGAGATGCGAAAACGTTTGCCAGTTCATGGCGCCGGTGGTCAGGCCGTTGAGCGGAAGGACCGCTAGGCAACCCAGCAGGCCGCCGATGAATGAAATTAGCAGCGCTTCAATCAGGAACGAGATGATTACGCTTGGCGCGCCGAAGCCGATCGCGCGCATGGTGGCGATTTCGCGGCTGCGTTCGGCTACTGCGGAGTACATGGTGTTTAGCGCGCCGAAGATTGCGCCGAAGGCCATGATGCTCGCTACTACGCCACCGAGTATGGTGATTAGCGTGGTCATGCGTGTGGATTGTTTCGCGTAGTAGTCGATTTCGCGGCTTACGTCTACGTTCATACGCGGATCGGCGGTGATGGAGTCTTTGAATTCCTGCAGGGCTGCCGGAGACGTCAGGTGCGCGGTGGCGGATTGAAAAATATTTTCGGGATATTTATAGACTTGGTCGAGGACGCGCGAGTCGCACCAGACTTCGGAATCGAAGGCTGACCCGCCGGCGTCGAAAATTCCTACGACTGTCCATTTGCCGCCGCCGAAGGTGACGGTATTGCCTAGATTGAGGCCGTTATAGGTGTCCGGGACATTTCTGCCGACTACTAACTCGCTCAGGCCCGGCTGAAAGAAACGGCCTTGGACGATTTTGATTTTATCGCGCACCAAGAGCGCGTTGCCGGAGACGCCGCGGACTTGAACATTGGCGTCGGTGCCGGTGGCGCGCAACGGGAATGGAGCGATTACTACTACCTCTGGGCTGACTAGTGGAGCTGAGCCGTTGCGCGCGACGCCCGGGGCATCCTGGATAATTTTCACTTCGTCGAGAGTTACTGCGCCCATCATTTCTGAAGTTGCGCCGGCGCGGATGACTAGCGCGTTGTCGGCGGTGCCGGAGGAAACGAGGGTGGCTTTGAAGCCCATGGCCAAAGAAAGCATGGCGATGAAGACGCCGACGGTTCCGGCGATGCCGAGAACGGCGACGATGGCGGAGGGCCAGCGGGCGCGCACGCTGCGGAAATTGTAAACGACGGGGATGGGCATTTTCAGACCCTCCGCAGCGCGTCAACCACGCGCAGGCGCATTGCGCCGAAGGCTGGGATGAGGCCGCTTAACGCGCCGACGGCGAGAGCGAAGCCGACTCCAGTGAGCAGCGTGACTGGGGAGACGACTAGAACTGGGAGTAGACCGTTGAGGGCGTTCGCGAGCACGGGGACCGCGGCGGCCGCGAAGACTAACCCCAGTGTGCCGCCGATCGCGGCAATCAAAATCGATTCGCCGAGAACCATGAAAAGGACCGCGCGATCGGAAAAGCCTACCGCTTTCAGGACGGCGAGTTCGGCGGTGCGCTCGCGGACTGCGATAGCCATGGTGTTTCCGGTGACGAGGAGCAGGGTGAAGAAGACTACGCTGCCGATGGTCAGGATCAGGAATTCGATGTTGCCGAATTGCTTCACCCAGCTTGCGGCGAAGGCTGACTCGGTTTCGGTTTTGGTTTCGTAAGTCGAGTTGGCAAACACCGCATCCACCGCGCCTGCTACCCGGGCGGCGTCTTCTGGATTATCGAGGCGAATTACGTACCAGCCGATTAGGCCCTTTTGATCTGCGGGCATGCTCTCGTCGAAATATTTGTATTGCAGCCAGAATTGGCTTTCGTCGCCTCCGGGGCGATCGTTGTGATAGATGCCATCGAGATTGAATTCCCACGCGCCGGGGCCGCCGAACAGAGTCGTTTTGATGGGGATGCGATCGCCTACTTTCCAGCCGAAACGCTTGGCGGTGCGGGCGCCGGCGATGGCGCCTTGGCGATCGTTTAGGAAGGTTTTCCATTGATCGTCGGGGACTACCATTTCGGGGAAAACCATTCGCTGGTTTTCGATGTCGATGGCGAATTGCGGGAAGAAGTTTTTTTCGTCCTGATAGACACCGCCGAACCAGTTGTTGTGGGTGATCGCTTTGATGCCGGGGATGGTGAGGATTTTGTCGCGGTCGGCGATTGGCAGCGGCTGGATGATCGATGTGCGATTGATGACGACGAGGCGGTCGGCGCCGGCGACTTCTACCCCGCGGCTGAAGGCGCTTTTGACTACTGCAAGGAACGTGAACAGAAAGAGCGCGGCGGCGAAAGAGCCGATGGTCAGCATGAGCCGCACTTTCTTGCGGAATAGATTGGCGAAAAGCAGGCTGCTGTATTTCATGCTACGCCTCCCGCGACTTGATCGAGGTGCGCGCCTTCTACCAGTACACCTTTATTGAGGTGAAGCAGAGTGTGGGCTCGCTCGGCTGCTGCGGGATCGTGCGTCACCATCAGAATAGTTTTGTGATATTCGGTGGAGAGGCGCGTTAGTAGGTCGAGGATTTCGTCGGCGCTTTTGCGATCGAGGTCGCCGGTGGGCTCGTCGCAGAGTAGGAACGTGGGATCGGCTACGATGGCGCGGGCTATGGCTACGCGCTGTTCTTGTCCGCCCGAGAGTTGGCGCGGATAGTGATTCATGCGCTCGGCTAGGCCGACTATTGTTAGCGCGGCTTCTACGTGCTGGCGGCGTTCGGACTTTGAGAGCTTGGTGAGGAGCAACGGGAGCTCCACGTTTTGGAACGCATTTAGGACTGGAATCAGGTTGTACATTTGAAAGATGAAACCTACGTGACGGGCGCGCCATTGGGTTAGCTTGCCGGCGGACATGTGAGTGATTTCGTCGCCGTCTACCGTGATACTACCGTGGGTGGGGACGTCGAGGCCGCCCAAGAGATTCAGCAGCGTGGTCTTGCCCGAGCCGCTCGGGCCCATGAAGGCTACGAATTCGCCTTTGTCGACATCGAGATTCAGCGATTGCAGGACGTGGATCTCTTCGCCTGCGCGGGAATAATTTTTGTCCACGCCGCGAACTTGAATTAGGGCGCCGCCGCTGCCACTGCCATCCACTCGTACCATCTGGCTAGCTCCTATTTTTTAATTTCTACGGTCTGGCCATCGTGAAGATCGGCTGGACCTTTTACTACCACTGAATCGCCGGCGATTAAGCCGGCTACGATTTGCTGATCGTTTCCCTGCACCACGCCGAGCTTTACGGCGCGGCGCTCGACATGGTCTTCCTTAACCAGGTAAACGGTTTTCGAGCCATTTTCGTCACGCACGGCTTCTTTCGGAATCGAGACGATGGTCGAGGCCGCGCCAGTTTTGTGTTCCGGCTCATCGCCAAGGAACGCTACCTTTACGCCCATATCCGGCAGGATGCGCGGATCGAGCTTTAGGAACGAGATGCGGACTTTGACCGTGGCTTTCTGGCGATCGGCGGTCGGGATTACCGTGCGCACTTTCGAGGGAATTTGCCAGTCTGGATATGCGTCGAGAATTGCGGTGACCGGTTGTTCGGGGAGGACTCTAGCGATATAGGCTTCGTTGACGTCTACTTCGATTTCGTTGGAGTTCATGTCCACTATGGTGGCTATGCCGGTGCGGGTGAAGCCGCCGCCCGCTGAAATCGGAGAGACCATTTCGCCGACTTGGGCGTCTTTGGAGACGATGATGCCGTCGAAGGGGGCGCGAATGATGCAATTGTCGACGGCTTGCTGGGCTTCGGCGATGCGGGCTACGGCACCGAGAACCGTTACTTTGGCGAGATCGATTTTTGCTTTGAGGCTGTCGACATTGGTGCTGGCGGTGTCGAGGGCTTCCTGAGTTTGCACACCGGAGGCCTGGAGTTCTTGCGCGCGATGCAATTCGATTTGGGCGAACTTTAGTTGCACTTGAAAATCGCTGATGGAAGCTTGCGCCGTGTCGCGGTCGGCTTTGGCGGAATCGAGTGCGCGGCGCACATCGGAATCATCGAGGGTGGCCAGTACGAAGCCTTGGGGCACGTGCATGCCTTCGTCGAAAAATACGCCGGTGACTCGGCCAGTGATTTTTGAGGCGACTGTGGCGCGGCGGCGCGGCGTGACGTAGCCGCTGGCATTTAGTAACGCGGGCCGATCGCTGCCTACTTTTTGGGCCGTGGCTACTTCTACTTCGGGCTTGCGATGAGTTAGGCCAAACCAACTGCCTGCGACGAGCAAGCCTCCGCCCAGAATCGCGGAGAAGAGGCCGAAGGCTTTGCCTTTGCGGCCGCTTCTGCGTTGGCCA
>JABDFR010000058.1 GCA_013286465.1 Acidobacteriota bacterium | reverse complement strand
TTCTGCCGGAAGATTACACGGTGACGGGGCACATTGAGAATCACTTCACGGTTGGTCCGGCGATTCTGTGGGCTCCGTTTTTGATCGGAGCGCATGCGGCGGTGCTGTTGGTGGACGCGCTCGGAGCGCATATTCCGCCCGACGGCTTCTCATGGCCTTATCTCTATGCGATGGCGATTGGAACGGCGGTCTATGGATTCCTGGGACTATGGATTTCATTCCGAATCGCGCGGCGGTATTTCAGCGAGTCCTCGGCGGCGATTGCGACCTTTGGGATTTGGTTTGCGAGTTCCCTGCCGGTGTATATGTATTTCAATCCTTCGTGGTCGCATGCGCATTCGGCTTTTGTCGTGGCCCTGTTTTTGTGGTTCTGGAACCGAACGCGCGAGAAAAGATCGCTACTGCAATGGATCGCGCTGGGACTGCTCACCGGCTTGGCTATTGATGTCTATTATCCTAACTTTATGATTATTCTGCTTCCGGGCCTGGAATCCGCGGCGGTTTATGGGGGAATCTCGCCGCACCAAGTTCCTGGCATGCGCGGGCGATTTGCGATTGGAAATGTCACCTATGCCGTGGCTTTGTTTGTAGGCTTTTTGCCCACGCTGATCACCCGCCGGATTATTTACGGCAGCGGAGTCGAAACGGGTTATGTTTCCGTGTGGAACTGGTCTTGGCTACATCCGCACTTGCTCTCAGTGATGTTTTCATCCGATCACGGCGTGTTGAGCTGGACGCCGATTGTTCCGCTCGCGGTGCTGGGCCTTTTCGCTGTGGTGCGGCGCGACAAAGAGCTCGGAATAATTTTGTTGTGCGTGGTGGCCGCCTTCGAATATTTCATCGGCGCATATCCCACCTGGGACGGTCTCTCGTCCTACGGAAATCGCTTCTTCGTTTCACTTACGGCCATTTTTGTACTCGGTCTCGCGGGCGCAATTGATCTGCTCGGGCAGGCGTTGAGCGTCTGGCGCGCGCGAGCTCTAGCGTACGGCGTGACTGGTGCGCTAATTGTTTGGAATTTGGCGTTTATTTATCAGTGGGGAATGCATCTCGTGCCGGCGCGTGGGCCAATTTCCTGGCATCAAATGGCTTATAACCAGTTCGCCGTCGTGCCCGAACGGATCGTCACAGACATCGGCCAATATTTCTCGCATCGGAAGAATTTGATGAAGCATATCGAGACGATTGACGTGGACCAACTCAAGCACCAAGAGCCGCCGCCGCAGAAAGAAAACCAATAAGCGAGTACCCGTGTATGGCGCTTTTGTCTCGAGAGCAGAAGCGGTTCAATTTTTGAGAGCCAAAAGGGGATCTTAATTGCTGAAGCGTCTGGTGCAGTCGACTCTTAGCGTATTTGGCGTCCGTTTGGCGCGGCTGGATTCGAATGCACCACCCGCATATGGCCTGGATGCTTTTTTCCCTTTGCTGAAGCGCTACGGATTCGATCCGGCGCATGTGATTGACGTCGGCGCAAATCACGGCAACTGGACTCGAGCGGCGGCGAAGTACTTCCCGAAGGCACACTACACGCTGGTCGAGCCTCAGGACAACTTGAAAATCTACGTACAGGACCTGGTCGACCGAGGCATCGACATTCGATGGATTAATGCAGGGGCCAGCGATCGGTCAGGAGTGCTGACCCTTCACGTTGATCGCCGGGATCAGAGCAGCACATTCATGGAGGTTTCGCGGACTGTGGACCGGGCGATTCGGCGCGTGGATGTGCCGGTGAAAACTGTGAATGAGATTGTCGCATCGTCGTCATTGCCCATTCCAGAGATGGTCAAGATTGACGCGGAGGGATTCGACCTAAAGGTCATTGACGGAGCGGCAGATTTATTCGGGAAGACGGACGTATTTCTAGCGGAAGTTTCGCTCGGCCAGCGGGATTTCGAGACGACGGCTTTGGCCGTGATCCAAAAAATGGCGGATGCCGGTTATCGCTTCATCGACATCACCGATCTGAACCGCAGTCCCAAATTCGGAGTATTGTGGTTATGTGAGTTCGCGTTCCTGCGGAATTCGAGCACTCTATTGGACGCGGCCGCAAATTATGAATAAACGGGACCTGGCGTTGCCGGAAAACAGCGCGCCTTCGAGAAATGAACGTTTTAACGCTCTGCCGCAAAGATAATTTGTGCAAGGAATTGTGGGGCTACGCGCGCGCGTTCGAGCGCCAGGGAGTAGTCCTGCATTGCTTCGATTGGGGCACGCAGGTGAATGTGGATGTGCGCGACCTGCTTCGAAATTGCCCTGTGCGCCCGGATTTTATTTTGAATCCGGAGTCGGGAATTACGTTCATGCCGACGAACTTGACGGACGTGGATGTGCCCACGGTGTGCTTTCATTTCGATACGTATCAAGCGACAGAACGAAGAATTCGTTGGTCGATGATTTACGATATTCCGGTGGTGTTTCATCCGCATTTTAAGGAGGAATATCGCCGGGCAGGACATCCGAATCCCTTGACGCTGGCGCATGCGGCGCCGATCGATCTTTACAGCGCGCGAAATCTGGAGGAGTACGAACGCAGGTACGAAGTGGGATGGGTCGGGCGCTTGAACGGAGCGCCGTACCACGCGCGGCGGCGAGTCCTTCCTGGGCTTGCGAGCCGTTTTCAGATGAATGATTGGGAACGTACGTATACGACGGAAGAGACTGCTGAGATCTACCGCCGGTCGAAAATTATCGTGAATATCAGCCGTGATGATTATCCCCAGGACGCGAATATGCGCGTTTACGAGACGATGGCGGCCGGGGCGTTGCTGATTACGCGGATGCCGGCGGATCTTTCGAGCGTCGGATTTCTGGAAGGCGAACATTTCATCGGTTATCGGGATGAGTCAGAAATTGTTCCTGCGGTGCGGCGGTGGCTTGCGGACGAGGCCGGGCGTGCGCGCATCACTTCGGCCGCGCGCGAATTGGTGATGGCGCGGCATACTTATGACGCGCGGGTGAATTCTCTCCTCGAATTTGTTGCCGCGAATGGATCGAAGTTGAGCGCCCCGGCGCGCGGCTGGCCGGAATCGAAAGTCCGGCTCACTTATCTTGATTATTATGCCGGGACGTCGAGTATGGACTGCGCATACCAGGAATTTCGATGGATTGCGCGGCATAGTTTTGTGGACTCGATCGCAGGTGCACGTCTCCTGGCTCGTGGATGGGCTAAACAGGTCATCGGTCGCGTAAAACTTTGGACTCAAGGCCGGCGCACTGCCAGCACGAAGACCGATCGCTCAGTGCCGGCGAATATCACCTTAGACCAGCCGAAATGAGGACCGATTGAAGATATTGATCACCGGCGGATGCGGATTCGTTGGTGCGCAGCTGGCCGTGCATCTACAGCAGCGCGGGCATCGCGTGATCGCGGCGGATAATTTAGTGCGCCGCGGCAGCGAATTAAATTTGCCGCGGTTCAAGCGCCATGGGATTGAGTTCTTTCATGTGGATGTGCGCAACGCGGAGGATCTAGCAGCGCTGCCGGCGGACATTGATTTAATTTGCGATGCCAGCGCGCAGCCCTCCGTGGTCACCGGTTATGCAAATCCGATTTTCGATATTACGAACAACGCGTTGGGCTTGATTCACGTTCTCGAGTTTGCGCGAGTTCGCGGGTGTCCGCTGATCTTTTGGAGTTCGAATCGCGTATACAGTGCGGACAAGACGAACGCTCCTCCGCGCCGTGCTACTGCGACTCGCTTGGTGTGGGACAAGGAAAAATACCTTCGCGACTATGCTGCGAAGCTGATTCCGGGATTCGATGCGGATCAAGGCGTTTCTGAGGAATTTACGCTGGACGGAAACGAACGCAGTATTTATGGCTTGAGCAAACTGATGGCCGACCTGGCCTGCCAGGAATATGCCGGCGCATTTGGCGTGAAGACGGTGATCAATCGTTTTGGAGTGATCAGCGGCGAGGGACAGTTTGGAAAAACGGATCAAGGTTGGGTGGCTTGGTGGGCGGTTGCGTTTCACTTTGGCTTGCCGCTGAAATATATCGGCTGGGACGGCAAGCAGGTGCGCGACATTTTATTTATCGAGGATGTTTGCCGGCTGGTGGAAGTGCAGATGGAGAATCTCGACAAGCTTTCCGGGCAAGTTTTCAACGTCGGTGGCGGGGCCGGGAACTCTCTTTCGTTGGTGGAAGCTACTAATTTGCTTCGAGAGAAGTTTGGGCGCGATATCCCGATTACATACGAGAATAAGCCGCGCAAAGCGGACCAGTCGATTTACATGACCGACAATCGCAAAATCGAGCAAGTGCTTGGGTGGAAGCCGAAGATCGGTATTTCGGAAGGCTACGACCGGATTTTGACTTGGATTCGCGAAAACGAAGAATCGCTGCGCGTCCTTTATGGCAGCGAAGAAAAGGCGGCAAGCGTCCGGTGAAGATTCTGGTGACAGGCAGCAGCGGCCTAATTGGCTCGGAAGCTGTGGAGCATTTCGACCGCGAAGGCCACACGGTAATCGGCGTGGATAACAATATGCGCCGGGAATTTTTCGGGCCGCCGGGAGATACGCGCTGGAATCTCTCACGTCTACAGAGGACTACAAAGGATTTCACGCATCACGATATTGACATACGCGACCGCGAGCGCATTTTTGGACTTTTTCGCGAGAATCGATTCGACCGCATCATTCATTGCGCCGCGCAGCCTTCGCACGACAAGGCCGGCGAAATTCCGTTGGTAGACTTCGATGTGAATGCGGGCGGGACGCTGAATTTACTGGAGGCGGCGCGGCAATTTTGCCCCGACGCGGTGTTTCTATTCATGAGCACGAATAAAGTTTATGGCGATGCTCCGAATGAGTTGCCGCTCAACGAACTGCCGACGCGCTACGACTATGCCGAACCCGGCGATTACGAAGGCATCGCTGAAACTTGCAGAATTGATCGCTGCCTACATTCAATTTTTGGCGCTTCGAAAGTTGCCGCGGACGTGATGGCCCAGGAATACGGGCGCTACTTTGGCTTGCCGGTCGGTATTTTTCGCGGTGGATGCCTGACCGGCCCGAATCACACCGGCGTTGAACTTCACGGCTTTCTTTCGTATCTCGTGAAGGTGGCGTTCACTGGGCAGACCTATACTCTATTTGGCTACAAGGGAAAGCAGGTTCGCGACAATATTCACAGCCACGACGTGATCGCCGCGTTCGAGGCGTTTGCGAAAAATCCGCGCCCTGGCGAAGTTTATAATCTTGGCGGCGGGCGGGCCAATAGCGTTTCCGTTCTCGAGGCGATCGCGCGCATCGAGGAGCTGACCGGGCAGAAGATTAAATGGGTGTACAGCGAGCAAGCGCGCAAAGGTGATCACATTTGTTACATCAGTGATTTGCGCAAGCTTGAATCCCATTTCCCCGGCTGGCGGATCACCCGCAGTCTCGACGACATTCTCAAAGAAATGGTAGCCGCCGAACGGCAGCATGCGCCCTCCGCAGGTACCACGAACTGACGCGGCAGGAATTCGCGGTGCCCGGCGTTCAGCTTGCGACGCACAATCTTGGGAGACAGAGCAGCGATGCCGCATCCGAAAGTCACGGCTCTAATCGACACTTACAACCACGAACGTTTCGTGGAGCGCGCGATTACCAGCGTGATCGAGCAGGATTTTCCTTCGAGCGAGGTAGAAATTCTGGTGGTGGACGACGGCTCGACGGATGCAACGCCGGCTATCGTAAAGCGATTCGCTCCGCGCGTGACATATATCCGCAAAGATAATGGCGGCCAGGCGAGCGCGTTCAATCTCGGTATCCCTCGAGCCCGCAGCGAAATCATCGCGTTTCTGGACGGTGACGACTGGTGGCAGAGCGACAAGCTCAGCAAGGTCGTTGCGGCATTTGAGAACAATCCGCAGGCGGGGGTCGTTGGGCACGGCATCTTCGAAATCGAAGATGCCACCGGAAGTGGGTCCGCGCTCTCGCCGCAGCACCCCGGATACTTTGATTTGCGCAGTGATGAAGGCGCGCAGAAATTCCGAGATTTTATGTGCTTCTTCGGAACGAGCCGCGTGGCGATCCGCCGAAGCCTGCTTGAAATGGTTTTGCCGATTCCCGAAGCGCTCGTAATCGAGGCGGACGAATTCATGGCCGCCGTGGCGATCGCTCATGGCGGCGCCTATCTTCTCGCCGAACCGCTGACGTATTACCGCCTCCACGACCAGAATCAGTATCAATTTCGCGCCGGCGACAGGTCGCGCATGCGCCGGAAGATGAACGCGCTCGCCGCACTCGTACAGGAATTGCCTGCGCGCCTCAAGGCCGCCGGAGTTCCGGCTGCCGCAATAAATATCGTAATCAAACCGATTCACACGTCGGCGGCGCAAATGAAATTGATTCTCGATGGCGGCATGCCCTGGGAAACTTATCGAACCGAGCGCGCACAGTTTCGGCTGGCATACAGAAAAACGACGCGGGGCTATCGCGTGTGGAAGGAATTCGCGCTGGCGGTCACACTCTGCATGCCGCCGCGCTGGTTCTACCGCTTACGCGACTGGTATTCGGCGCGAAATCTGAGGCGGTTTCGCAGCGTCCTAGGCGAGCCTCTGGCCACTAGTCCCATCGCTGCGAAGCCTGTAGAGCCCAGGAGAATTTCTACACCGCATTGAGTGCACATCCGAAGGCGGGGCCATGAGAGTCATCGACGCGATGAAGCGCGACTGGGACGAACGCGCCCGCAAGAACGCATTTCACTATATCGCGAGCTGGCGGACAGATTGGGACGCGCGCGCATTTTTCGAATCCGGTGAGGAAGATTACCGGCGGCTGGTCAAACCGATTTTGACCGAAATGAATTTCGAGCCGCGCGACAAGTGCATGGTGGAGATCGGATGCGGAGCAGGAAGAATGACTCGTGTTTTCGCCAGGGAATTCGCACATGTGGACGCCATCGATATTTCGGACGAGATGCAGCGCCGGGCCAAAGAGTACCTTCAGGATTTTCCAAATATTCGCTGGATTCTTGCGGATGGCGCGACGCTCAGCGGCGTCACAGCTGAAAGCGCAGATTTCGTCTTCAGCTATCTAGTGATTCAACACCTGCCGTCGCACGCCATCGCGAACACGCTGTTGCGCGAAATCCTACGTGCGCTAAAGCCCGGGGGCGTTTTCCTTTTGCAATTCAATAGCGCCCGCAGACCCACCATGAATTGGAAAGGCCGCACTGCCTGGGGCATGGTCAATGCCTTGTGGAGCGCAGGACTTCAACGAGCGGCACGAATGGCCGCCTCGGCCCTTGCCCTCGACCCCGAAATGGTTGGCAAAAGCTGGCACGGCATCGCCATCGAGTCCGCGGACATCCGAAGGATTCTCGAATCCGCCGGCGCGAAATCGTTGCGCCTCACCGGGGAGGCTACGCCGATGGCGTGGTGCTCCGGGGTCTGTGGCGTGCGAGTGGACTCGTGATTTCACTCGGAATTAACTATTCGCAAATGCATGATTCCTCGGCGTGTATCACGCGCGATGGAGAAACACTATTTGCGGTTGCCGAAGAACGCCTCTCGCGCGTCAAGCACGATGCACGCTTTCCCGTTCGCGCGATCCAGGCCTGCCTCGATTTCGCGGGTGTCAAGGCCACAGATCTGGATTTCGTGTGTTTCGGCTGGCAGGAGCGCGGCGCTCTCTTCCGCCACGACCTAAGATGCTTCGCGCAGGGCAGCCCACCTTTCACATTTCTCAATCTGGTCAACTCAACGCGCTACCTTGCCAGCGTGTGGCGTCAGCAGGGCGGGCAGATACCGTTTCTTCGGAACTTTGGTGTAACGCGAGCGCAGTTTCGATTCGTGGATCATCACCTCGCCCATGCCATTAGCGCTTATGCGTTTTCGGGCTTTGACGATGCCGCCGTTCTGGTGATTGACGGGCGCGGAGCCTGGGAAGCCACTTCGCTTTGGCGCGGGAGCGGCGGCCGGCTCGAGCATGTGTTCACGATTCCGTGGCCAAATTCTCTTGGATTGCTCTACGCGCAATTTACGCAATACCTCGGATTTGCTCCATATAGCGATGAGTGGAAAGTGATGGGCCTGGCGCCATATGGCGAGCCGGGTGTGAATCTCGCGGGATTTGTAAATCCGAACGACACGCCTTATCGCGTGAATACGAAGCGCCTGTTGGGACGTGATTCGGCGCCTACGGCAGGAATTGAAGCGCTGCTCGGTCCGTCGCGCTTGCCAGAAAGCGAGATCGGCGATCGTCATAAGAATGTGGCTTACGCGATTCAGGACGCTTGCGAAGTTGCCATGTTCACTCTGGTTCGCTCGGCGGTCGAAAAAACGAAATCGCGAAATTTATGCCTAGCAGGCGGCGTAGCTCTGAATTCCAAAGCCAATGGAAAAATTCTCGCCTCAGGCATGGTCGATCAACTTTTTGTTCAGCCTGCGGCTGGAGATGACGGCGTTTGTTTGGGTGCTGCGTTGGCGCCTTATCTTGACGGCGGCGGGAAATTGCCGGTTCATCGCATGCGGCATGCTTATCTAGGCCCGGCGGCATCCGAATCCGAAATCACTCGGGCTTTGGAGACCTACAAGATCCGCAACACTCGCTTGAGGGATCCCGCCGCGGCTACGGCTGAGTTGCTCGCAGGCGGAAAAATTGTGGGCTGGTATCAGGGCCGCATGGAGTTCGGGCCGCGAGCGTTGGGGAGCCGCTCGATTCTGGCTGATCCGCGCGATCCGGAAATGAACGCGCGCGTAAACAATGCGGTGAAATTCCGGGAGTGGTGGCGCCCGTTTGCGCCGTCGATGCTTGCTGAAGTCGCGTCCGAATATCTTGAGACTACGCCCGACTCGCCGTTCATGATCGTCACTGCGCAAGTGCGCGCCGACAAACGCGACGTGATTCCGTCGGTGACGCATGTGGATGGCAGCGCTAGGCCGCAGACGGTGGAGCAGGACGTGAATCCGCTATATTACCGGCTGATTCAGGAATTTGGCCGGCGCACCGGCGTGCCCGTAGTGATGAACACTTCTTTCAATCTGCGCGGCGAGCCGATCGTTTGCACGCCGACCGACGCGATCCGCACGTTTTATAGTTCCGGGCTTGATGCGCTTGTGCTCGGCGACCGGCTGGTAGAAAAATAACGCCGGACACCCGGTATGGCTACAATGGAATCAATGCCCGCGGAAGCAGGTCCGCCCAAGAGAATTCACGTGCTGCTCGGCCGCCGCGATGAGCCCACCGACGGCGTCACCGATTATTGCCAGTTTCTCGCCGAGGCTCTGGCTCGCCGAAATACGCGCCTCGAAATTACCCGCGTTCCCTGGTTTGAGCACGGCTGGCCGCACGCGTTGGCCGAACTGCAACGCGAGAGCAAGGATTGGCAGGGCGAGTGGGCGCTCCTGCAATATACCGCGCTGGCGTGGTCGCGACGCGGCCTGCCGCTGCACGTGATGCGCGTCGCGCGAGTGCTCGAAGGCAATGGCGCGCGCCTCGGCGTCGTGTTTCACGATGCGACCAGCATGTATAGCCCGCGGCTGCTGGATCGCGCGCGCTACCGCATCCAAGAGATGATTATGCGCCATCTCTACGATCGCGCCGCTAAGAGCATCGTGACCGTGCCGCCCGAAACAATTGCATGGTTACCGTCAAAACCGACGCGCGCGGCGTACATTCCCATCGGTGCAAACATTCCTGAATCGCTCAAGCCGCGCGCTTACGATCCGCAGAGCACGCCTCATACGATAGGCATATTCAGTGTGACGGGCGGTGCCGCGGCCGACGCGGAAGTGCGCGACATCAGCTTGGCAGCGAAGGCAGTGAAGGAAATGTTGGGAGCGGTGCGCCTGGAACTTTTCGGACGTGGCGCCGAAAACGCGCAAAAGCGACTCGAATACGCGCTGGAAGGCAGTGGCGTCGCGCTGCGCGTGCGCGGAATTCTGCCCGCGGCGGAAATCACGCGCACCCTGGCGTCCTGCGATGCGCTGCTGTGTGTACGTGGCCACTCCACTTCGCGGCGCGGCACGGCGATCGCCGGGGTTGCTTGCGGCTTACCGGTGATCGGCTATGGCGAACCCGGTAGCGATCCAGCGATCGATGCCGCGGGCGTCGCGCTTTCCCCCTGGTGCAACGCTGCAGCGCTCGCCGATTCCCTGGTTCGTGTTCTGAGTGATCGGAATCTCTGGCAGGAGCTGCATCAGCGCAGCGTGAAAGCGCAGCGAGACTTTTTTTCGTGGACGGCGGTGGCTAATCGCTATGTGGACGCGCTCGGTCTCGAAGGAGCAACGTCGTGAAGGACGGCAAATACCGCGTCTTGCTTCTCTGCGAGCATCCGGTGCAATACAACACGATTCTTTGGAGTTTGCAGGCGCGGCATCCGAAGCTCGACATTCTCGTAGCATATTGCAGCTTGCGTGGTGCGCAGGCCGCGATCCACACAGAGTTCGGTGTCGACGTGAAATGGGACGTTCCGCTGCTTGAGGGCTATCCCTGGAAACTGATTCCGCCGGCGAAAGCTCGCGAAAATGGCAGAGGGCGTCCGGGATTTTTCTCGAAGGAACTTTCGCGGTTGGTGCGCGACGGCGGATTCGACGTGATTTATGTCGGCGGCTATTACTTTCCAGAGGCGTGGCGCGTGCTGCTGGCTGCCAAGCGTTTGGGAATTCCGTATATCCTCTCCACTGATGTTCATGCGCTCGAAAGCCGCCGCGCGCGAAATCCAATTACGCGCGCGATCAAAAAGGCCATTGTAGGACGCATCTTTCGAATGGCGGGAGCCGTAACCACCGGCTCGAGCGGCGCTACCGCTTACATCCAATCGCTCGGCGTGCCCGCGGACCGCATCATTCTCGCGCGCAACACCGTGGACAACGATTGGTGGGCCGCGCGCGCCGCTGAAGTTGACCGCCCTGCGATCCGCCGCGCGTGGAACATTCCCTCCGATGCGCCAGTCGTGCTTTTTTGCGCCAAGTTGCAATCCTGGAAGCGACCCGGCGATCTCCTCGATGCGTTCGCCCACGCGAATGTTGCGGGAAGCCATCTGGTGTTCGCCGGGGACGGTCCGCTGCGCGGGGAGCTTGAGCAACGCGCCCGCTCCTTCGGTCTCGCGAATCGCGTTCACTTTTTAGGATTTGTGAATCAATCCGGCCTGCCAGCGGTTTATTTCGCTTCCGATGTGCTGGTTTTGCCTTCGGATTACGAGCCGTTTGGCTTGGTGGTGAACGAAGCGATGATCTGCGGCTGTCCCGCGGTAGTCAGTGACCGCGTCGGCGCAAAATACGATCTCGTCCGCGAAGATGTAACTGGCAGCGTGTTCCCCTGTGGCGATGTCGACGCGCTCGCCGCCAAGATTCGCGCATTGCTCACGGATCGTACGCGTCTGGCGCGCATGAGCGCCGCCGCGAGGGAACGCTTAAAATCGTGGACGCCCGAAATGGCTGTGGAGTCGTTTGTCGAGACTGTCGAATTGGCAGTCAAGCGTAACTCCTCGGTGGAAAAGAAGGTACACTAGGCGCAGACATCACGCTGCGGAACCATTGATGTACGCGGTCTTGTGATGCGATACGGCCGGACGTCCAGCTCCGGAGCTTGGGATTCGGGACAATCGAACGCGAGCCAATCGAGAATGAATATTCTCATCTACACGCACGATTTCGCGCCTTCGATTGGCGGTGTCCAGACGATCACCACAATACTTGCGCAGGGGCTCGCTGATGCCAACAGTCCGGCGAATGGCCGGCCCGCGCAGGCGAATGACGTCACGGTCGTCACACGAACGCCGGCTGGCACGATGGACGATGAGCACCTGGCATATCGCGTGGTGCGCTTCCCCAGCACGGCACACCTCTACCAGCTGATTCGCAGAGCCGACATCCTTCATATCTCCGGCCCCGCGATTCTGCCGATGGCGATGGGCCTGTTGCTGCGGAAACCAGTGGTGGTAGAGCATCACGGCTATCAAGCGATTTGCCCGAGCGGTGTTTATCTCCATCAGCCCGTTGGCGGTCTTTGCCCCGGATACTTCGAAAGTGGTGACTACCGCAAGTGCTTCCACTGCCAGGCAGCAGAACTGAGTAACTCGAGAAGCTTGCGGAACCTTCTTTTAATGTTCCCGAGGCGCTGGCTTGCAAAGCGCGTCACGGCGAACATCGGTCCAAGCAATTACACGGGGCGCCGCATCGCGCTGCCACGAACACACACGATTTACCACGGCATCGAGGACCCACTTGCGCCTGCGCCCGTGCATCAGGTCTCCCGGAAACCCCTCTGCTTCGCTTATCTCGGGCGCTTGGTCCCGGAAAAGGGCGTTGATCTTTTGCTGCACGCCGCTGGAAAGCTAAAACAAAGCGGCCATGCCTTTCGCCTGAAGGTTATCGGCGACGGGCCAGAGAGAAAAGCGCTTGAACATATCGCCGAGGAATTGCATTTCGGAGACTGGATCGAGTTTCTCGGTTATCGCCAGGCTGGCGACCTTCGCGATTTGCTCGCAGACGTCTCGGTCAGTGTGATCCCCTCGCGATGGGAGGAAGCCGCGGGTCTTGCGGCGATCGAGCCAATGATGCGAGGTGGACTTGTGATCGCGGCCGATATTGGCGGACTCGGAGAGATGGTCGGAAATGTGGGGCTAAAGTTTCCTCCTGACGATACGGATGCGCTGGCCGACTGCATGCGGCGCGTGATTGAGAACCCGGATTTAATCAATTCCGTAGGAGAGGTGGCCCGGCAACGGGCCACGAAAGTCTTCCGGAAAGAAAATATGACGGAGCAGCACCTTCACCTTTACGGTCGGCTCGTACACGAGACGGGAGCCGCTCGTGAATGAAGTGCAAAGACTGAATTGTGACACCCGCAACTCTGCGCGAGCTTGGCTACCAGCTTGAACAGCTCGATGACGAACGGCTAACTTCCCGCTTCTTGGCTGAATGGCCGGAGCGGAATTGATTTGCACGCTGGCCTGCAAGCTGCCTCGCCAGATGTTGCCATCCGGCTAGCTTCGCGTCGCGGCGTCTCCGCATTCTCCGCATGTGACTGTTAATTCGTAAGTATTTGTTCGGATTTACGCTCGCCCCCGCCTCGTAGTAGAGAACACTGCGCATTTTCGCAAGTTGGGCGGCAAAACTTCGGAGTGAGCCCACAAAATGCCGGACGCTGCTGCGTCTTCGCGTAGCGAAGGTTTCGCGTCTGGCGCCTCAAGACAACACTAGAAGTATGCGCGGTGGTTATGGCTGGCGTTCGGTGGGCGAAAATTGCTGGAACGGCCGCGACTGCACTTCCTTCGGCACGACGAAGGGTACCTTCGCCTCTTTCAAACCGCTATTGGACCTGGCGGCTCTATCATTTCTTCATCGCGGACGTGGTAGCCGAGCAGCGCGCGACAAAATTCAAGTTCGTGTACGAATTTCTGGGCAGCGATCTCGGCCGGATCGCGGACATCGGGTGCGGCCCGGGCGTCTTTATCCGGTACGCCTGCCGACATGCGAGGTTCGTATTTGCCGCCGATGTGGATCGCGAGTCGCTGCGCCGAACCTACGCGCGTCACGCCGGGGAAAAGAACCTGGCACCCGTGGTGATGCGTGTTGACCAGCTTCCTTTTCGCGATGCTTCTCTCGATACGGTTTTGTTTTTGGAAGTCCTGGAACATCTGTCCGATGATTCCGCGGCACTGCGTGACATCGGGCGAATTTTGAGGCCGGGCGGAAAGCTGGTTCTTTCCGTGCCCGTGCCACCGGGCGAGATCGACGCCGATGAATTCGGCCATAAGCGCGAGGGTTATACGCTTCCCGAACTACAAAGTCTCCTGACAGACGCGGGGTTCAAAGTGCAGTGCACCGCTTACGCGCAATTTAAATTTTCGCGCCTCGCGGATCAACTCATTCGCTGGTGGCGGAACACGCTGCATATTCCCGCGCCGTTTCTGGTCGCCTGGGTCAGCTATTTCGATCTGCTCCTAGATTCGCATCGCCGGCAGAAGGGTGATTTCAGCCCAGCCGACATCGTAGTACTAGCAAGAAAAGTTTAAATCCCGCGGTAAATACCGATAGTAGTTTCGCATGTTTACAACCGTAGCGGCTCAGAGTAGAACACTCGCTCTTACTTCAGATACGTGGCCGGCAAGCCCGTTAGGAGTCCACAAAATGCCGGAAAGCGTGCGTGTGTGTTTGCGGACGAGTGTCGCCGCTCTCGCCCTATTTACATCAGAGTTCCTGCCCCTGGCATTTTTGCCGACAGCGTTTCTTGCCTGCGCGATGCGCCGGTTTTCGATTGTCTCTCAAACGTTTTGTAAATCCCTGTTTGCTAAAGGTGCGTCACATGAACATCCTTATTTATTCAAGTCTGTGGACTGCGTCGGTTGGAGGCGTACAGAGCGTCACGAATACACTGGCTCGCGGCCTGGCTGAAGAATCAAGTCGGAGCCGTGATGACGAAATCGAGGTGACCGTCGCCACACCCACGCCGGCGAGCGAAGACCCCGGCGCAGACACTTCGTTTCGCGTCGTCGGCAATGTCGGCTTTCTCGAGCTGCTGCGTCTGGTCTGGAACTCTGACATCGTACATTTGGCTGGCCCGGCGCTGCTTCCCCTCACATTGGCCTGGCTCCTGCACAAGAAAGCCGTGATTGTTCATCACGGCTATCAGTCCGTCTGTCCGGACGGGTCGCTTGTTCATTTCGTGGATCAACGCGTTTGCTGCAATTCATTCGCATCTGGAGACGCAAGTGATTGCGTGCGGTGCCGCGCGGCGAAATCAGGGTTGCTGCGAGGACTGATTAGCGTGGCGGTCGCATATCCGCGGCTATGGCTATGCCGGCGCGTCGCTGCCAACGTCGCGGTTAGTGAGCACGTAAAGGAGCGCCTCGAACTGCCGCGGACTACGACGATTTACAGTGCGCCGCAGGAAAGCTCGATCCCAATGGACGTCGATATCCCGCGATCGTACTTATATGCATCGTCAGACTCGCGCCCAGATGCGCCGCTCTTCGTGTTCGTGGGCCGGCTCACCAGCGAAAAAGGCGTCGCGACGCTGCTTCACGCAGCCGCAGAACTCGCGGCCGAGGATATCTACTTTCGTGTGCGGATCATCGGTGACGGTCCGGAGCGAGCAAGGCTCGCCATTCTTGCGTGGGCTCTGCATCTGAGGGAACAGCTCGAGTTCACGGGCACATTGAAAGGCGCCGCGCTCGAAGCTGCGGTATCGGGCGCCGCGGCTGTTGTCCTGCCATCCGTGGCAGAGGAAACTGCCGGGCAGGTGGCCATAGAGCAAATGATGCTCGGGAGGCTCGTCATCGCCGCAGATATCGGCGGACTGGGCGAAATCGTTGGCGAAGCAGGCCTGAAATTCCCTCCTGGCGACGTCGCTGCACTTACAAACTGCTTGCGGCGCGTGCTGAGCGACACGGAATTGCGCGTACGGCTCGGCCGGGCCGCTCGAACCCGCGCTCTCGAGCATTTCACATCCCAGCGCATGGTAGATGAACACATCGAACTTTATTGTAGGATTTTGGAGACGCCGGAACGCGTTCGTCCGCCAGTGCGCGCGCGCTCGGGCTTCGGCCTCACCTCCCGGCACAAGCGTGCCGGTTGAAGTCGCTCTCCGGATGGCGCTTGCGGCGCGCAGCGGCAGTCGGTGATAATCAAGCGTCGGAAATGGTGTTCTCAATTCGGCCCTTTAAATCGGTGCACTGTTGAATCTG
The DNA here is from genome assembly GCA_013286465.1 of Acidobacteriota bacterium. GTDB lineage: Bacteria > Acidobacteriota > Terriglobia > Acidiferrales > UBA7541 > Palsa-147. The sequence continues at coordinate 2,129 of JABDFR010000058.1, read as the reverse complement.
CGCGCCACATCCATCAATCAGCAGACCGTCGTCGGTCTGGGCCTGGTAGCTCTTAGCCTGCTTCTCGCCTACGAAATTGGCGGTTGGATCGTCGGGGAAGATCTCAAACAAGTCGAGTATCTCTTCGTAGCGGCCGCCGTCGCGGTCGCCAGCGTGGCGATTCTGCGCAATTGGCGCACCGGTTTTTACATTTTCCTCGTTTGGGTGGTATCCGAAGACCTCATTCGCAAGTATCTCGGCAACAACATGCTGATTTACTTTGCCAAAGACTTCCTGGTGCTGCTGATTTACTTCTCCCTATACATTTCCGTGCGAAACAAAAGGGATCGAATTTTTCGTCCTCCGTTTCTGGTGCCGCTAAGCCTGTTTCTCTGGTGGGCGGTAATCCAAGTCCTTAACCCGAATTCGCCCAGCTATCTGTATGGCATGCTCGGGCTCAAGATTGATTTCTTCTACGCGCCGCTGATGCTCGTGGGATATGCGTTGATTCGGACGGATGAAGATCTGCGGGAATTTCTCATGTTCAGCGTGATTTTGGCCGGAGCGGTCGCGGGATTGGGAGTGATTCAGTCGATCGTCGGGCCGCAGTTTTTGAATCCCGCAACGCTGGCTTCTGAAATCCGCGAACTGGGTGATTTGACCAAATTTACGCCCATCACTCACCAGTTAATTCATCTACCCTCGTCGGTGTTCGTCAGCGCGGGGCGCTTCAGCGGATATCTTTTCTCCGTGTCGGTGCTCGGGATGGGAACTGCAGGTTACTTTCTGTTGCGCGGCGCTAGAAGGCGTTGGATCGTATTCGCGGGGCTCGGTGTGATTGCGGCGGCCATCGGGCTCTGTGGCTCGCGAGGCACTCTGATGCTGAGCTCGGGCAGCGCGGTTTGCATGAGCGTGATGTTTCTCTGGGGCGCGCCGTGGAGAACGAGACAGGTCTATCGAATGTTGAAGGCCATCCGCCGTAGCGCGATCATTATGGCCATGGCCTTGGCCATCCTCGCGCTCGTATTTCCTAAAGAAATCGGCTCCCGTTGGGATTATTACTCGGAGACCCTCGATCCGCGCAGCACTACTTCCGAGTTGGCTAATCGCACTTTGGACTATCCCATCCACAATTTCCTGCTGGCGTTCTCGACGCCCCACTGGGCGATGGGTTACGGCACCGGCACCGCATCCCTCGGCGCTCAATACGTCGCGAAAATCTTCAAACAGAAGAAGCCGGAAGTTGCTGTGGAATCAGGGTGGGGATCTATCGTGGTCGAAATGGGGGTCTTTGGACTGGCTCTGTGGTTCGTCTGTACTCGTTACGCCCGATCCGTTCGCGTGTGCCTTCAATTCCCAATAGCCGCTCTTTTTAAACTTGCCATCCTGCCAAACGGCGCAATGGCCCGGCTCAAGCGGCTGAACGCCGTCAATCGCAGTCCACGGGGCAGGAATATGGCCAAGCTGCAAGAACGCTCGAACACCATGCGGCGCAATACGCGGAGAGACAACTCCGGAAGCAAGAAGCGCTTTGATTTCCGAGGCAAAGACAATCGCATCAGCAGTTAGCGCGTAATACAGCGGTTTGATGCCCAGCCGGTCGCGCGCAAGAAGCAGTCGATTCTTCGCAGCATCCCAAATCGCAAAAGCAAACATGCCGCGCAACCGCTCGACGCAAGCATCGCCCATCTCATCGTACAGCTGAAGCACGACTTCGGTATCGGTGCCCGAATGAAAACTGCGTCCCCGCGCCGTGAGCCACTCGCGCAATTCATGGGCGTTGTAGCATTCGCCGTTGTAAGCAATCCACGACGAGCGATCGGCATTGGCCATGGGTTGCCGGCCGCGCTCGCTTAAATCCAGAATTGCCAGCCGCGTATTGCCCAGAACGCAATTCCCGATCGCCTCCACGCCGCTGCTGTCGGGTCCGCGATGAGCCAATCGCGCAGTCATCGCGCAGCAGGCGGAAATTTGCGCTGGAGTCAGGGAACGAGCGGCAATCCCGTCAATCCCGCACAATAGCAATCGCTCCTTTACGGCACGAACTGTTCGACGAATCCTCGCGACACGGCGGGCACCGGCACCGCGTCCGGGACGGCAACCGGTCTGGTGACGAGAATCTCAGGAAGCCTATACAGAATACCAATCAA